>DATBGW010000179.1:0-2335 GCA_036557765.1 Actinoplanes sp.
CGCCTCGCCGGCCGCGGAGGAGCGGTCACGTGCACTGCTGGCGCTCGCGTTGCTCGAAGCGCGGCAGGGTCACACGTCCCGGTTCACCGAGCTGGGAGCCGCCGCGGTCGCCGCGAGGGAGGCCGTTGGCTCGCCTGTCGACGTTGCCTTCACCCGGCTGCAGGCCGGCTTCTTCCAACCGCTCACCGGCAACGTGCGAGCGGCAGCTGAGACCGCTGCGCAGGGACTGATCCACGCGGAACAGCTCAGCTCCGCTCGGATCGGAGCCACCGCCCACTGGCTGCTCAGCCAGGTGGAGTTGTTCCGGGAGAACGTACCGACGGCCCTCGCCCGTCTGCACGACACGCTGACCGCCATCGAGCGGGTCGACCCGGAGGCCCCCTCGTTCCTTCCCGCGGTCACCGCCGCCGTCGTGCTCATCCCATGCGCGGGGCGGTGGGTTCCGGCGTTCGAGGAAACGGCGTTGATCGGTAGCCAGGTGGCGCGGGTACCTGCTCCCGGCTACGTCTGGTCCGAAATCGGGACGGCGCACCGGCTGCAGCGGGACCTCGGGTCGGCCGCCGCGGCTGCCCAACGCGCTGCGGAAATCTTCGATGACATCGCCGACGACGCCGGATCGGCGCTCGCCCTGCACCACCTCGGCTGCATCGAGCGCGATCGTGGGGAGTTCGATGCCGCCCGGGTCCACCTCAACACGGCGTTGCGGCTGCGTCGCGAACTCGGCGACCGGCGCGGGGAGAACCTGACGCTGGCAAACCTCGGTCTCACCGACGCCGCGGCCGGCGATATCGAGAACGGCCGCCGGCTCGCATGCATGGCTGTGGCGCGCGGGGAGGAGGCCGACGACGGGCCCGGGGTGGCCGGCAGCCTGTTGGATCTCGCAGTGGTCGAACTGTTCTCCGGCGACGTGGCCCTGGGCCGACGCCTGGCGGATCAGGCGGCGGATGCGTTCCGGCCGCAGGGCTACCCACGGCTCACGGCGTGGGCGTTGCAGTTCGCGGCCGAGCTGGCCATGGACGACGGCGCCCACCAGGCCGCCCGGCGCTATGTCGCCGAATCGGCTGAGCTGTTCAGCGAAGCCGACTGCCGGATCGGTCGCTCACGGGCCGTCGCGCTGGCCGCTCAGACCCGCTAAGGCCCGCTAAGGCGCTGCACAGGGGCGGGTCCATAGCGTCACTGGGGTAGGTCGTGTGCGGACTCAGGAGGAACTCCATGACTACGACAGAACACGGGACCGCGGCGTTGGGTGAAGCGACCCTTGCCGAGCTGGCCCAATCCGTGCGGGGCGCGCTGCTCGGACCGGAGGTGGACGGGTACGACGAAGCGCGTTCGATCTGGAACGGCGCGCACGACCGGCGTCCGGCATTGATCCTTCGGGCGGCCGGGGTCGCCGATGTCATCAAGGGCGTGCAGTTCGCCCGCAGCGAGAACCTGCCACTGGCCATCAGGGGCGGCGGTCACAGCATTCCGGGCTTCTCCACTGTGGATGACGGTCTGGTCCTCGATCTTTCCGCCATGAAGGGCATCCGGATCGATCCCGAGCGCAAACTGGCGACGGCCCAGGCCGGCAACGTCTGGAAAGAATTCGACAATGAGACGCAGGCATTCGGCCTCGCGGTAACCGGCGGGCTCGTTTCGAGCACGGGGATCGCCGGTTTCACTCTCGGCGGTGGCATGGGCTGGTTGGTCCGCCGCGCCGGGCTGACGGCCGACAACCTGGTCTCGGCGGACGTTGTGACGGCGGACGGCCGGTTCCTCAGAGCCAGCGCCGAGGAACATCCAGACCTGTTCTGGGCACTGCGTGGCGGTGGCGGCAACTTCGGGGTGGTCACGTCGTTCGAGTACGCGCTGCACGACGTGGGGCCAACCGTCTTCGCCGGTGCGGTGTTCTATTCGGGCGACGACGCCGCGCAGATTCTGGACGGATACCGGAAGGCATGCGCTGCAGCGCCCGACGGCTTGTCCACTGTGCTCAATCTGACCACTGCGCCACCCGTCCCGTTCCTGCCCGAGTCGGTACACGGCAAGCCGGTCGTGGCAATTCTCGGCATGTGGTCGGGCCCGCTGGCGGAGGGTGACGGCCACACGCGGGGATTCCGGGAGCTCGCCACACCGATCGCCGACCTGTTCGGGCCGATGCCCTATGTGGCCATGCAGTCGCTGATCGACCCGCTGTATCCACGCGGCATCCACAACTACTTCCGATCGGCGTTCATGCCGGCACTCGACGCCACATTCGTGGAATCGCTGCTGAGGTCGTACGGCACGCTGCCGAACCCCCTGACCGAACTGCACATCCACCACCTCGGCGGCGCCGTTTCCCGGGTCCCCAGCG
>DATBGW010000180.1:0-18937 GCA_036557765.1 Actinoplanes sp.
TCCCGCGCCCGGGCCAGATCGGCGTGATTGTCCACCTCGATCCAGTCCACCTCCCCGATCGCCGCCGCGCGCACCTCACCGCCGCGGTCCGCGTACTCCTGGTAGCCGTCCTCGTAGTACAGCCCCGGGTCGCGTTCCCATGTCGCCTTCAGCGCGTCTGCGAGCCCGGCCGCGGCGTCCTTCTCGATCAACGTGGCGCCGATGTACTCGCCGTGCGCCTCGCCCGGGTCCATGAGCTTGGTGATCCGGACGAGTTGGCCCGTCGAGTCGAATACCGCCTTCATTTCCTCTTCGGCAAGCTTCTTGACGTCATCGATGGCCAGCAGGATGCCCGCACCGCGGTTGGCCAGCAACGTGCGTTCCACGCTGTCGGGGTGGACGGTGTCGCCGTTCACCAGCAGCGCGCCGTCGGCGAACTGCTCGCGCGCGAGCCAGAGCGAGTACGCGTTGTTCCACTCCTCCGCCTTGTCGTTGTGCACAAGGGTGATCGTCACGCCGTACTTGTCCTGGAATCCCGCCATCCGTTCCTCGACGGCGTCCGCGCAGTACCCCACCACGATCGTGACATCGGTGAGCCCGGCCGCGGCGAGGTTGCGCAGCGAGATGTCCATGATCGTCGTCTCGCCGTCGACCGGAAGGAGCGCCTTGGGCAGGGTGTCGGTGTATGGCCGCAGCCTGCGCGACGCACCGGCCGCCAGCACCAGTCCAATCATGGGTGGGATCCTTCGTCTTGAGGTGTCGTCCGCCGAGGATAGCGGTGCGGTCTAAAGGCCCAGCGTGCGCAGGACCGCGAACCCGTCCTCAGCGATGCGCCGGATCATCCCATCATTGATCTGCCGGTTCTCGTCCAGAACTGCAAGATCGTCCGGTCCGAGCCACCGGTACTCGGTGTGCTTGCCCACTTCCAGCCTGGGCCGGTCGAGGTCGCCGTCCACCCGGATCAGGAAGTCGGTCTCGACCCGTTGCAGCCCATCCTCGCCGGTGTACGTGTAATTCCCGACCTCGCCGAGCACGACGACCAGCTGCCAGCCGGTCTCCTCGGTCACCTCGCGCCGCAGCGTGTCCTCGAGCGTCTCGCCCTCCTCCACGTGGCCGCCCACGACGTCCCAGGTGTTCGGGAACAGCGTGCGCGTGGCGGACCGCTTCTGGAAGAAGATGCGCCCGGCATCGTCCACGACGAGTGCCCCGGCGACGCGTAACGGCGCTGTGCTGCTTCCGGCGCCTGGTCCTTCGGACGGCGCGGAGAACCCGGACAAGCCCTCGGATGCAGGCACAACAAGAGTGTATCGAGCGGCCTCGTAAGCTGGTCGCCATGAGCGCTGAGCAGCTGATCTCGTTCGCCCGTGGGGCGCCGTCCCTGGACATCATCGACGTGGCGGGACTCAAGGCCGCGGCCGCCCGGGCGTTCGAGGCCGATCCGGCGGGGATGACGGCGTACGGCACGTCCGTCGGCTACGTTCCGTTGCGCCAGTGGATCGCGGACAAGCACGGCGTCGCGCCGGAGCAGGTCATCGTGACCAACGGCTCACTGCAGGCCGACGCGTTCCTCTTCAACCACCTGGTCCAGGCCGGCGACGACGTCGTTGTCGAACGGCCGACGTACGACCGTACGCTGCTGAGCCTGCAGAACCTGGGCGGCAAGGTGCACCAGGTCCGGATGGACGCCAACGGCCTGGACACCGACGAGCTGCGCGGACTGCTCGAGTCCGGGTTGCGGCCCAAGATCGCGCATGTGATCCCCAACTACCAGAACCCGGCCGGTGTGACGCTGTCCGAGGACCGGCGGCGGGCGCTGCTCCAGCTCGCGGCCGAGTACCGGTTCGTGATCTTCGAGGACGACCCGTACGTCGACATCCGCTTCCGCGGCGAGCCGTTGCCGTCGATGCTGTCGATGGACACCGACAACGTGGTGGTGCACGCGTCCAGCTTCACCAAGACGGTCTGCCCCGGGGTACGGGTCGGATATCTCGTCGGTCCGGCGGCGCTGATCGGCGCGATCGCCAAGAAGGCCACCAACCTGTACATCTCGCCCGGCATGGTGTCCGAGGCGATCGTGCACCAGTTCTGCGTCTCCGGCGACATCGACCGTTCGATCGCGACCGTACGGCGAGCGCTGGGTGAGCGCGCCCGCGTGCTGGCCGAAGCGATCCGCCGGCATATTCCGGGCGCGACGTTCACCGAACCGGACGGCGGATACTTCCTTTGGGTCGATCTGCCTGATGATGTTGACGTGGAGAAGCTGTTTCCGCTGGCCACGGCGAAGGGCGTGGCGGTGGTGAAGGGTACGGACTTCGTGCTGGACGGCGGCCGGCACTCGCTGCGGCTCGCGTTCTCGGCGGTGACCGTCGACCAGATCGACGAGGGCGTACGCCGGCTGGCCGCCGCCATCGACGAGGTACGCAAGCCCACATGAGCGACCGCAGCAACCGGCCGCTGTCGCGAGCCTGGACCGCCCCGGTCCGGGTGGTGAACCGCTTCCTCGGTACGGCCGACGGGCAGACGGCCGACACCGAGTTCCGCGGTGCCGGCAGCGCGGTCGTGGACTGCGGCGTGTACGTCGACGGCAAGCGCCAGCCCGGCAAGTTCACGCCGGACGAGGCGCTGCGCGAAGCCTCCTCCCAGGACGGCGCGTTCGTCTGGCTGGGCCTGCACGAGCCCTCCGAGCAGGAGATGTTCGCCATCGCCCGCACGTACGGCCTGCACGAACTGGCGGTCGAGGACGCGGTCAAGGCCGAGCAGCGGCCCAAGCTCGAGCAGTTCGGCACCGTGTACTTCCTGGTGCTGCGCACCGCTCAATACGTGCCGCACGGTGAGATCACCGAGACGTCGCAGATCGTCGAGACCGGCCAGATGATGCTGTTCATCGGCGAGCGCTTCATCATCACGGTCCGGCACGGCGACGCCACCAAGCTCGCGCCCGTGCGCGCCGATCTGGAGGAACGCGGCGCGCTGCTGGTCCAGGGCCCGTGGGCGGTCGCGTACGCGGTGACCGACCGGGTCGTGGACGCATACGTCGCGGTCGCCGACCAGGTGGAGGTCGACCTGGACGTGCTCGAGGAGGGTGCGTTCTCCCGGGAGAGCGGCAGCGGGATCCAGCAGATCTACCAGATGAAGCGGGAGCTCGTGGAGTTCCGCCGGGCGGTGACGCCGCTGCAGCGTCCACTTGCGACGATCACCGCGTCGCAGAACGGGATCGTCCCCAAGGAGATCCGCCGGTACTTCCGCGACGTCCAGGACCACCTCACCCGTACGGTCGAGCAGGTGTCCTCCTACGACGACCTGCTCAACTCGATCCTGCAGGCGCGGCTCGCACAGGTCACAGTGGACCAGAACAACGACATGCGCAAGATCGCCGCGTGGGCCGGCATCTCCGCGGTCTGGACCGCCGTCGCCGGCGTGTACGGCATGAACTTCCTGTACATGCCGGAGACGCACTGGAAGTACGGCTACCCGGTGGTGTTCGCGCTGATGGTCGGCGTTTCGGTGCTGCTGTACCGCGCATTCCGCCGCAACGGCTGGCTCTGATGCTGGCCTCACTGTCGCTCGGCCGCCCCCACCCCATCGGCGGCGCTCGCTAGAGTGAGGTCGATCGCTCTTCCATATCCGCCGATCTTGGAGTTGTGGTTGCCCTTATGCGTGTTGTGTCCGCATTCGCGCCAACCACAACTCCAAGATCGCGAGGGGTTTGAACCCGTCGTCGGAGGATTGTGACGTGCCGTCACGGCAGGATCAGCTCCACTCGTACCAGTACTCGGTCCAGCGGGTCGTGGCCGCACTCGTCACGCATGACCCGGACCCGCACCGCTCGCCGCTCCGGCGTGCCGGCATGACCGCCTTGATCAGCCTGGTCATCGCGGCGTTGGCAGTGGGCGCGGCGGCGATATACGGCCTACTCACCGGTTCCAGCAGCACGAACGTACGGGACGAGTCCGCGGTCTTCCTGGAGAAGGGCTCCGGCGCCCGCTATGTCTACCTGGCGTCGGACCAGAAACTGCATCCGGTGCTGAACTACGCCTCCGGCCTGCTGATCGCGAACGCCACCGAGCCCAAACTCGTCAGTACGACCCGCAAGAAGCTGGCCACCGTTCCGCTCGGCGATCCGGTCGGCATCCCGGACGCCCCGGATTCGCTTCCCGGCGCGGGCAAGGACGATCTGCTGACCGGGCCGTGGTCGATCTGCACCGCAACGCCCGACGTGGGTGCCCGGCCGCGGAGCACGGTGCTGGTCGGCGACGCAGTCACCGACGGTACGGTTGCCAGCCCCGACACGGGGGCGGGCCAGGCGCTGGTGGTGCGTGACGCCGCCGACCGCGATGCGTTCCTGGTCTACGGAAACCGGCGGTTCCACATCCCCGGCAACCGGTACGACGCGGTGCTGCGGGCGTTCGGCTGGGGCGACCGCCAGGCCTGGCCGGTCGCGGCCGCCTGGATCAACGCGATCCCGGTAGGCCCGGATGTCCGGCCGCTCGACATCGACGGCTTCGGCCGCCAGTCGGGCGTACCGCAGGCGCCACAGATCGGCCGGCTGCTCACCGACGGCAACCAGTGGGCGGTGGCACTGGCCGACGGCGCTGCGGCGGTCACCGATGTGCAGGCGCTGCTGCTGCAGACGAATCCGGACGCGTTCACGCCGGTGACCGTCGAAGGCCAGGTGTTCAACAACCTGCCCGGTTCGGCGACGCGGCTGTCCGACGCGGGGGATGCCGACGGCCTGCCGTCGACGGTGCCGGCCCTGGCCGCCACGCCCACCCGGGCCTGCATGACGTTGCCGGTCGGCCGGAACGGCGCCGGCATCCGGATCAACCCCACCGTTCCGGCCGGCACGGCGGTGTCCGGCACGACAGGCGCGCCGGGGGACGTCCAAGCCGACCTGGTGTACGTGCCACGTGGAAAGGGCGCCGTCGTGGCGGCCGCGGCTTCGCCGACCGCGCGGGCGTCGACCGGCACGGTGAGCATCGTGACCGACACCGGCCGGCGCTATCCGGTCGCGTCCCGGGAGGTGCTGGCCAAGTTGGGCTACGGCGGCGTGTCCCCGAAACAGGTCCCGTCCCAGCTGGTAGCCCTGCTGCCACAGGGCCCGTCCCTGGACCCGTCCCGAGCCCGCCAGGCTCTGTAACCCCCGCCGATCTTGGAGTTGTGGTTGGCCTTTCGCGGACTTCGTCCGCTTTTCGGCCAGCCACAACTCCAAGATCGACGGGACGGGTCACCAGCTCAGCGGGTCGTCCGGTGTGCCGACCGGGCGGAATCCGGCGATCAGCGCTCGGGCGGCGCTTTCCGGAATCGGCCCGTGGCCGCCTACCTCGGTTGACAGATTGCCGAAGTAGGGCTTGGCCAGGAAGACCCAGGTGCCACCCTGCCGCAGCACCCGGTACCGCCCGACGGTGACGTCGCCCCGGAACGCCTTCGACGCGTCCTGCCCGTTGTACGCACTCATATCGGCGTACCGGCGTCCATCGCCGACCTGCAAGAAGGCATCCTGCAGCCCGGGGTGCGGGCCGCTGTTCGACAGACTCACCGTGCACTGCTGGACGGCCAGGCCGGGCGGCATCGCGGTCAGGCGGAACGGCACGACACATCGGGTGGCCTGGTCGAACCGGATGGATCCGGCGAGACGCAGCGCATCCGCACGGTCATACCCGGATGAAAACGCCTGTGCCCAGAAGCCGTCGGCCGGCTGCCATGTCACGATCCACGTCCCGGCGTGGGTCATCGCGGCAATCGTCGCGGGCCGACCGTTGACGGTGACCGCCTGCGCGTCGCCGACGGTCGACGGCTTGCCGAAATCGTCCGAGCTCCGGGCCACGTTGACCGCGAACGACTTGGTTCCGGCCGCGTTGAAGAACTCGGCATTCTCGAAGTCCTTCGACGACGCCCAGCGCGCGCTCTCGGCGCCTTCGGTCATCCCGTTGATCGAGAAGTGCAGCACCGATGTATCGGAGCCGACCAGATCGGGCCGGGACAACGCACCGGGCTGGTCCGCGGCCGGTGGCATCCACAGCGCACCGTGGTGCGGTTCCGCCGTCGACGGCACGACCGATGGGGCCGGCGCTGGCCCGGCCGACTGGGCCGGCGCCGGCGGTCGCGGCATGCCGGCCGCGACCGCCAGCCCGACCACGACCGCGGCGGTGGCCACGAACGCCGAACCGGCCACCACCACGCGCCGGCGGCGCCGGATCCGCCGCCCCCGTTCGACGGCGGAGTTCAGCAGCGCCGCCGGGTCCACGTCCGCGCCGCCGGCCCGCCGCTGCAGGCTGTCGGCCAGGAGTTCGTCAAGGTCGGTGGTCATGAGCGTTTCCCCTTTGTGGCGGTGAGCACGGCCGGCAGGCTCGCCTGGAGCTTCTCGAGCGCGCGTTTGGCCTGCGTCCGCACCGTGCCGGTGGAGCAGCGCATCAGCTCGGCGATCGTGGCGTCGTCGTAGTCCTCGTAGTAGCGCAGAACGATCACCGTGCGCTGCCGTGCGGGAAGCGCCCGTACCAATCGCCACACCGCATCGCGTTCGGCCAGTTCGGTAGCGGCATCGGCGACGGTCCGCTGATCGCTCGGGTCGGCCGCGACGACCTCCCGGTTGCTGCGCCGGCGCCACCACGAGTGGTGGGCGTTGAGCAGCATCCGCCGGACGTACAGATCCGGCTGGTCGGCGCTTCCGACGCGCCACCAGCTCACGTAGGCCTTGGCGAGCACGTCCTGGGTGAGGTCCTCCGCCCGGTGATCATCACCGGTGAGCAGGCGCGCGAACCGGACCAGCGCCGCACCGCGGGCCAGCACGTACTCCTCGAAGGTCATATCTCTCACACGCTTTGAGGCGGCCGGCGCGTAGACAATCGGGACGAGCGGAGGGCGTGGGATTCGAACCCACGGAGACGCGGAACGCCTCACCGGTTTTCAAGACCGGCGCCATCGGCCACTAGGCGAGCCCTCCCGTACCGCTTGCCCAGTTTGCCAGATCAGCGGGACGCCACCGTACCCGGCCACGTGAGGCACGATGTCTGCGTGCGCGCGATCGTGATCGAGAAGAACGAGATGACCTGGACCGACGTTCCGGATCCGGAACCTGCCGACGGCGAGGTGGTCATCGACGTCGCGGCGGCGGGCGTGAACCGCGCCGACGTGTCGCAACGCCGGGGACAGTACCCGCCACCGGCCGGCGCCCCGCCGTACCCGGGTCTGGAGTGCTCGGGCGTGATCAGCGCGATCGGCTCCGGCGTGGCCGGCCACCACGTCGGGGACAGCGTCTGCGCGTTGCTCGCCGGCGGCGGCTACGCCGAGCGCGTCGCCGTGCCGGCCGGCCAGCTGCTGCCCGTGCCGGCCGGGATGTCGCTGGCCGAGGCCGCCGCGCTGCCCGAGGTCGCCTGCACGGTCTGGTCGAACGTCGTGGACATCGCACGCTTGCACGCCGGCGAGACCCTGCTCGTCCACGGTGGAGGCGGCGGCATCGGGACGTTCGCTATTCAGCTCGGTAAGGCGCTCGGCGCGCGGGTCGTCGTGACCGCACGCGCGGCCAAACACGACGCCTTGCGACTGCTCGGCGCGGATCTGGCGATCGACTACACGAGCGGCGATTTCGTGGCGGAGACGCGCGCGTTCACCGACGGGAATGGCGCCGACGTGGTGCTGGACATCATGGGGGCCAAGTATCTCGGCCGGAACGTCGCGGTTCTGGCCACGAGCGGCCGGATCGTGACCATTGGCCTGCAGGGCGGCCGCACGGGTGAACTGGACCTCGGCGCGTTGATGGCCAAGCGGGGCTCGATCTCGGCCACCACGTTGCGCGCCCGTCCGGTCGCGGACAAGGCGAGGATCGTCCAAGGTGTACGGGATCAGGTGTGGCCGCTCGTCGAAGCCGGCACGATCCGCCCGATCATCGACAGCACGATGCCGATGGCCGACGCGGCGGAGGCGCATCGCCGGATGGAGGCCAGCGACCACATCGGCAAGATCCTCCTCCTGCCATAGCCTCGCCGAGGTAGCCACTCCGCCGACCTTGGACTTGTGATTGGCGGGAGCCGTACGCCAACCCTCGTCGATCTTGGAGTTGTGGTTGGCACGAAACGGTATGGAAGGGATAAAAGGGCAACCACAACTCCAAGATCGCGGGGTTAGGGGTTGAGGAGGTTGCGGGGGCCGGGGCCGGTTGCGGCCAAGGTGTCGTCCGGGTTGATCAGCTTGCAGCGCTGCATGGAGAGGCAGCCGCAGCCGATGCAACCGGTCAGCTGATCGCGCAGCCGTTCCATCAGGGTGATCCGCTCCTCCAAGCGCCGGCGCCATCGCCCGGACAGCCGCGACCAGTCCGCCTTGGTGGGCGTGCGGTTCTCCGGCAGTGCGGCCAGCGCCTCGCGAATCTCCTCGAGTGACACCCCCACCTGCTGCGCGATCCGGATGAACGCCACCCGGCGCAACTCGGTGCGCCGGTAGCGGCGTTGGTTCCCTCCGGTCCGGGTGGACCGGATCAGCCCCTCGCGTTCGTAGTAGCGCAGCGCCGACGGTGCGACGCCGCTGCGTGCGGCGAAGTCTCCGATCGTGAGCAGTTCCACTCATGCGTTCCTTGAGTTGAAGTGAGGTTTAAGTTGCATCCTAGCTACATGACCGTTCTCGCGACGAGACCCGACGTCCTTCCCGCGCTGCTGCAGCGGATCACCGGCGACGAGAAGCACGCGCCGAGCGCGCATTCGGCGCTCGACGTCCTGTGGGTGCTCTACGACCGCATCCTGCGGATCACGCCGGAGACGGTGGATGAGCCGGATCGGGATCGGTTCCTGCTGTCGAAGGGTCACGGCCCTGCGGCGTACTACGCGGTGCTGGCCGCCAAGGGTTTCATTCCGGTCGAGTGGCTGGACCACGCTGGACAGTGGGACAGTCCGCTCGGCCTGCACCCGGACCGGGTTCTCATCCCGGGTGTGGAGATCGGCACCGGATCGCTCGGACACGGACTCGGCCTGGCCATCGGCACCGCACTCGGACTACGCGCCCAGGGCTACCTGAACGCACGGACGTTCGTCCTGCTCGGTGACGCCGAACTGGACGAGGGCTCCAACTTCGAGGGGATCGCGTACGCGGCGGCGACCCGTCTGCCGCTGACCACGATCGTGATCGACAATCAGTCCTCGACGCACGGCTGGTCCGGTGGCATCGCGAGCCGCTTCGTCGGCTGGGATATCTCCATTGTGGACGGCCGGAACCACGACGCACTGGAACGAGCGCTGTCGCAGCGCCCGGATCGACCGCGGGTCGTTCTCGCCACCGTCGAGCGGAAGGACTCCTGATCATGCGGGACGCGTTCATCACCACGACAACCACGCTGCTCGATGAGGATCCGCGGACCGCGCTGGTGCTCGCCGACATTTCGGCCGCACAGTTCCGGCCGGCCATGCGCCGGCACCCGGACCGGGTGATCAATGTAGGCATTCGCGAGGGCCTGATGGCCGGGGTCGCGGGTGGGCTCGCGCTGACCGGACTTCGGCCGTACCTGCATTCGTACGCACCGTTCCTCATCGACCGCGCCTACGAGCAGATCAAACTGGATCTCGGGCACCAGGACGTCGGTGCGGTGCTGGTCAGCATCGGCGCGTCGTACGACGCATCTGGCGAGGGCTACACCCACCAATCGCCGGGCGATGTCGCGTTGCTGGACACGCTCGAGGGCTGGACTGTGCATGTGCCGGGTCACCCGGACGAGGTCCCCGCATTGCTGCGCGCGGCTTCGCGGACCGACGACCGGGTCTACATCCGGCTGTCGGAGCAGCACAATACGCGGGCGTTCGCGCCGACCGGCAGACTCCATATCGTACGAGAGGGAAGCCGTGGAACCGTCCTCGTGATCGGCCCACTGCTCGACGCGGCGCTGGAGGCGACCACCGGGATGGACGTCACGGTGGCGTATACGATGACGCCGCGGCCCCTGGACACCGCCGGTCTGCGGGAGCTGGTCATCGGGGATGTCGTGCTGGTGGAGCCGTACCTTGCCGGCACATCGAGCCGGCTGGTCGCCGCAGCGCTGTCCGACCGGCCACACCGGGCGCTGCATCTGGGCGTCGGCCACAGCGAGGTGCGGCGTTACGGAAGCCCGGCCGACCACGCACGGGCACACGGCTTGGACGCCGCCGGCCTCCGCGCGTCCATCACGGCGTTCCTCCCGAACGCCTGACCCGCGCCACACCCCCGCGACCCATCACGGCGTTCCTCCCGAACGCCCAGGCCGCACCACATCCCCGCGATCCATCACGGCGTTCCTGCCGCACTCCTCGGCCGCACCACGTCCGCGATCTTGGAGTTGTGGTTGGCGCAAAGCTCAGCGAAACGGACATAAGGGCAACCACAACTCCAAGATCGCGGTGACGATCTCAGGCGGCGAGGGGGACCAAGCGGCGGCGGTCGCGGAAGACGTTCTTGAGGAGCTCGTCGCACTGCCAGACCCGCTCCGGTTCACCGAAGCGCATCCGGAACCGCTCCCGTACGCCGTCCACCGCGGTGGCGGCCATCTCCACAACGGACTGTCGCAGATCCGGGTTCCAGCTGACGTCGCTGAGGTGCCGTAGGTTCGCGTTCAGATGCAGCCGCAGCCGGTGCAGCACCCGCGTCTCCTGGGTGACCACCAGCCGTCGGTGGGTGAGCACCATCAGAAACTCACCGGCCATCGCCTGATCAGGACGCAGACACCGGGTCACCAGAACGGTGGAATCGTCCGGCTCGACGCAACGGCGGACCACGGGAAGGTGCCGGCTCACCGTCGCGATAGGAACGCCGGCTTCCGCGGCGGCTGAGAGGAACGTACGGGAGAACACGTCCATGTGGCGTTTAACGCTGACCGAACGGGGAAGCTGCGGCCCTCCACACATGAATATCGAATTACAGAAGCTCGACCACCGTGGCGTTCGCCATTCCGCCGCCCTCGCACATGGTCTGCAACCCGTATCGGATGTCCTCGCGGCGCATGTGATGCAGCATCGTCGTCATGATCCGGGCCCCGGACGCCCCCAGCGGGTGACCCAGCGCGATCGCCCCGCCGCAGGGATTGAGCCGCGACTCGTCCGCGCCGGTCTCGGCCAGCCATGCCAGCGGTACCGGTGCGAACGCCTCGTTCACCTCATACACGCCGATGTCGCCGAGCTTCAGACCTGCCTTGGCCAGCGCCTTTGCGGTCGCCGGAAGCGGCGCGGTCAGCATGATCACCGGATCGTCCGCGGCCACGACGGCGGTGTGGATCCGCGCCATCGGCCGCAGGCCGTGCGCCGCCGCCCAGCCGGAATTCGTGACGGCGAGTGCGGCCGCGCCGTCGGAGATCTGCGACGCCGATCCCGCGGTCACCACACCGTCCGGCTTGAACGGCGTCGGCAACGCGGCCAGCTTGGACAGCGATGTGTCGCGGCGGATTCCCTCGTCCTGCTTGGCGCCCGCGATCGGGGTGATCTCCACGTCGAACGCGCCGGCGTCCTGCGCGGCGGCCGCCTTGGCGTGGCTGGCCAGCGAGTACTCATCGAGCTGCGCCCGGGACAAGCCCCACCGCTGCGCCATCGACTCCGCACCGAGGCCCTGGTTGAACCGCGCGTCTCCGTACCGCTCACGAAGGAGTGGACCGTGCGGATCCTGGCCCATCGCGCTCGAGCCCATCGGCACGCGGGTCATCGACTCCACCCCACCCGCAACGACCAGATCGGCCTGCCCGGACAGGACGGCGGCGGCCGCGAAGTGCAGTGCCTGCTGGCTTGATCCGCATTGCCGGTCGAGCGTCGTGCCGGGCACCGACTCCGGCCAGCCGGCCGCCAGCACAGCGTGCCGCGCGACGTTCCACGACTGCTCGCCGACCTGGGACACGCAGCCCCAGACCACGTCGTCGACGTCGTTCGGGTCCAGATCCGCCCGGTCCGCCAGACTGCGGAGCACATGCGCGGACAGATCGACCGGATGAACGCCGGCCAGCCCCCCGCCGCGCCGCCCGACCGGGGTACGCACCGCCCCGACGATCACCGCATCGCGCATACCGCCGACGGTACGCCGGGCTGGGATAGTGGGACCATGTCTTCCCAGTCCTGGCGGATCCGGCCGGTCGTACCGGTGGCCAAGCTGCTCGGCGCGGTCGGGATCGTCGCTCTGGTGCTCGCCTTCGGCCGGGACGATCCGGTGCAGTGGTTCCTCGCGGCGGCCGCCGGGCTCGGCCTGGCCGGCTGGGCGCTGCGGGACCTCATCGCGCCGGTCCGGCTCGCCGCCGACCCGGACGGGGTCACGGTGGTCGTGGGGTTCGCCGGCCGTCGCCGGCTCAGCTGGCCGGAGATCGAACGCGTACGGCTGGATCGCCGGGATCGCATGGGCGTACGGACGAACCTGCTCGAAATCGACGCCGGCGACTCCCTGTACCTATTCGGCCGGTACGACCTCGGCGCCGAGCCGGCGGACGTGCTCGCATCGTTGCTGGCGCTCAGGTCAGAGCGGCCGTCCGGTACACCGCCAGCGCGATGAGGAACAGCAGCACCGCGGCGCATCCGGCGCCCTGGACGAGCGCGCGCCGGTCCCGCGGAGCGTACGCCATGATCGCCGCGACGATGGCGCCCACGGCGAGCCCGCCGAGGTGCCCGGCCATCGAGATGTTCGGGATCGTGAACGTGAAGATCACGTTGATGACGATGACCGGCAGGATCGGGGCGACGCTGAGCTTCAGCCTTCTGAGGATCACGAAGATCGCGCCCATCAGGCCGAACACCGCGGTCGACGCGCCGGCCGTGGCGGCGTTGGGCCCGGTGAAGACGTATGCCGCCACGTTGCCGCCGAGCCCGGCCAGCAGGTACAGCACGGTGAACCGCAGCGGACCCAGCACCCGTTCCAGATCGCGGCCGAGGATCCACAGGGCGTACATGTTCAACAGCAGGTGCAGCAGGCCGTAATGCACGAACATCGCGGTGAACAGCCGATACCATTCGCCGGCCGCGACGCCGTGCGCCGGCCCGCCGACGAAGTACGGAGCGTAGCCGATCACTGCTAGAGCGTCGGTTAGCGGCGTGCTGCCGCCGAGCAGGCCACCCAGTCCGCCGCCGGCGACGGCGCGGGTGCCGCCGATCGCGACCGAGAGCACCATCACCAGCACGTTGATGGCGATCAAGGTCTTGGTGACGACGGCGGAACGGCCGGCGACGCCGCCGCCGAACGCCGTGCGCACCGGCCGCTGGGTGCGCCGGCCCTCGCTGACGCATTCCGGACACTGGTGGCCGACCGACGCCACGTTCATGCAGTCTGGGCAAATCGGCCGGTCACAGCGAGTGCAGCGGACGTACGTCTCGCGCGACGGATGGCGGTAACAGACCGGAACCGTCGTGGGCGCGTCGCTCATGCCACAACGGTACCTTCGGGGCTGATTACTCCGTTCCCCGCTCGATCTCCACCCGCTCCACCACGACGTCCTCGCGGGGCCGGTCACCAGGCCCGGTCGGGGTGTTCGCGATCGAGTCCACGACCTTGGCGGACGCCTCGTCGGCGACCTGTCCGAAGATCGTGTGCCGCCGGTTGAGGTGCGGCGTCGGGCCGACCGTGATGAAGAACTGCGACCCGTTGGTGCCCGGGCCGGCGTTCGCCATGGCCAGCAGGTACGGGCGGTCGAATTGCAGTGACGGGTGGAACTCGTCGGCGAACTGGTAACCGGGCCCGCCACGGCCGGTGCCGGTCGGGTCACCCAACTGGATCATGAAGCCGGAGATGACCCGGTGGGAGATCGTGCCGTCGTAGTAAGGGCCGCTGCCCTTCTGGCCGGTCCGCGGGTCGACGTAGTCCTTCGTGCCCTCCGCAAGCTCCACGAAGTTACGGACGGTCGCCGGCGCGTGATCCGGGAACAGCTGCAGCCGGATCGGGCCATGGTTGGTGTGCAGAGTGGCGTAAAGCGTCTCGGCCACGGGTACTCCTGTCTGTGTCGAAACATGTGAGGATCGGCGGTGGACAGTTCCTCTGCATTCGGATCCTGCCCCATGTGTCAGATCCGGCAGCGCGGGGGTACCTGGAGAGGGCAACATGACGAGGGAAGAACCTCAGGAGGTGGGCACTGGTGTTCACGACAATGCGCCGTAAGCGTCGCAGCGCGATCATGAAGCGCGAGCTCGGTCAGAGCGTTGACCACTTCAAGCGCGCAGCAACTCTTGCCGCGCAGGAGACCAGCGCGACCGTCGGCCCAAAGGTCAACGCGGCGCGCGACCGCGTGCAGCCGGCTGCGACGAAGGCGAAGGACGCCGCGTCGACCAGCTGGGGGAGTGCGGTGGCGACGCTCGCGCCGCTGATCACTGCCGCCAGCGAGAATGCGCGGCGCGCCGGCGGAAAGACCGTGAAGGTCACCAAGAAGCAGGCCAAGGCGAACAGGAAGAACGCCGAGAAGCTCCAGAAGCACGCCAACAAGGCGCTGGGCCGGAAGCAGAAGAGCGGCCGGTCGGGCAAGCTGTTCGGTCTCGCGCTGGCTGGTGCCGCCGTCGGTGTCGGCGCGGCCTATCTGGTGCGCAAGCGCAAGGCCGCGCAGTGGGACGAGTACGACCCGGGCCGCCCGATCGGCTCGACCGTGACGACCACGGGCGCCGAGGACACGGCGTTCGAGCCGGCCGAGGCGCCGTCGACGTCGACATACACCGAATCGGCGACGACAGTGGTCACCACGCCGGCGGACACGGTGGCCGACACGTCGACCACCGGCACCACTGCGACATCGGATGACACGCTGGTCGTTCCGGACGCTGACCAGACCGCTTCGGCGCAGCACAGCCCGAAGGTGGCCAAGATGGCCAGCGGCAAGAACACGAAGGACTGACCGGTCAGTCTCGTACGTCGGGCGGGCGCTCTGCGGGCGGCCCGCCCGACGTGCTGTCTCCTTTTGCCTGGCTCAGAAAATCCCGTTCGGCCGCATTGGACGTACGGCCGGCGGCCGCTTCGTACGCCGCGGCGGCCTCCGCGTCCCGTCCCAGGCGGCGCAACATGTCCGCACGGACCGCGTGCCACAGGTAGTAATCGTCCAGCTCCAGCTCGTCGATCAGCGCGAGTGCGGCCTCCGGACCGGACACCTCAGCCACCGCGACCGCGCGGTGCAACGCCACTACCGACGTCGGCGTCATAGCAAGCAACTGGTCGTACAACTGCAGGATGGCGGCCCAGTCGGTCGGCGTGATGCTGTGCACCGCGTTGATCGCCGCCTGGATCTGGTACGGGCCGGGCCGGCCGCGGCGCACGAGCTGTCGCACCATCGTGCGTCCCTCAGCGACCATCGTGGAATCCCACCGCCCGCGATCCTGATCGGCCAGCCGGACCAGTGAGCCGTCCACAGTGGTCCGCGCGGGCCGGCGCGCGTGGATCAGGAGCAGCAGCGCCAGCAGGCCGAGCACCTCCGGCTCGTCCGGCATGAGCTCCGCGAGCAGGCGGGACAAGCGAATCGCTTCGGAACACAACTCGTCGCGGGTGAGCGACGGGCCGGCGCTCGCCGCGTACCCCTCATTGAAGATCAGATAGAGGACCGCGAGGACGGGCCGCAGTCGATCCGGCAATTCCGCCGCGCTCGGAATGCGATACGGAATACCGGCGTCGCGGATTTTGCCTTTGGCGCGAACGATTCGCTGGGCCATTGTGGACTCGGGCACCAGAAACGCCCGGGCTATCTCCGTAGTGGACAGTCCGCCGAGCAGCCGAAGAGTGAGCGCCACCTGGGCAGCCTGGCCGAGCGCTGGATGGCAACACGTGAAGATGAGCCGCAGTCGGTCGTCGCCGAACGGATCGGCGCGCTGATCCGGGTCGAACAGCAAGGCGGCCTCCGCATGTTTCCCATGCCGGCGGGATTCCCGGCGCATCCGGTCGATGGCCCGGTTGCGGGCGGTGGTCAGAATCCATCCGGCCGGACTCGGCGGGATACCGTCGGCCGGCCAGCGCTGGACGGCCGTGGTGAAGGCGTCCTGTACCGCCTCCTCGGCCAGGTCGATGTCGCCGAGCAGCCGGGTGAGCACGGCGACGGCCCGGCCGTACTCCGCCCGGAAGACCTGCTCAACGCCGTCGGTCACTGCTGGAACGGCCGGACCTCGACCGGCAGTGTGGTGGCCCGCGCCATCTTTGCGCCCCACTCGAGGGCCGCGTCGAGGTCGTCGGCCCGGATGACGGTGAAGCCGCCCACGTGTTCCTTGCCCTCGGTGAACGGCCCGTCGGTCATCAGAACCTCGTCACCCTTGGCGCGGACCACGGTGGCCGTGCTGGGCGGACACAGTCCGCCGGTGAACACGAACGCTCCGGCGTCCACCATCTCCTCGTTCAGGACGGCGAGGTCCCGCAGGATCGGCTCGAGTGTCTCGGGCGGGGGCGGCGGTCCGTCCGGCTGGTAGATGCTGACCAGATAAGTCTTCATGTTTGTCCTCCGTTCTCACCGTAGATACGAGCGGTCAGCGCTCAAATCGACACCGCATTGGAAATTTCTCGGATCAATTCTGCGAGTCTCGCCCAACAAAGTCCGTTATGTGTGCTGGCATGGTCGACGGAATTGCCAAATGTGTCCGGGTTCCCATTGTTGCGCCTGGGTGGGCGACAAAGGTGCGGAAGTCGAGCGCCGCGGGATTCGCGCGAGTGCCCCGGACCGATTACGGAGGCCGAGCTGTCCCGTCCGTCCACTCGCCGCGTCCTGACCGCGGGCGCCCTCGTGCTGGTCGCCTTCGCTCCGATCGTCGAGTCCGCCGACCATTCCGCCGCGGCGGGAGCCACGCCGCCGTCGGTGGCCGCGCCCGGCGCGCCTGAGCTGGCCCACGTCAGCCCGATCGTCGGCCTCGCCGCCCGGCCCAGCGCAGCTCACCGCACATCACGGTCCGGGGAGCGGGCCGTCGCCAGACCGCGGCGCGCTGCTGCTCCGGTCCGCCGCGTGGTCCGGCGCGTTCGCGTCGAGGTGACCAGGAGGCATGTCGCCGTGCGTCCCGTCCACCGGGTTCGGCCGGCCGTGAGAATGGGCGTTCCCCGTACCGTTCGGGTCGCTGGAAACCGCATCCGGCGTAATGTTCCGCGGCGTATGGCCGCGGTCGTCGCGTTCGCGCTTTCGCAGGTGGGAAAGCGCTATGTCCGTGGCGGCGAAGGGCGCGGAGGATTCGACTGCTCGGGATTCACCAAGCGCGCGTACGCGCGCGTCGGTCTGAGCCTGCCGCATTCCTCGGGCGCTCAGGCGGCACGGGCGCGGCGCATTCCACGAAGGCAGGCCCGTCCGGGTGATCTGGTGGTCGGCGCCGGCCACGTCGGCATCTACATGGGCCGGGGCATGATGGTCGACGCGGGTAACCATCGGACCGGCGTGATCTACCGGCACCTCTACTCGGGCCTGCACCTGGCGCGGTTGAGAGGTTAAGGGCGGGGGAGGGTGACCCGGACGGTCGTGCCGATGTCCGGCTCACTGTGCACGTGGATGCTGCCGTGGTGTGCGTCGATGATCGACCGCACGATGGCCAGGCCGAGACCCGGTCCGGGTGCCGCCATCGAGTCGGCCGCGGCGCTGCGGAAGAACCGGTCGAACACGTGCGGCAGGTCGGCGGCGGGGATGCCGACGCCGGTGTCCGTGATGACCAGCTCCGGTTCGCCTTCGGACGTGCTGCTCACCGAGATCTCACCGCCCGGTGCGGTGAACTTGATGGCGTTCACCACGAGATGGTTCAGCGCCTGGCTCAGCCGCTTGGCGTCACCGCGTGCCGGGACCGGGCTCTCGGTGCGGTCCCGGAGCTTGACGTCCTTGTGGTCGGCGAGCGGCCGGCACGCGCACGTCACCTGGTGGGCGAGTTCGGCGAGGTCCACCTCGGCGAGATCCAGCTGCACGCCTTCCTCGGTGAGCCGGGCGACCAGCAACAGGTCGTCGATCAGCCGGAGCAGGCGGTCGGAGTTGCGCTGCATGATCGACAGGAAGCGCCGCGACGTCTCGGCGTCGAACTCGTCGTCGAGCAACATCTCCAGGTAGCCGCGGATGGACGACAGCGGCGTACGGAGTTCGTGGCTCACCGCGGCCAGGAATGAATCCTTCATCCGGTCGAGCTGACGCAGCCGGTCCGCGATCGCTCCAGCGTTCTGTGCATACCGGCGGAGCTCGAGCTGTACGGACGCGTGCCGGGCCAGGCTGCGGAGCGCACGGCGCTGCGCCGGCGTGAGCACCCGTGGCACGGTGTCGATCACGCAGACCGTGCCGACCGAGTGGGTGCCGTCCAGAACCACCGGTGCGCCGGCATAGAAGCGGATGTGGTCCGGGCCGACGACCAGCGGATTGTCGGCGAACCGGCTGTCCGCGGTGGCGTCGGGCACCTCGAGGATCTCGTGGCCGTGCAGGGCGTGTGCGCAGAACGCCAGGTCGCGGTGCGTTCCATCGATGTCGAGGCCGATCTTGGCCTTGAACCACTGGCGGTCCGCGTCGACCAGGCTGACCACTCCCATCGGCGTGCCGCAGATTTCCGACGCCAGCAGCGCGATGTCGTCGAAGTCCTGCTCAGGGCCGGTGTCGAGCACGTGTGCCTCGTGGAGCGCAGCCAGCCGGGCGTGCTCGTCGTCGGGAAGGGGCGACTTCACCACTCGATGTTCTCACCCATTGCGCCCGGAATATGATGGTTCCTCATACAGCAGTCGGCACCCGCCCGCTGGGAGGGTGCCGACTTGCTGATCGCCGTTCGGCGACCGATCGCCACCAGGCACGGGGATCTCTGCCGCACGCACCCGGTCGGATGTCCGACACAACTATTGCCCAGGAATACTCCGGGCATGCGGACCGGCTGTGCGTTTTCTGGGAAAACCGGCAACCGATCAGGGCGGACCCGACAGTCCCACATGGCTTCGATTAGTGTTCGGCCGGACGGGGAATCTTCTCTCACCCGCTCTCACCCGCCGGAAGGGACCTTTATCATGAGTCTTGACCGCGCCGTAGCTCCGGACCCGTACGATGTCCTGCCCGCAGTGCCGTCCTTCACGGTGACCAGCACGGACATGACCGACG
>DATBGW010000181.1:0-3608 GCA_036557765.1 Actinoplanes sp.
GGCCGCGGGCCGCCCGAAGGCGGGGACACCGGGCCCGTACCGGTGGATGGCGGCGACATCGGTCGTGCTGGAGCGGACGGCGGCGACACCGACGCCGGTGGTGCCGACCATGGCGCCGGCTCATCCGGCGGCCCTGGTGCCACTCGACGTGACTTGCCGGTCCGGACTTCACCGCTGGTGACGCCGGGCCCGATCGACGTGCGTTCCGCCTTGGCCGTGCGTAGATCGTCGAGCCAGCCGGTCTCCTCCTGCGGAACCTCCTCGGGCACCGGCGGCTCCGGCCGCGCGCGCCCGAACAGCCGCCGGCTCCGGCCGGGCTGCTCGTCGCGACCGGCCTCGTCGTCGGGCCGGTCGGCACCGCGCGATCTCACGGCTGTTCCTCTCCGGCGGCTGCGCCGCTGTCGTCCACCGTGGAGCCCTCCGCCGCCGGCCCGCCGCCCCGGACGATCCGGCGCAGCCGGGGCAGCCGTTCGCCGACCGCGCGCTCGGCTCCGTGGTCGGTCGGATGGTAGTAGTCCGTGCCGACCAGATCATCCGGCACGTACTGCTGTGTCACAACACCCCGCGGATCGTCATGTGGGTAGCGGTAGCCCCGACCGTGACCGAGACCACGCGCTCCCGGATAGTGGGCGTCACGCAAGCCCGGCGGCACCGCGCCGCCCTTCCCCGCCCGTACGTCCGCCATCGCCGCGCCGAGCGCTGTGGTGGTGCTGTTGGATTTGGGCGCGGTGGCCAGATGAACCACCGCCTGCGCCAGATTGAGCTGAGCCTCCGGCAATCCGACGAGTTGGACGGCCTGGGCCGCAGCGGTCGCCACGAGCAGCGCCTGCGGGTCCGCCATGCCGACGTCCTCGCTCGCGAAGATGACGATGCGCCGGGCGATGAACCGGGGGTCCTCGCCCGCCACCAGCATCCGGGCCAGCCAGTGCAGCGCCGCGTCCGGGTCGCTGCCGCGCATGCTCTTGATGAACGCGCTTGTGACGTCGTAGTGGGCGTCGCCCTCCCGGTCGTACCGGATCGCGGCTACGTCCACCGCCTTCTCCGCCGTCGCCAGGTCGACCTCGGTGACGTCCTGCGCCCGTGCGGACGCCGCGGCCGCCTCCAGAGCGGTCAGCGCCTTGCGGACGTCGCCGCCGGCCAGGCGTACGAGATGGTCCTCGGCGTCGGCGGTCAGCGTGAGCGCTCCGCCCAGCCCGCGCTCGTCGGCGAGCGCGCGCCGGACCAGCGCGCGAACGTCGTCGTCGGTCAGGGCGTGCAGGGTGAGCAGCACACAGCGGGACAGGAGCGGCGAGATGACCGAGAAGTACGGGTTCTCCGTGGTCGCGGCCAGCAGCGTGACGGTCCGGTCCTCGACCGCGGCCAGCAACGAGTCCTGCTGCGTCTTGCTGAACCGGTGCACCTCGTCGATGAACAGCACGGTGGGGTTCCCGCCGGCCCGGCGTTCGCGGCGTGCGGCGTCGATCACCGCACGGACGTCCTTGACGCCCGCCGACAGCGCGGACATAGCCACGAACCGGCGGTCGGTGGCGGCCGCGACCAGGTGCGCGATCGTGGTCTTGCCGCTGCCCGGTGGCCCCCAGAGGATCACCGACATCGGCGCCGACCCGGTCACGAGCTGGCGCAGCGGCGCGCCTGGCGCGAGCAGATGGTCCTGGCCGACGAGCTCGTCCAAACTGGCGGGGCGCATCCGAACGGGCAACGGCGAGTCGCCGGTGGGCTCGGCGAAGCCCGCCGGGCGCTCTGTACGCGCGCCGCCCGGCTGGGTCAAGGGAAAGAGCCCGTCCAATTCCATCGGCACAGAGAGTACCGGGCCGCCCTCGAGTGCCCGAAATGCTGGCTTTCCCCTCGATCTTGGAGTTGTGGTTGCCCTTATGTGGACTTCGTCCGCTTCCGTGCCAACCACAACTCCAAGATCGCGGGTGGATCGGCCGGCGGCCGGGATCGCGATGGGGATCGGCCGCCGGCGGGAGCGCGCGGTCGGATCAGCCGCGTCCGGGTCGGCGGCCCCAGTAACGGCGGCCGGCGCCCGAGCCCGTGCGGGGACCAGGGCCGACGCCGGCCAGGTAGAGCGACAGCAGCAACAGGCCGATCGACGCCATGGTCGAGAAGTTGAACAGGTCCGGTGCGCCGAGGTTCGTGTCGAGCAGATCGAGGATCAGCCAGATGCCGAACACGACGGCCGCGATGATGGCGAGCATGGTTCCTCCGGGGATCAAGAGCACGTGCCGTGCAGGTACCCCGGCGGAGGTCACGCCGAAACTCCACCGTGGACAGCCGTCACCGCTTCGGTACGCTGCGTCACCAGATAGAGCGGCGCCGCGAGGGCCAGCACGACCGCGCCGACCAGCAGAGCGGCGGTGACGCTCACCCCGGTGGCCAGCGCGGTCAGCGCCACCAGGCCGAGCGCTCCGGCGGGTTGGCTCACCATCGAGTTCAGCGAGATGAGGCTGGCCCGGTACGGACCCTCGACCTGCCGGTGCAGCAGCCCGGAGTGCACCGGGTTCGCGGCGCCGTGCACTGTGTAGCAGAGCAGGTACGCCGTCAGCACGCCGGCCGGGCCGGCGAGCACGGCCATCCCCACCACGGCCAGTCCCTGCAGGATGCGCAGCGCCGCGCCGGTCCTCGGCGCGCCGATCCGCCGGGTCAGCAGCGGCACCAGAGCCGCACCCACCGCCGACGCCAGCCATGCCGCGGACCCGGCCGGTCCCATCAGGGCGGACGCGCGTTCGGCGCTGCCCACCACCTCGCTGAGCCGGACCGGCATGAGCCCTTCGAAACAGACCATGCCGAAGCCCCAGAACGCCTCGACCGCGACGAGCGCCACAATCACCCGGGAACGGCGGAGCAGCCCGATCGCGCCGCCGATCGCGGTGGGCACCCCACGCACGGAGGTCAGCAGCGCGCCCAGGCCGCGGCCGGGTCGGCGCTCGGTCATCAGCGTTGTCACCATCAACAGCGACAGCACCTGCCACACCAGCGAGACCAGCACCGGAACGGTGAGCGCGGAGATCCGGCCGATCGGGCCGAGCGCCACGAGACCGCCACCGAGCAGGGCACCGCCCGCGATGGCCACGCCGGCGACGACCCCGCCCCGGCTGAGCGCGGACTCGATGTCGGCGTGCTCGTCGGCGGCCAGCGCCTGGTCGACGTACCACGACTCGAGTGGGCCGCTGTCCAGCGCACGGTAGATGCCCTGCAGCAGGTAGACGACGGCGAAGAGGAACACCGAGTCGGCGACCGTGAGCACGGCCAGCGAGGCGAGATCGACCAGACCGGCGAGAAGCAACACGGGCCGCCGCCCGATCGCGTCGGACAGACCTCCGGTGGGCAGCTCCAGGACCATGACAACGATCCCCTGGATCGCGGCCACCGACCCGTACTGTGCGAGGGTGAGACCGCGCTCCAGCGGCAGCAGCACGAACACCGGGATGAGCAGACCGACCGGAAGCCACCGGACGCCGTGCAGGAGCAGAAACCGGCGGCGGGCTTCGAGCGCACTCACGGCGCTGACCTTCCAGGCTTCGCTTGCTCTCTCCTCGCGCTCACGGCGCTGGCCTTTCGTTCGCGACTGCGGGGCTCGCAGGCTTCGCTTGCTCTCTCCTCGCGCT
>DATBGW010000182.1:0-7214 GCA_036557765.1 Actinoplanes sp.
AACCGGACGTAAGGGCAACCACAACTCCAAGATCGCGGGGAACTTATCCCAGGAACGGGGGGACGGCGATCTCGCCGCGGGCGATGGGCATCACGTGGCCGGACACGGTCGCGGTCGTCGCGGCGCCGGCCACGGCGGTCACCGTGCACTCCAGCACCGATGGGCGGTGCATCTCGATCCCTTGGTGCACCGTGTACGACGACGTGCCGTCGGCCGGCAACCATCCCGCGGCCACCAGCCACACGCCGAGACCCAGCGCGGCCGAACCGGTGGCCGGGTCCTCCGGCACTGCAAGCCCCGGGCAGAACACCCGGGCGTAGGCCGACCGCTCCCCCGGATCCCAGGCGAACACGCTGATCTGCGGCACACCGAGCTTCGCCGCCGCGGTCGGATCCGCCCAACTGCGCGCCAGCGCCGAACGGCGTACCGGAAGGAACGTGAACTCGAGACCGCACCCGGCGCGCCGGGGCGTTCCGCCGGGCGTCAGGTCCTCGGCTGCCAGGCCGACCATCGAGAGCAGCGGCCCGGGTTCGGCATCCGCCCCGAGCGTGGGTGTCCCACCGGTGAGTGTGGCCGAGCCGGTCTCGGTGACCTTGATCGGCAGCGAACCCGCCCCGCACTCCTGGATCAGCCGGCCCGGACCGGTCATGCCACGCCGCACGGATGTGACCGCCGCGCCGACGCTCGGATGCCCGGCGAACGGCAGTTCGGTTTCCGGCGTGAAGATCCGCGCCCGGTACGTGGCACCGGACGTCGAGGGCAACACGAACACCGTCTCCGACAGGTTGAACTCGCGGGCCAGCGCCTGCATCTGATCACCGGCCAGCCCGTCGGCGCCGAACACCACAGCGAGCGGATTACCCGCGAAGGGCCGATCGGTGAACACGTCGACGATCTCGTACGCCACGGTGGACATGACCGGACCCTAACCTAGGCTGAACCCGTGACCATGGGGACGAGGGTGTATCTGGCGCGGCTCGCCGGCCTGCCCGTTTTCGACCCCAACGGTGATCGGGTGGGCCGGGTCCGGGACGCGGTCATCCGGCTGCGCACGACCAGCCGGCCACCGCAGGTCGTCGGCCTGGTCGGGGAGATGGCGTTGCGCCGGCGCATCTTCCTGCCGATCAGCCGGTTCACCTCGATGGACGCCGAGGCGGTCGTGCTGAGCACCGGCACGCTGAACCTGCGGCGGTTCGAGAAGCGGCCGAACGAACTGCTCGTCCTGGGCGATCTGCTGGACCGCCGGGTCACGATCGAACCGGAGGACACGCCCGGCAGCGTCGTCGACCTCGCCATGGAGCTGGATCGCAGCAACGAGTGGGTGGTCACCCGCGTCGCGGTCCGGGAGCACACCGGCCGGCTGGCCCGCCGCGGGCATGTCTACCAGGCCGAGTACGGGCGGGTCCGCGGACTGATCGGTCCCACTGACACACAGGGCACCTCGAACCTGCTCGCGGTGCTGGAGCAGATGCGACCGGCGGACCTGGCGAACACCCTGCAGGACCTGCCCGACGCGCGCCGGAACGAGGTGGCGGCCGCGCTCAGCGACCGGCGGCTCGCCGACGTCCTGGAGGAGCTGCCCGAGCACGACCAGGTCGAGATCCTGGCCCGGCTGGACCGGGAACGGGCCGCGGACGTGCTCGAACGGATGGATCCGGACGACGCCGCGGACCTGCTGGCCGAGCTGCCCAAGGCGGAGCAGACGCTGCTGCTCGACCTGATGGAGCCGGACGAGGCCGCCCCGGTCCGGCAGCTGATGAACTATCGCCCCGGCACGGCCGGCAGCGTGATGACCTCGGAACCGGTGATCATGCCGCCGGACGCCACGGTGGCCGAGGCGCTCGCCCGCATCCGCGAGCCGGAGCTGTCCCCCGTCGTGGCCGCCCAGGTCTTCGTGGTGCGGCCGCCGATGGCCACGCCGAGCGGCAAGTACCTCGGCATGGTGCACTTCCAGCGGCTGCTGCGCGAGCCGCCGTCGTCGATCCTGGGCGGATTGATCGACAGCGACCTGGATCCGCTGCGCCCGGACATGGGCCTCACCGAGATCACCCGGCGGATGGCCACGTACGACCTGGTGGCCATGCCGGTGGTGGACGGCGCGCGGCGGCTGGTCGGCGCCGTCACGGTCGACGACGTGCTGGACCACTCCCTGCCACCGGACTGGCGCGACCGGGACGCCGCGGACGAATTCGTCGGTGAGCCGATCCTGCCCGGAGTTGACACATGACCGAGCCACGGCGGGACCGGCTGGACCAGCCCGTCGAGCCGGGCCGGGTCCGCCTTCCGCGGTTCGACCCCGAGGCGTTCGGGCGGTGGTCCGAGAGCATCGCCCGATACATGGGTACTGCGAAGTTCATCGTCTACATGACCGTGGTGATCGGCGCCTGGTTCGCCTGGAACACCCTCGCACCACGGCAGCTGCGCTTCGACCCGTACACGTTCACGTTCCTGACCTTGATTCTGTCGCTGCAGGCGTCGTACGCGGCGCCGCTGATCCTGCTCGCGCAGAACCGGCAGGCCGACCGGGACCGATTGGCGATGGAGGAGGACCGCCGCCGGGCGGCGATGCAGAAGGCCGACACCGAGTACCTGGCCCGGGAGATCGCGGCGCTGCGCATCGCGCTGGGCGAGGTGGCCACCCGCGACTTCCTGCGTTCCGAACTGACCCGGCTGGCCGACGAGCTGGACGAGGCCGCGGCCCGCCGGCAGAAGCTGGAACGCAAGGAGTGGGAAGTGGAACGGACCTGACCACGACGTAACATCGATCGCATGTCCGCACCCGCCAGCACCATTGAGGACGCCGTCCAGGCGGCTCTCGCCACCGTCGACGACCCGGAGATCCGCCGGCCGATCACCGAGCTGGGCATGGTGAAGGGTTTCACCGTCGCCGGCGGGCGCGTGACGGTCGAGCTGCTGCTCACGGTGTCCGGCTGCCCGTTACGGGACAAGCTGAACGCGGACATCACCACGGCGCTGACCCGGATTCCCGGGATCACCGCCGTCTCGATCGACTTCGGCGTGATGAGCGCCGAGCAGCGCCAGGCGTTGCAGACACAGCTGCGTGGCGGGTCGGCCGCCGCCGAGCCGGTCATCCCGTTCGCCCAGCCGGGCTCGCGGACCCGGGTGTACGCGGTGGCCAGCGGCAAGGGCGGGGTGGGCAAGTCCAGTGTCACGGTCAACCTCGCAGCGGCGCTCGCCAGGCGCGGGCTGGCGGTCGGCGTGATCGACGCGGACATCTACGGGCACTCCATCCCGCGGATGCTCGGCGCAACAGGCCTGCCCACCCGGGTCGAGGACATGATCATGCCGCCGCAGGCGCACGGGGTGAAGGTGATCTCGATCGGCATGTTCACCTCCGGCAACGCCGCCGTGGTGTGGCGCGGCCCGATGCTGCACCGGGCGCTGCAGCAGTTCCTCGCCGACGTCTACTGGGGCGAGCTGGACGTGCTGCTGCTCGACCTGCCGCCCGGTACCGGCGACGTGGCGATCTCGCTGGCCCAGCTGCTGCCCAACGCCGAGATCCTGGTCGTGACGACGCCGCAGGTCGCGGCCGCCGAGGTGGCCGAACGCGCCGGAGCGATCGCGCTGCAGACGCACCAGCGGCTGATCGGCGTGGTGGAGAACATGTCGTGGCTGGAGCTGCCGGACGGCTCGCGGATGGAGGTGTTCGGCTCCGGTGGCGGCGCCACCGTGGCCGAGTCGCTCACCCGGGCGGTGGGGGCGTCGGTGCCGCTGCTCGGGCAGATCCCGCTGGACACCCGGGTACGCGAAGCGGGCGACGCCGGTACGCCCATCGTGCTGGCCGACGCGGCCGCGCCGGCGGCCCAGGCGCTGGACGCGGTGGCCGCGCGACTCTCGATCCGCCGCGAGTCCCTGGTCGGCAAGCCCCTCGGCCTCACAGTCACGCGCCATTGACACTTCTCCCGCGATCTTGGAGTTGTGGTTGGAACAAAACGGGTGGAAGGCCGCGTAAGGGCAACCACAACTCCAAGATCGCGGGGAAGAGTTAGGTCGCGTCCAGGTCGTAGGTGTGGGGGCGCTTCTGCACGGCGGTGGTGACGTCGTCGTGGCGGGCCTTGAGGTCGGCGGCTGTGGCGACCTCGTCCAGATCCGACTTGACGCCGGACAGGTCCGCTTTCACGTCGTTCAACAAGCCCTGCAGCGGCTTCCGGATGGCCTCCTCGTCATCCTCGCTGAGCAGGTGCTTGCGGATGAACGCCTTCGGGTGCAGGTCTTCCAACTGGATGTCGGTGCCGAGTTCGCGGCTCAGGTCGCTTGTGGCGTTCTGCGCCATCGCGCGCAGGCCACGCAGCATGCGCAGCCCGTCGCCGATCACCTTCGGCAGCCGCTCCCCGAAGATCAACAATGCCAGCAGGAGCAGGGCGCCGATCTCCCACCAGTTCAGGTTCTCGAACAATCCGGCGCTCCCTCTACTTCGCGTCGGCGGCCAGAGTCACGGAGGCACCGGCCGTCTTCGTGCCGCGGTGGTACTCCACGGACACCACCGAACCGGGCGCGTACTTGCGGACCAGCGCGATCAGGTCGGTCCCGTCCTCCAGCACGTGCCCGTTGAGCTTGGTGAGCACGTCCCCGGCCTTGAGTCCGGCAGCGGCGGCGGGACCGGCCGGTTCCACCGAACGCAGCCGGGCGCCACCGGTCGCGCCCGTACCGGTGTCGACGACGTCCGCGCCGATCACCGTACGCCGGGCCTTGCCGGTGTCGATGATGTCCGCGGCGACCCGTTGAGCCTGATTGATCGGGATGGCGAACGCCAGCCCGATGTTGCCGGCCTCGGTGTCGGTGGTTCCGACCGACCGGATCACCGAGTTCACGCCGACGACCTTGCCGCTCGCGTCGACCAGCGGGCCGCCGGAGTTGCCCTGGTTGACCGCGGCGTCGGTCTGGATCGCCGCGTAGTAACGGGTGGTCCCGCCCTCGCCGGCCTTGATCGTCCGGTCCAGCGCGCTGACGATGCCGGCCGTCACGGTGTTCGCCAGCGCGAGCGGCGACCCGAACGCGAGCACCGGATCGCCGACCGCGATCGAGTCCGAGTTCCCCAGCTGCACCGGCGTCAGGTTCGGCTTGCTCACCTTGATCACCGCGATGTCCGATTCGGGGTCGCGGCCGACCACCGTCGCGGACGCCGTCGAGCCGTCGCTGAACGACACCGACATAGTTTCGTTGCTGCCCTCGACCACGTGGTCGTTGGTGACGATGTAGCCGTTCTGGGACACCACGAATCCGGAGCCGATGGCGTTCGGAACGTGGACGGTGACCACGCTGGGGAGCACCTTCTTCGCCACTCCGGCCAGCGACTCGGGTGCCCGGTTGGCCGCGGCGGGCGGTGCCGCCGACGGCGTTCCGAGCCCAGCGCCGGCACCGGCACCGACGCCGCTGCGGATCGCGAAGACATAGCCGAGGGTGCCGCCGAGCCCACCGGCCAGCAGCGCCGTGACCAGGCAGATCACCAGAATGGGCCCGAGCCGGCGGCGGGGTGCGTCCGGATCGGTCACCGGCTCCGGTTGGGGACCGGTGTTCTCCGCGGCGGTGGGCACAACGACGGCAGCCGGAGCGTATGGATCCCGCCACGGGTCCGCCAACGCATCCGACCACCACGGCGAACCGGCTGACGGTGGGGGCTGGCGCCCGTTCCAGCCGTCGGTCACGTTCGTGCCTCCACTCGTCCCTGGAGCGGCCCTACCTCAGCCTCCAGAATGACACGGATCGGTGGAAGCCATCCGCCCAGTGCGGTTCGCCCGGCGGACGGCTTGGCTTTACTCTTACCCGCGCATCGTCAAGGGGGGTCGTCATCGTTACCGCAGCCCGGCCGCTCGGAAACCCGGGGTTCGCCGAGGCGTACGCCGCCGAGGACGCCGTGCTGCAGGCTGCCCGGAGTTTCGCCGGGGAGCTGGGTCTCACCCCGGTCAGCCCCGGCACCGGCGCGGTGCTCCGGCTGCTCGCCGCGGCGGGCGCGGCCAAGTCGGTCGTGGAGATCGGAACGGGCACCGGCGTCAGCGGCCTGTGGCTGCTCCGCGGCATGCGGGCCGACGGGGTGCTGACCACGATCGACGCCGACAGTGAGCACCAGCGGATCGCGCGGCGCATCTTCGTCGAGGCCGGCTATCCCACCGGGCGTACCCGGATCATCGCGGGCCGCGCTCTCGACGTTCTGCCCCGCCTGGCCGACGGTGTCTACGACCTGGTGTTCGCCGACGCGGACCGCACCGAGGTGGCCGCCTGTACCGAGGCGGCCCTGCGGCTGCTCCGGCCGGGCGGCATGCTGGTCCTCAACGGAGCGCTGGCCGGCGGCCGGATCGCCGATCCCACGGCCCGGGACGTGGAGACGGTGACGCTCCGCGAGACGCTCCGAACGATCCGCGAGTCGGACGCGTGGATTCCCGCGCTGGTCCCCACCGGCGCCGGTCTCCTCGCCGCTGTCAAGCGCTGAGGTACCGCACTAGCGTGCGCACACCCCAGCCGGTCGCGCCCTTGGTGAGGTCCAGATCCGACTCGTCCGCCCAGCTCGGGGCGGACATGTCCAGGTGCGCCCAAGCACCGACCCGGTCGCCGAGGAAGTCCTGCAGATACAGCGCCGCGACGACCGAACCGGCGCCCTGTGCCGGCGAGCTGTGCCGATCGGCGATGTCGCTGCGCAGGTATTCCAGGTAGTCCTCCGGCAGCGGCAGCCGCCACATGCGTTCACCGGCCGCCCCGGCCGCCGCGGCGAGCGCGCCGGCCAGCTCGTCGCTGTGGCTGTACAGCGCCGCCGTCCGCTTGCCGAGCGCGATCGCGTTCGCCCCGGTGAGTGTGGCGACGTCGATGACGACGTCGGGTTCGAGCCGAGCCACCGCGTACCCGAGCGCGTCCGCCAGGACCAGCCGGCCCTCGGCGTCGGAGTTCGTGCTCTCGCTCGTCGTGCCGTCATAGTGCCGGATGATGTCGCCGGGCCGGTACGCCGACCCGCTCACCGCGTTCTCGGCCAGCGGCGCGAGCGCGGTCACCCGCACCGGGAGCTCCAGGTCGGCCGCTGCCAGCGTCGCCGCGATCACTGCTGCCGCGCCGGCCATGTCCTTGCGCATGAGCTTCATGCCGTCGAGCGGCTTGAGGCTGTAGCCGCCGGAGTCGAAGGTGATGCCCTTGCCGACCAGGACGACGTGACCCTGGGCCCGGCGAGGGCGCCAGGAGAGCTCGACCAGGCGTGGCGGGCGGGCCGA
>DATBGW010000183.1:0-4067 GCA_036557765.1 Actinoplanes sp.
GGCGAGAGCATTCGCGCGTTGGCCGCGTCGACCGGACGCTCGTACGGATTCGTCCATCGCGTGCTTACCGAATCCGGTGTCCAGCTTCGGCAGCGCGGCGGCGCCCGCCGCCGGAAGAAGGCGTGACGACAAGCAGGGCAAACCCTGGTACCGAGGTCGGAGTCCGGTGCGAACATAACGGACCGGTCGCAACGGTGACGTTGTGCCGCCCCGAGGTGCTCAATGCGCAGACTCCGGCGATGTGGACAGAGTTGGATGCCATTTCCCGGAAATTGCCGGGTGATGTGCGAGTCGTCATTGTTCGAGGCGAGGGACGCGCTTTTTCTGCCGGCCTCGATCTGTCGTACGCGCGCGGAGAAGGCGAATTCTCGCTTGCCGAACTGAGTCGCTTGTCCCCAGAAGAGTGCGCGCAACGCATTGCCACGTTTCAGTCCGCGTTCACGTGGCTGCGCGGCGCGTCTCTGGTGACGATCGCGGCGGTTCGCGGGTACGCGATCGGCGCGGGCTTTCAGCTCGCGCTGAACTGTGACATGCGGGTGCTGGCCGACGACGCCACCCTGTCGATGGCCGAGGTGACGCTCGGACTAGTGCCCGATCTGGGCGGCACCAAGCGGCTCACCGAGCTCGTCGGCCCGGCCCGGGCGCTGGAGATCTGCCTCACCGGCCGCCGGATCGCCGCGGACGAGGCCGATCGGATCGGCCTCGCCACCGCGGTGGTCCCGGCCGACCAGCTCGACGCCGCGGTGGCCGATCTGGCCGCCGCGGTGCTGGCCGGCCCACCGGGCGCCATCGCCGAGATCAAGGCGCTGATCGCCGCCGCCTCCGGCCGTTCCTATCCGGATCAGGACCGGGCCGAGCGCGAGGCGCAGACCCGGCGCCTGCGGGACCTGGCCGGCATCGGCGAGTAACGGCTTCCGCGGAATAGTCCCCTTACCGGCGAAGTTGTCATACCCGGCGGGCAGACTTGGTGCTGTCTGCGGGAGGTGACGTGTGACCGGTCCCATGTCCGGCATGTCGGGCTGGAGCATGCTGCGCTCGATCCGCGACTCGGACCGGGTCGCCCAGCACGCCGTGAACCGCGGCACCACCCGGCGCATCCTGTCGTTCGCCCGGCCGTACCGTCGCGACATCGTGGTCTTCCTGATCACCGTGGTCCTCGACGCCGGGATCGGCGTTGCAACGCCGGTGCTGGCCGGGCACGTGGTCAACGCGATCACCGGCGGTGGCTCCGAGGCCGCCGCCATGGTCGTCCGGCTCGCTCTGATGATCGCCGGGCTGGCGGTCGTCGACGCGTTCCTCTCGCTGGCCCAGCGGTGGTATTCCGCGCGGATCGGTGAGGGCATCATCCTCGACCTGCGCACCCAGGTGTACGACCACGTCCAGCGCATGCCGCTGCAGTTCTTCACGCGCACGCAGACCGGCGCCCTGGTCAGCCGGCTCAACAACGACGTCATGGGTGCGCAGCGCGCGTTCACCTCGACGTTGTCCGGCGTGGTCAGCAACGTCATCCAGCTGGTGCTGACGGCGGCGGTGATGTTCAGCCTGTCCTGGCCGATCACCGTGCTGTCGTTGCTGATGCTCCCGCTGTTCATCATCCCGGCGCGCCGGGTGGGCAAGCGGCTCGCCGAGATCACCCGCGAGTCGTACAACCTGGACGCGAAGATGAACGCGACGATGACCGAGCGGTTCAACGTCGCCGGCGCGTTGCTGGTCAAGCTGTTCGGCCGCCCGGACGCCGAGGCGTCCCGGTTCGGTGAGCGGGCCCAGCGGGTCCGGGACATCGGCATTCAGTCGGCGATGTACTCCCGGACGTTCTTCGTCGCGATGCTGCTGGTCGCGTCGCTGGCGCAGGCATTGACGTACGGTCTCGGTGGCTGGCTGGCGGTCACCGGCAGCGTCACGGCGGGCACGGTCGTCACGCTCGCGCTGCTGCTCACCCGGCTGTACGGGCCGCTCACCGCGCTGAGCAACGTGCGGGTCGACGTGATGAGCGCACTTGTGTCGTTCGACCGGGTGTTCGAGGTGCTCGACCTGCGCCCGGGCATCGAGGAGAAGCCCGACGCGGTCGCGATCCCGGCCGGCGCCGGCCGGATCGAGTTCCGGGACGTCCACTTCCGCTACCCGAGCGCGTCGGAGGTCTCGCTCGCCACGCTCGAGGACGTTGCAACGCTGGACCGCACCGAGTCCGCACCGGTGCTCAACGGCGTCGACTTCACCGTCCGGCCCGGGCAGATGGTCGCCCTGGTGGGACCGTCCGGCGCCGGCAAGTCGACGACGTCGATGCTGGTCTCGCGGGTGTATGACGTCACGTCCGGGGCCGTGCTGGTCGGCGGCGTCGACGTCCGGGACGCCACCCTCGATTCGCTGCGCGACACCATCGGCGTCGTGACCCAGGACTCGCACCTGTTCCACGAGACGATCGCGGAAAACCTGCGGTACGCGCAGCCGGACGCGACCGACGACGACATGTGGGAGGCGCTGCGTGGCGCACAGGTGGCCGACCTCGTTCGGGCATTGCCCGACGGACTCGAGACGGTCGTGGGGGACCGCGGCTACCGGTTCTCCGGCGGGGAGAAGCAGCGGATCGCGATCGCCCGCCTGCTGCTCAAGCACCCGTCGATCGTCATTCTCGACGAGGCGACCGCGCACCTCGACAGCGAGTCCGAGGCCGCGGTGCAGCGGGCGTTGTCGGCCGCGCTCGAGGGCCGGACGGCGTTGGTCATCGCGCACCGGCTGTCCACGGTCCGCGACGCCGACCTGATCCTGGTCCTGGACGACGGCCGGATCGTCGAGCGCGGAAAGCACACCGACCTGATCACCGCCGGCGGCCTGTACGCGGAGCTGTACCGGACGCAGTTCGCGGTGGCCGGCAGCCCCGCCCCGCCGTTCGCCGAGGACGTGGAGATCGTCACCATCCCGTCCACCACCCTCGACCCGTAAAGGTCCCCGTCTCAAGATCGACGCGGGTTCACCAGCACGCACGCAATCCGGCGAACTGCTCTGCCAAGGCGTCGATCTGGAAGTGGGCGTTGAGGCCGCTCGGGTTCGGCAGCACCCACACTCCGGCGCCGCCGATCTCGTGATCCTGCGGCCCGATCACCGCCTTCGGCCGGCCGAACGCCGCCCGGTACGCCGTGACGCCCAGCACCGCGACGTACCGCGGCTGCCACCGCCGGGCCAGCGCGCCGAGCCGCCGCCCACCCGCCACGAGCTCGGCCGGTGACAGCTCATCGGCGCGGGCGGTCGCGCGCGCCACCACGTTCGTGATTCCGAGGCCGAGCTCCGGCAGAATTCCCTGCTCCCACGGGTCGAGCTGCCGCGGCGTGAACCCGGACCGGTGCAGCGCCGGCCAGAACCGGTTACCCGGACGGGCGAAGTGGTGGCCGGTCGCGGCCGAGTACAGGCTCGGGTTGATGCCCGAGAACAGCACCCGCAGCCCGGGCCCGCCCAGATCCGGAATGGTCCGCCCGGCCGCCGCCGCGATCTCGTCCCGGGTAGGCCGGCGACGGAGATCCATGCCAGCACGGTATCCGGCGCCGTGCCAGCACCGTCCGGGGGACCGGAGCTGGCACGGATGTGCCCGATCCCGGGACGCCGCAGGCTCGATCCATGGAACTCATCCTGATGCTGCTGCTGCCATTCCCGCTCGGATACCTCCTCGCCAGCCGGACCGCCGCGTTCATCGCGTACGTGGCCGCCCACTCGTTCCTGTTCACGTTCCAGACCATGACGTTGCTGCGCGCCTGGGTCGGCGGCGAAACGCACGCGTTCGCGCGCGACCCGAACAGCCTTGAATGGTCGTATGCGCTGGTCAACCTGGTCATCTACGCCGCCGGGCTGAGTTTGGTCGCGCTCGGCCACCGGCTCGCGCAACGGCGCCGCGCTGCGCGGACCACTGGCGCCCGGTCCTTCGGACGGCCCGGAGAACCCGAGGGCCTTCGGCGCTAGGCCGCCTACCGGCGAACCTCCAGCGAGGATACGGTTAAGGCATGACTGCCGGGTCGGCCCTGTGCCGTGAGTGGATGCGTGCTCCGGCGCACGGTTGACCGCCCGCGGGCCGCCTTCGC
>DATBGW010000184.1:0-7565 GCA_036557765.1 Actinoplanes sp.
CGAGCGCGCCGCGCCGCCGATCCACCTCGTCCGCTACCTCGGCCGCGCGTCCCTCCAGGTCGCGAAGGCGGTCGAAGTCTTCCGACTCGGCGTCCAAGCGCTGGTCGGCCGCCGTGCACCGGTCGATGATCGCGGTCAGCCGTTCCCGCCGGGTCGGCTCGTCCACATCGGGTTCTTCGTCAAGCGTCATGCGCAACCGGAACGCCTCGGCCACGTCCGCCCGTGCCGAGTCCAGTGCGGTGCGGAACCGGGCGGTCGCCTCAGCGCCGTACTGCGCGGTCGCCAGATCCAGCTCCCGCTCGCTGGCCCGCAGGTCGTCGTCAAGCTCGATGAGCAGGGCGTTCGCCCGGTCGCTCAGCTCGTCGGTGCTCGGACCGGCCGGCGCTGCGGGCGCGGCCGCCACCGCCGCACGGGCTCGCCTCCGACGGCGGCGGACCACCACCCAGATCAGTCCGGCCACGACCACCACGGCCAGCACGAGAACCACCCACACCAACGAGCTGGATCCGGAGGCCGCCGCACGGTAGCCGTCGGCCGCGGCCACCACGGCACCGGACCAGTCACCGCGGCTCAGCGCCGGCTCGATGTCGTCGCGGGCCACCGCGGCCAGCTCGCGCTCGGAGATCCGCGGGTCATCCGGGAACGAGTACGCGTACGAGCGGTCCTGCGTGGCCACCGCCAGCAGCGCGTCCCGGTCGCCGAGGTCGCTGAGCCGGGCCGTCTCGTCGGTCCACTCCTGTGCCGGCGTGCCGTCGAACGAGTCCACGAACACGACGAACAGCTGGATGCCGGTGTCCGCCCGCAGCCGCTCCAGCGCGGCGTCGACCTCCGACCGGCCACTGCTCAGCGCGCCGACGGTGTCGGTGACCTGGGTGGCCAGGCGGCTCGGCGGATCGGCGCTCACCGGTGCCGCCCACAGCACGGCAGCGAAGATCGCCAACAGGGCCGGCAGGGCACGGCGCGCGATCGACATCACCCGCTCACCGTAGATCCTCGGTGTGACAGGCTGGGCGGGGAGTCCGGTCCACGGAGGTGTCCAGTCATGAGTCAGCGGGTGAAGGGTGTCATCGCCGGCGCCAAGGGCGCGCCGGTCGAGGTCACCACGGTCGTCGTGCCCGATCCGGGTCCCGGCGAGGCAGTCGTCCGGATCCAGGCGTGCGGCGTCTGCCACACCGACCTGCACTACCGGGACGGTGGCATCACCGACGACTTCCCGTTCCTGCTGGGGCATGAGGCAGCCGGCATCGTCGAGACGGTCGGCGCCGGTGTCACCGACGTCGCGCCCGGCGACCTGGTCGTGCTGAATTGGCGTGCCGTCTGCGGCGACTGCCGGGCGTGCCGAAAGGGCAAGCCGTGGTACTGCTTCAACACCCACAACGCCGCGCAGAAGATGACCCTGGAGGACGGCACCGAGTTGTCGCCGGCGCTCGGCATCGGCGCGTTCGTGGAGAAGACGCTGGTCCATGCGGGCCAGTGCACAAAGATCGACCCGAAGGCGCGCCCGGCCGCGGTCGGGCTGCTGGGCTGCGGCGTGATGGCCGGTATCGGCGCCGCGATCAACACCGGCGGCGTCAGCCGCGGCGACTCGGTCGCGGTGATCGGATGCGGCGGTGTGGGCGACGGAGCGATCATGGGAGCGCGGCTGGCCGGCGCCGGGACGATCATCGCCATCGATACTGATGACCAGAAGCTGCAATGGGCCAGGCGCTTCGGCGCGACCCACACGATCAACGCGACGGGTGCCGACGTGGTGGCCGCCGTGCAGGAACTCACCGGCGGCAACGGTGCCGATGTCGTCATCGAGGCGGTCGGCCGGCCGGAGACGTACCGGCAGGCGTTCTATGCCCGCGACCTGGCCGGCACGCTGGTGCTGGTCGGCGTTCCGACGCCGGAGATGCGCCTCGAGCTGCCGCTGTTGGACGTGTTCGGGCGCGGCGGAGCGCTCAAGTCGAGCTGGTACGGCGACTGCCTGCCGACCCGGGACTTTCCGATGCTGACCGATCTGTATCTGCAGGGCCGCATCGACCTGGACGCGTTCGTGACCGAGGAGATCCGGCTGGATCAGGTGGAGGAGGCGTTCGACAAGATGCGCACCGGCGGCGTGCTGCGCTCGGTGGTGCTGTTCTAAGCGTCGACGAGCAGCCAGAGCTTCGTGCGCCGGCCCGGCACGTACGGCGAATCCAGCCGCTTGGCCACGACGCCGGCCAGGCCCTGCGCGGCCGCCGCGTCCAGCGCGAACTCGCCGCCGCCGGGAAAGTATGGCGGCGTCTGCCAGTGCGCGCCGGCCACGCCGAGACCCTCGAGCAGTTCGCGCCGCTGCGCGTAGGCCACCGCGGCCGTCGTGGCGTGCCCTTCCAGCCACAACAGGTCGTACGCCAGGAACTGCACCGGAGTCCGTTCGGCGGCGCGGCGCGCGGCGGCCGCGTCCCGTGGCTCGCGCCGTCTCGCGAGCCGGTCCGGCGACACGCGGGTCCCGTCGAACGCGACGATCTCGCCGTCCAGCACCACCTCGATCGGCGCGATGGTGTCGCCGAGCGGGCGCAGTTCCGGGTACCAGCCGGTCACCTCCGCACCGCCGGAGACCAGCCGGACGCGCCCGCCGGAGACGTACGCCTGGGTGCGACGTCCGCCCCAGCTCATCTCGTACCCCCAGAGGGCGTCGTCGGGCGGTAGGCCGGCGGCCGCGGTCGCCAGCATGGGTTCGACGGTGTCGGGCATGGGTTCCCACCCGGGCTCGGGTGGGTCCATCCGGCGCACCATCCAGTCGTTGCCGTTCGTCTGGAAGAAGATGTATCGCCCGGACGTGCGGTCGCCGTGGAACGTCACGGCGATCTCGTCGTCGCGCCATTTGTCGGTGTCGTACGTGCCGCGGTCGTGCACGGTCATCCGGCCGCCGCCGTACTCGCCGGCCGGGATCACGCCGGAGAAGTCCAGGTACTCCAGCGGATGGTCCTCGGTGTGCTTGGCGAGGTGATTACGCACCTGGTCCCTGGGCAGTCCGCGGGGTACGGCGAACGAGACAAGCACGCCGCCGCGCTCCAGCCGGACGTCCCAGTGCAGGCTGCGCGCGTGGTGCTGCTGGATGACGAAGCGGTTGTCGGACGCGGGCGTCGGCCGGTCCAGCGGAACCGGTTCGGGCGTGCGCCGGGCGTCGCGCTTGCGACGATATTCGTCCAGGCGATCGCTCATCGGATGATTCTGTCGCACCCCCATGCGAGGGTTTCCACATGTACGAGGAGTGGCCGTCCCGCCTTCCGCACGCGACCGTGTGGCGGAGCCTGGCGCCGCCGGGCGGCTGGTTCAACCGCATCCTGCCGGACGGCTGCCTCGACATCATCTGGAACGACGGCGCGGTGTTCGTCGCCGGTCCGGACACCGTCGCGGAGGAGGCGACATCACCGGCGGGAGCCCGGTTCTACGCGCTGCGGTTCGCCGACGGCCTCGGGCCGGCCGTGCTCGGCGTGCCCGCCGATGAGCTCACCGACCGGCAGGTGCCGTTGGCGGACCTGTGGCCGGCGTCCGAGGTGCGCCGGCTGGCCGAGTCCGCGGATCCGCTCGCCACGCTGGAGGCCGCGGTGGCGCGTCGCTGGCGATCGCCGGAGCCGGAGATGGTCGCTCTCGCCGCGGCCGCCCGGGCGGGACGGCCGGTCGGCGCGATCGCCGACACGCTCGGCCTCAGCGCGCGCCAGCTGCAGCGGCGCTGCCGGGCCAGCTTCGGGTACGGGCCGAAGATGCTGGCTCGCGTGCTTCGGCTGCAACGGGCACTGGAGCTGGCCCGGCGTGGGCGGCCGCTCGCCGACGTGTCCGTCACGGCGGGCTATGCCGACCAGGCCCACCTGTCCCGGGAGGTGAAGGCGCTGGCCGGCGTGCCACCGAGCGAGCTCATGTCGTAGCGAGGTCGGCGTGGAGATCGACCCCGTTGCCGTCCGGGTCGTGCAGCACCGCGTAGCGCTGTCCCCAGAAGGCGTCCCACGGTTCCTGGTGGCCGTGGTAACCGGCGGCCGTCATCGTCGCGTAGACGGTGTCCACTTCGGCCGGGTCGGCGCAGCGGAAGGCGAGGTCGATCCGGGGATCGCCGCTGGGCGGCGCCCAGTCCGGGTTGAACGACCGGATGGTGTCGTGGGTGTCCCACATGAGCCGCAGGCCACCCGGTAGCTCCAGGTCGACGTGCGGCTCCTTGTCGGCGTCGGCCGGGATGTTCAAGCCGAGCGTGCGGTAGAAGGCCAGCGCTGTGGGCATGTCAGCCACGACGAGACCGATCGCGGAGAAGGTAGGTGCCATGACGCCGACGCTACGATCCGGACCGGGCCGGTGTCTTGAACAAATCGGACGAGCGTTTGATCGCGGGTTCCGTGCCTTCGTGGCGCCCGGTAGTGTCTTGGCTCCGACGCGTGTCCTTACCCCCTCGGAGGCATGGCTGCGATGACCTTGCGCATCCTCGTCGTGGGCGCCGGCATCGCCGGACTCTCCGCGGCCAGGGCACTGCGGGTCGCCGGTTTCCGGCCGGACGTCGTCGAGGAACTGCCCGCCACCACGGTGCCCAAGGCCGGCATCTACCTGCCCGGCAACGCGTCCCGCGCGCTGCGCCGGCTCGGCCTCGACACGCCGGTCCGCCCGCTCGGTGACCTCATCTTCCGGCAGGTGTTCTCCGACGGGCGCGGGCGGCAGCTGTTCGAAGTGGATGTGGCGGCGCTCTGGGCCGGCGTCGGGGAGTCCCGGGCGCTGTCCCGAGCCGACCTGCAGCAGGTGCTGCTCACCGGCGTCGGCGGCGAGGTGCGGTACGACACGGCCGTCCGGGAGCTGGCGATCGACGGCGGCACCGCCAAGGTCGAGTTCGGTGACGGCAGTGTCGCCGAGTACGACCTGGTCGTGGGCGCGGACGGCCGCCGCTCGACGATCCGGGCCAAGGCCGGACTGGGCGGGCCGGCCGAACCAACCGGCCAGACCGTGTATCGCAGCGTGGTCAGCGGCGGCCCGCCGGTCAGCGACTGGATCGGCCTGCTGGGCCGGCGCTCGGCGTTCGTGGTGATGCCGATGGGCAGCCGCAAGCTGTACTGCTGCGCCGATGAGACCACGTCCGAACAACCCGGCCCGGCAGAGGCGAAGGCGCGGGTGCGGGAGGTGTTCGGCGAGTTCGGCGGCCCGGTGCCGGCGATTCTGGACGCGATGGAGACGGTGCAGGTCGCCCGCACCGACGAGGTCGTGCTGGGGCGCTGGTCCCGGGGGCCGGTGGTGCTGGTCGGCGACGCCGCGCACGCCACCTCCCCGACCCTCGCCCAGGGTGCGGCGATGTCGCTGGAGGACGCCCTCGTGCTGGCCGAAGAGCTGCAGTCGAGGCCCAGCGACGTGCCGGCCGCGCTCCGGGCGTACGAGGAACGCCGCCGGCCGCGATGCGGGCAGGTGCGCGAACGCACCCGGGAGCGCGACCGCATCCGCGACGTCGTGCCGGCGCTGCGCGATCCCATGCTGCGGCGCCGGGGGCGGCGCATCTTCACCGATCAGTACCGAGCGATGGTTGCTCCGTTATGAGCAGCGGCGATTTGTGTCCACCCGATGCCGCGGCATGCCCCGCGGGGGATTATTCTGCGTGCGAGGTACGCCTTAGGTACGGGCGGACTGACTGGGACGAACGAGACACCGGAGGCCATCCGTGACGACCGTCGCGCCTAAGCCGATCGTGACCCGGCCGTGGCCGGTCCGGAAGCAGGTCAGGGGTTCGGCCTTCGCGCGCATCCTGCGGACCACCGACGCGAAGCTGATCGGGATCATGTACATGGTCACGTCCTTCGTGTACTTCGCGATCGGCGGCTTCCTGGCCCTGCTGATGCGGACCGAGCTGGCCCGGCCCGGCATGCAGTTCCTGTCGCCCGAGCAGTACAACCAGCTGTTCACCATGCACGGCACGATCATGCTGCTGTTCTTCGCGACGCCGATCGTGTTCGCGTTCGCCAACTTCGTGGTGCCGATCCAGATCGGCGCGCCAGACGTGGCGTTCCCACGGCTCAACGCGCTGGCGTACTGGCTGTATCTGTTCGGCGCGACTCTGGCCACCGCCGGCTTCATCACCCCAGGCGGCGCGGCGGATTTCGGCTGGACCGGGTACACGCCGCTGAGCGACCCCACGAACTCGCCGGGCGTCGGCGCCAACATGTGGGTGGTCGGCCTTGCCATCTCCGGTCTGGGCACGATCCTCGGCGCCGTCAACATGATCACGACGATTCTGACGCTGCGCGCGCCCGGCATGACGATGTTCCGGATGCCGATCATGACCTGGAACATCCTGGTCACCAGCCTCCTGGTGATCCTGGTGTTCCCGTTCCTGGCCGCCACACTGTTCGCGCTAGCGGCCGACCGCATCCTCGGGGCGCAGGTCTTCGCCGTGAGTACCGGCGGCCCACTTTTATGGCAGCACCTGTTCTGGTTCTTCGGCCACCCCGAGGTGTACGTGGTGGCGCTGCCGTTCTTCGGCATCATCACCGAGGTCATCCCGGTGTTCAGCCGCAAACCGCTGTTCGGCTACAAGGGTCTGGTCGCGGCCACGCTGCTGATCGCCGGGCTGTCGATGAGTGTGTGGGCGCACCACATGTTCGTCACCGGTCAGGTGCTGCTGCCGTTCTTCAGCTTCCTGAGCTTCCTGATCGCGGTGCCGACCGGCATGAAGTTCTTCGTGTGGATCGGCACGATGTGGCGCGGCCAGATCAGCTTCGAGACGCCGATGATGTTCGCACTCGGGTTCATGGTGACGTTCCTCTTCGGTGGCGTCACCGGCGTGCTGCTGGCGTCGCCCCCGATCGACTTCCAGGTCTCCGACTCGTACTTCGTGGTCGCGCACTTCCACTACGTGCTGTTCGGCACGATCGTGTTCGCGGTGTTCGCCGGGGTCTACTTCTGGTTCCCGAAGATGACCGGCCGGATGCTCGACGACCGGATCGGCAAGGTCCATTTCTGGCTGACGTTCATCGGCTTCCACACCACGTTCCTGGTGCAGCACTGGCTGGGCAACGAGGGCATGCCTCGGCGGTACGCGGACTACCTGCCCAGCGACGGCTTCACCACGCTGAACACGATGTCCACGATCGGCTCGTTCGTGCTGGGTGCGTCGATGCTGCCGTTCGTCTACAACGTGTGGAAGTCGTACAAGGTCGGCGAACTGGTGACGGTCGACGACCCGTGGGGCCACGGCAACTCGCTGGAGTGGGCCACCTCGTGCCCGCCGCCACTGCGCAACTTCGACCGCATGCCGCGCATCCGCTCAGAGCGGCCGGCCTTCGACGCGAAGTTCCCGGAGCTGGCCGCGGGTGACCAGTCCGTCGCCGGTCCGCCGGAGGGTGGCGCCAAGCCACTGACCAGCGAGTCTGACAGCGGCGCCTCATACCAGGAAGACACCAGCACCAACATCGACGAGCGCTGACAGCTGACGCAACGGCCCGCCCCCGCCGGGGCGGCCCGTTCCGCGAGGGCGGCCGTTGCGCGAGGGCGGCCGTTGCGCAGGGCGGCCGTTCCGCGAGGGCGGCCGTTCCGCGAGGGCGGCCGTTCCGCGAGGGCGGCCGTTCCGCGAGGGCGGC
>DATBGW010000185.1:0-8491 GCA_036557765.1 Actinoplanes sp.
CGATCTACGGCTTGTCGCCGCTGCCCAGGGAGTTCCCGGTGGCGCTCCGGCCGGCGATGACCGCGCGTGCCCGGGTGGCGCTCACCAAGCGGGTTCCGGCCGCGCAGGGCGTCTCGTACGGCCTCACCTACACCACGCAGCGGGAGACCACGCTGGCGCTGGTGCCGTTGGGATACGGCGACGGCGTTCCCCGGCATGCGTCGAACGTCGGGCCGGTGCGCCTGGGCGGCAGGACGCGGACGGTCGCCGGACGGGTGTGCATGGACCAGATCGTGCTGGACTGCGGCGACGATCCGGTCGCCACGGGTGACGTCGCGACGCTGTTCGGTGATGGCGCCGACGGCGGTCCGACCGCCACCGACTGGGCGGACGCCGTCGGGACCATCAATTACGAGATCGTCACCCGGTTCGGCAGCACCCGGGTGCCGCGCGTGTACGACGGCACCGCCGGAATGGTGGAGCAGTGAGCGCGAGGAGAGAGCAAGCGAAGCCTGCGAGCCCCGCAGTCGCGAACGAAGGTGTGATGCAGTGAGCACCGCACGGCGCCGCGCCAAGCGGGTCGGCATCGTCGGCGCGGCGGTCGGTCTCGCCGCGGCCGGACTGGCCACCGCGTTCGCCGTCGAACGGGCGCTGGTGCGGCGTTCGGTCAACGCACCAGGCGATCCGCACGTCGACGAGCCGTTCGGTGACCAGCCGTACGACGAGGAGCTGACCGTCACCGCCGCCGACGGCACGCTGCTGCACGTCGAGATCGTCGACTCGCGGAAACGCACGAGCCGGCCCACTGTCGTGTTCGTGCACGGTTTCGCCCTGGACATGGGCACCTTCTACTTCCAGCGCAAGGCGTTGGCCGAGCGTGGCGACTACCGGCTGGTGTTCTACGACCAGCCCGGCCACGGCCGATCCAGCAAGCTGGCGTCCGGCGACTACGACATCGCCGCGCTGGGCCGGTCGCTGGCCGCCGTGCTGAACGCCGTGGTCCCCGACGGGCACATCATCCTGGTCGGACACTCCATGGGCGGCATGACGATCATGGCGTTCGCCGAACAGTACCCGGAGTGGTTCGGCAGCCGGGTGACCGGCGTGGTCCTCATGTCCACGTCCGCCGGGCTCTTCGACAAGACCAAGATCGGCCTGCAGTCGCTGGTCGCCCGGGCCAGCGCGCCGTTCTTCCCGCTCTGGGGCAGCGCGGCCCGGGTGGGGGGCGGCGCGATCGACCGGGCCCGGACCGCCTCCGCCGACCTCGCCTGGCTGCTGACCCGGCGGTACGGGTTCGGCGACGCCCGGCCCAGCCCGTCGTTGGTCTCGTTCGTGGAGCGGATGAACTCGAAGACCTCGGCCGAAACGCTCACCAAGTACCTCCGCACGATCTATACGCACAACCGGTTCCCCGCCTTGTCCGCGCTGCGCGGCGTTCCGGTGCTGGTCCTGGTCGGCACCCGGGACTACCTCACGCCGGTGACACATTCGGAGGAGATGCTCAAACATCTGCCGCACGCCGAGCTCCTGAAGATCGATAACAGCGGCCACGTCGTCATGCTGGAGAAGGCGGACGACGTGAACGCCGCGCTGATCCCGTTCCTGGACAAACTTTCGTGACAGCGTTGGCCACAGTGGACGACACGCGCGCGTTCGGCCGCCGGCTGGCCGCCGTGTTGCGCCCCGGCGACCTGGTGCTGCTCAGCGGGCCGCTCGGCGCTGGCAAGACCGCCCTGGCTCAGGGCATCGGCGCCGGTCTGCACGTGCGGGGCGAGGTCACATCGCCGACGTTCGTGATCGCCAGGGTGCATCGCGGGGACATCACTCTGGTACACGCGGACGCGTACCGGCTGGGCGACGCGGCCGAGATCGACGACCTGGATCTGGACACGGCGGCCGAGGACGCCGTCACGGTGGTCGAGTGGGGCGAGGGGCGGGCCGAGCACCTCAACGAGGCGTACCTGCGGGTCACCATCGAACGGCGGGACGACGACACGCGGATCGTCGAGCTGGTGCCGCACGGCGGCGACTGGGCCGAGCGGCTGGAGAAGCTGTGAACCTTCCGGAGTTGTTGCCGCCGCAGTGGCGCGCCGTGCTGGAGCCGCTGCTGGATCCGGCCGCCACCGCCGCGCTGAGCGCGTTCGTGGCGGCCGAGTACGCCGGCCACACCGTCTACCCGCCAATCGAGGACCTGTTCGCGGCGTACCGGCTGTGCCCGCCGGACCGGACCCGGGTGCTCATCCTGGGACAGGATCCGTACCACGGTCCCGGGCAGGCGCACGGGCTCAGCTTCAGCGTCCGCGCCGGCGTCCGCATCCCGCCGTCACTGCGCAACGTGTTCACCGAGCTTTCCGAGGACCTCGGCGTTCCGCCGCCGGCCACGGGGGATCTCACCGGCTGGGCGCGGCAGGGCGTACTGCTGTTGAACGCGGTCCTCACCGTCCGCGCCGCGGCCGCCGCGTCGCACGCCGGCAAGGGCTGGGAGGCCTTCACCGACGCCAGCATCCGGGCCCTGAACGCCGCGGACCAGCGGGTGGTCTTCCTGCTCTGGGGCGGGTACGCGCGGCGGAAGGCGGGCCTGATCACCAACCCGGTGCACGTGGTGCTCGAGGCCGGCCACCCGAGCCCGCTCAACACGCGGGGGTTCCGCGGCGCGCGGCCGTTCAGCGCCGCCAACAAGGCGCTGGCCGACGCGGGCCGCCCGGTCATCGACTGGGATCCGGCGCGTTAGGGTGCGGAACGTGCTCGTACTGGCTGTGGACACCGCCACGCCCGCGTCCACGGCAGCGGTGGCCGAGGTGACCGCCGACGGCATGCGCGGCATCGCCGAGCGCCGTACCGTCGACCCGCGCGCGCACGGCGAGCTGCTGGCGCCGGAGATCGCCGCTGTCCTCGACGAGACCGGCATCGGGCCGCGGGACCTGGGCGCGATCGTCGCGGGCGTGGGACCCGGGCCGTTCACCGGCCTGCGCGTCGGCCTGGCCACCGCGGCCAGCATGGGCCAGACCCTGGAGATCCCGACGTACGGCGTGTGCTCACTTGATGCTCTCGGCCTCGCCGCGGGTCCCGGGCGGGTGCTGGTCGCCACGGATGCGCGGCGCAGGGAGGTCTACTGGGCGACGTACGCCGACGGCCACCGGACCCGGGACCCGGACGTGGCCCGGCCGGCCGATGTGGACGCCGGCGTCGAGCGGGCCGTGGGGGAGGGCGCTCTGAAATACAGCGGCGTCTTCGGTGTACCGATCGACGAGCGCCTGCTCTATCCGCCGGGCGCCGCGCTGATATCACTGGCCGCGGACCGGATCCGGCACGGAGCACCGTCCGAGCGGCTGACCCCGCTGTACCTGCGCCGGCCCGACGCGGTCGTGTCGACTACCCGCAAGCCCGTACTGCGATGATCCGCCTGGAACGGTTCCGCTGGTGGCACATCGACGAGGTGCTCGGAATCGAAGACGATCTGTTCGGGCCGGAGAAGTGGTCCGCGGCCATGTTCTGGAACGAGCTGGCCCAGCGGCACTTCTATCTGGTGGCCCGGGACGGCGATGATCTCGTCGGGTACGCCGGGCTGGCGGTCGTGGGCCCGGACGAGGCCTGGGTGCAGAACATCGCGGTGCGCCGCGACGCCCAGCGGCAGGGGATCGGCCGCCGGCTGGTCGAGGCGCTGCTGGCGGAGGCCGGCATCCGGAAGGTCCTGCTCGAGGTGGCGGTCGACAACGAACCCGCGCAGCGGCTCTACGCCACGTACGATTTCGAGCCGGTCGGCGTCCGCCGCGGCTACTACCAACCGAGCAACACCGACGCGCTGGTGATGATGCGAAGTGCCTGACGAGCCCCTGGTCCTCGGCATCGAGACCTCGTGCGACGAGACCGGCGTCGGTATCGTCCGCGGCCACACGCTGCTCGCCGACGCGTTGGCGTCCAGTGTGGACCAGCACGCCCGGTTCGGCGGTGTCGTGCCGGAGGTCGCCAGCCGTGCCCACCTCGAGGCGATCGTTCCCACGATGCAGCGTGCGCTCGACGAGGCGAACGTCACGCTCGCCGACATCGACGCGATCGCCGTGACCGCCGGGCCGGGCCTGGCCGGCGCGCTGCTCGTCGGCGTCGCGGCCGCCAAGGGGTACGCGCTGGCCGCCGGCAAGCCCATCTACGGCGTGAACCATCTGGCCGCGCACGTTGCCGTCGATACGCTGGAACACGGCCCGCTGGGCGAGCCGGCGATCGCGCTGCTGGTCTCCGGCGGCCACTCGTCGCTGCTCCGCGTCGACGACCTGACCGGCGGGGTCACGCCACTCGGCGCCACCATCGACGACGCGGCCGGCGAGGCGTTCGACAAGGTTGCGCGCCTGCTCGGGATGGGATTCCCGGGCGGGCCGGTGATCGACCGTACGGCTCGGGAGGGCGCCGCCGACGCCATCGCGTTCCCGCGCGGCCTGACCGCGCCGAAGGACCTGGCCGCGCATCGCTTCGATTTCTCGTTCTCCGGTCTCAAGACCGCCGTGGCGCGGTGGGTGGAGGCACGCGAACGCGATGGCGAGCCGGTGCCGGTGGCCGACGTCGCGGCGAGCTTCCAGGAGGCGGTGTGCGACGTGCTCACCACGAAGGCGCTGGACGCCTGCCGGGCGTACGGGATCGGCACGCTGATTCTCGGTGGTGGCGTCGCGGCGAACTCCCGCCTGCGCGTGCTGGCCGAGGACCGGGCGGCCGCGCGCGGTGTCCGGGTACGGGCACCGCGGCCGGCGCTGTGCACCGACAATGGTGCGATGGTCGCCGCGCTCGGCGCGCAGCTGGTGGCCGCCGGTGTCGCCCCGAGCCCGCTGGACCTGCCGGCCGACTCCGCGTTGCCGTTGACCACCGTCGCCGTCGGGGAGTAGGCATCGCACATGATCGCGCGGATGTGGGAGGTACGGGCGTCGGCGAGCGGGTTCGCCGAGCTGCTCAGCTGGGTGTGCGACGAGGCGCTGCCGACGATCGAGGTGCTGCCCCAGCACGTATCAAGCGACGTCTACTCGTCGGCCGATCAGCGCATCGTCGTCATCAGCAAGTGGCGCAACACGCCGGAGGCGCTGCCCGAGCCGCCGGAACGTCTGGTGGCGCGCGCCCCGCACGTGTGGGATTTCACCCCGGTCGACCGATAGCGGAGGGTCACATGTTTGCAGGCATGTCCCGATTGGGCTCGGGCCGGACCCGGTCGGTGAGCGCAGAGAACCCCACCGGCGAGAAGGGCGCCGGCGGCGCCGCCACGGAGGGCACCGGCGCGGAGGCGGCCCGCGAACTCGGCCGCGGTTGGAAGGTCTCGCCCAGCATCGAGGTCGCGGCCGGCGGTACGGCGACGCTGGCGGACCTGCCCGGCCCTGGGTTCATCCGCCACCTGTGGCTCACCGTCCACCCGGACCACTGGCGTTCGATGGTGTTGCGGTTCTTCTGGGACGACGCCTCAACACCGGCCGTGGCCGTACCGCTGGGCGACTTCTTCTGCCAGGGCTGGAGCGAGTACGCCCACGTCAACTCGGTTCCGGTCGCGGTGAACCCGTTCGCCGGCTGCAATTCCTACTGGGAGATGCCGTTCCGCCGCCGCGCCCGGCTCGAGGTGGAGAACCTGGGACCTGCGTCCGCGGTGCTGTACTACCAGGTCGACGTCGAGTTGGATGACGTGCCGGAGCGGAACGGGTACCTGCACGTGGCGTGGCGGCGCAGCAAGCCGTTGACCGACCGGCACGAGCACACGCTGCTCGACGGCGTCCCGGGTCCGGGTCACTACGTCGGCACCTACCTGGCCTGGGGCTCCCACAGCTCCGGCTGGTGGGGCGAGGGCGAGATGAAGTTCTACCTCGACGGCGACGACGAGTTCCCGACCATCTGCGGCACCGGGACCGAGGACTACTTCGGCGGCGCCTGGGCGTTCGAGGTCCCCGAGGCGGGCTACGTGCCGTACTCGACGGCGTTCCTCGGCCTGCCGCAGGTGCTGCGTAGTCAGCATCGGTTCGGGATGTACCGCTGGCATCTCCCGGATCCGATCCGCTTCGAGCACGACCTCCGCGTGACGGTTCAGGCCCTCGGATGGCGGTCGGGCGGTCGATACCTTCCCCTGCACGACGACATCGCATCGACCGCGTGGTGGTACGCCGCCGATCCCGAGGGCGCCGGGGGCTCGACCCTGGATCGTGACCTGATGGAGGTCAACTGATGAAGATCACCGATGGTATGTGGCTGGTCCGGGAAGGCATGCAGCCGCAGTACGCCGCCGAGGCGTACGACGTGAGCGAGTCGGCCGACGGGCTGACGGTGTACGCGCCGGTGCGGCGGATCGAGCACCGCGGTTCGGTGCTCAACATCGGGCTGCTGACGGTACGGCTGACCGCGCCGCTGCCCGGAGTGATCGGCGTGGAGGTCGTCCACCACGACGGCTCGGTGGACCGCGGGCCGCACTTCGAGATCGCGGACGACTCCGGGCACCGGCCGGAGACGCATCTCGACGACGACGCCGCCGAGATCCGCAGCGGGTCGCTGACCGCCCGGTTGAGTGTCAACGCGCCGTGGCAGCTGGAATTCCGGCACGAAGGCCGGGTACTGACCACCAACGGGTTCAGGGCGCTGGGCTTCGTGACCACCCCGGCCGGCGAGCATCACATGTTCGGCCAACTGTCGCTCGGCGTCGGCGAGACGGTGTACGGGCTGGGCGAGCGGTTCACGGCGCTGGTGAAGAACGGTCAGGTGGTCGACATCTGGAACGCCGACGCCGGAACGGCCAGCGAACAGGCGTACAAGAATGTGCCGTTCTACCAGTCCAGCCGCGGGTACGGCGTGCTGGTCGCCGATCCGGGACCTGTTTCGCTCGAGGTGGCCAGCGAGAACACCAGCGCGGTGCAGTTCAGCGTCGAGGGGCAGACGCTGCGGTTCTACGTCGTCGACGGGCCAACGCCGGCCGCCGTCCTGGAGCGCTACACGGCGCTCACCGGCCGGCCCGCGCTGCCGCCGGCCTGGTCGTTCGGACTGTGGCTGTCCACGTCGTTCACCACCGACTACGACGAGGACACCGTCACCCGGTTCGTCGGCGGGATGGCCGAGCGGGACATCCCGCTGAGCGTGTTCCACTTCGACTGCTACTGGATGCGCGAGTTCAACTGGACCGACCTGGTGTGGGACGCCCGGGTGTTCCCCGACCCGCCGGGCATGCTGCGCCGGTTGCGGGACCGGGGGTTGCGGATCTGCGTGTGGATCAACCCGTACATCGCGCAGCGGTCGGTGCTGTTCGACGAGGGCCGCGAGCGCGGCTACCTGGTCACGCGTGCGGACGGCAGTGTGTGGCAGTGGGACTTCTGGCAGGCCGGGATGGCCCTCGTCGATTTCACCAACCCGGAGGCGCGGGACTGGTTCGCAGGCAAGCTCGGCGGCGTGCTGGACATGGGCGTCGACAGCTTCAAGACCGACTTCGGTGAGCGGATCCCGACCGACGTGGTGTGGCACGACGGGTCGGATCCGCAGCGGATGCACAACTACTACACACACCTGTACAACCGGACCGTCTTCGACCTGCTGCGAGAACGCAACGGCGAGCCCGGGGCGATCGTGTTCGCCCGCTCCGCGACGGCCGGCGGGCAGCAGTTCCCGGTGCACTGGGGCGGCGACAACACCTCGACGTTCGACTCGATGGCGGAAAGCCTGCGCGGCGGCCTCTCTCTGGGACTGTCCGGCTTCGGGTTCTGGAGCCACGACATCGGCGGGTTCGAGGGCACACCGGATCCGGCGGTGTTCAAGCGGTGGGTGGCGTTCGGGCTGCTGTCCAGCCACAGCCGGCTGCACGGCAGCACTTCGTACCGGGTGCCGTGGCTGGTGGACGACGAGTCGGTCGACGTGCTCCGCCGGTTCGCCCGGTTGAAGAACCGGCTCATGCCGTACCTCTATGGGGCGGCGGTGACCGCGCACGAGAACGGCATCCCGGTGCTGCGGGCGATGTTGCTGTCGTTCCCGGACGATCCGGCCTGCGCATATCTGGACCGGCAGTACATGTTCGGGCCGGACCTGCTGGTCGCGCCGGTGCTGTCGGCGGACGGTGTGGTGGACTATTACGTGCCGGCCGGCCGCTGGGTGTCGCTGCTGACCGGCGAGGCGGTGGAGGGGCCGGGCTGGCGTCGCGAGACGCACGGGTACGACTCGCTCCCGCTGCTGGTCCGGCCGGGCGCGGTGCTGCCGGTGGGCAACCACGACGACCGGCCCGACTACGACTACCTGGACGGGCTCACGTTGCTGACCAACCAGCCGGCGGCCGGAACGACGGTGTCCGTACCGGACCTCACCGGCGCGACCGCCGCGACGTTCACCGTCGCCGACGGCGGCCGCATCGACAGCCCGGCAAGCGGGTGGCGGCAGGCCGAACTGACCCCCGGCAATCTCCCCTAGGAGTGCCCTGAATAATGCGTGTGCCGGTGCACCGCCTGTGATCGATGTTGATCGATAATTGGTGGGTGCAGGGTCGATCTGGTTCCGATCGGGAGTTGTGGGACACCGCGGCGCT
>DATBGW010000186.1:0-14094 GCA_036557765.1 Actinoplanes sp.
GTGTCCCTCAAGCCGGTGACCGGGTGGACCGCCGTGACCGAGAAGACGAAGCTGGCGACTCCGATCAAGTCTGACGACGGGGAGATCACCGAGGCGGTTTCGAAGATCACCTGGACGGCGCAGGCGGGTGCCGGGATCAAGCCCGGCCAGTTCCAGGAGTTCGACGTGTCCCTCGGCCCGCTGCCCAAGACCGATCAGATGATCTTCAAGGCGCTACAGACGTACTCCGACGGCACCGTAGTGCGCTGGATCGACGAACCGGCGGCGGGTGCCGAGCCGGAGCACCCCGCACCGGTGCTGAAGCTGACCCCGGCCGCCGCCACCGCAACCACGGCGCCGGCCGCCGCCTCCGGCAGCACGTCTACAGCCACGGGAGACGGCAACGGCACCGCGTGGGGCATTGCCGGCCTCGCCCTCGGGCTGATCGCCCTGCTGCTCGGGCTGCTCGCCTACCGGAAGGCCAGCCGCGCCAGCTCGGCAGGAGGCCAGCACGGAGCAGAGCAGCGGGAGTCCGTCCCGGCCGGCAAGGCTCGCTGACCGGGGACAACGGCCGCCGCCGGACCCGATCCGGCGGCGGCCGGTCACATTCGCGGGCGGGCCGCAATGCCTGCGGTGCCGCCCATGCACACCAAGAATCCGGCCCACCGGTCACGACGCCGAGGCCGCTAGGCTGGCCGGCCGCGCCGACGATCGGCGGATGCGCAGGACCCCGGCTGCGACCAGCCCGATGCAGCCGCCGAACACGACGACATGGAGTAGCCGGGCCCACCAGCCGTCCCCGGCGATCGGCGCCACCGGGTGGGCGAACACGGCGGCTGTGCCGGTGGTGACCAGCGCGGCGCAGCCGCCAAGTGTGGCCACCGCGAAGTCGGCGATCTGCCGGCCGGCCCACACCAGCCCGGCGCAGCCGACGAGCGCGAGCCCGGCCAGCACGGGCAACAACTGGCTCGCGACCGCGGCCGCGACACTGCCGGCGCGCGGCTCGACGTTGGCCGCGATCACCAGCAGTGGATAGCCGGCGGTGGCGACTCCCACTGCGACCGCCACGCCGCCCAACCCGGCCCGCACTAGGACCGCCGTCCGGCCGGAGATCGGCGCCGCCAGTCCAAGCGCTGCGACGGCGACGGCCAACACGAACACCGCGGTCCACCACCGGCCGGGACGGGGTGGCGGCACCCAGTCCAACGTGCCGGAGATCTGCGCGGCGGTACCGCTGGCGCGCACCGGTACCTGCCAGTTCAGCACCCTCTGCACCCGGTGCGGATCGGCCTGCACCTGCTGGGGTGGGCTGCCGTGCCACCACGCGCGGTGATCCTGCCACCGGGCCAGCGGCCGGGTGGAAATCTGCTGCCACTGCGGGGCGGCGCGCGGGTCGCCCTCCGGGTTCACCGGTGCGCCAAGGCTGTCCACATACAGCGACGGGGCTCGGATGTTCTGCCACACTCCGTCCGGGCGCACCTGAAGCATCGGCTCGCCCTGGTAGCCGAGCACCTCCACCGTGCGACCGGAGTCATTGCGCAGCTCCAGCCGGGAACCGTCGGCCACATACCGCGCCCGCACGCCGGTCAACGCCGGCACGATGCCGGTGACCACCGTGCGGTAGTCCACCGCCACTTGAATCCCGGGCGGATGAGCCTGCGCAGGCACCGCCGAACCCAGCACGGTCACCGCGACGCAGCCGACCGCGACCATGGCCCGCCGCAGCAGCATCACCGTGCGGACACCACGCCCCATCCGCACCGCGATCCGACCACGCCCGCCTATCAGCGGCCGACCGGCGGACCATCTCAGCAGGCGTCGAGGGCTGTGCCACCCCATCGCAACCTCCCAAGCCCATTCGCCGGATCGACGACCCCTGCCCCCGGTATGCGCCCGTTCGATACGGACGCCGGGAAACGTGCCCGACACCGGCGCAGCGCCACCCGTAGGCGGCCGAATGAACCCGGTGGACGTTTCGGCCATTCCACCAGACCGTACCGTTTGCAGCGCTGCCGGGACCGGCCGCAGGTTCGGGTCAGGATCCGGTCCAGCAGCTCATGATGACCTGTGCGACCACGACGCCGGCGTCAGCGCGGGAGATGCGCGGCGCGCCGACGAAGCTCGGTAGCTGACTGACATCGACCTTCAGCACCTTGAAATCCTTGCGGACATACACCGACCCATCAGCGGTCACGAACGCGGCATCACCCACGCCAGGCAGATCGGTAGATCCTTTCGCGGCGGCACGCTCGGTGGTGAAGTAGGCGGTGGTATCACCGGCGTCGGCGAGCTCCCGCACGGACAGCACCAGCTGTCCGGCGATGAACGGATAGGTGCAGCGGTACACCGGCGCGGTCCAGGCCGGGGATCCCGGACTGCGCAGCGTCAGTCCCAGGGCCTCCCCGATCTCCTCCCGCGCCTCCGCGGCGCAGATCATCCGGGCGGAAGCCGACGGACTAGTGGCAGCCGCGGCGGGTGACGGACCAGCGGGCACCGCGCTGGCGGCCGAAGACGGCGAAGCAGTGGGTGCCGATCTGCTGCCGCACCCCGCCAGCGCGCCCACCATCGCGAGCACCAAGCAGGCGAGCCGGAACCGACCGCATCTCATAGCTCCCAAGCGTCCCATTGGGCAACCCCAGATCACCAGGGAATTGGCGGCTATCTGGCGCCCAGCCCGTCCTTCTAATCCGTCGGCCCCGTCACCGGCGACATCCGATAAACACTGTGGAGTTTCAACATACCGGGCCAAGGCCGGAGTCCTATCCGCTGCCGATCACTCGCGGAGGCTTGGGGAATCAGGAGGCGATCTGGACCTGCCCGGTTCGCCGCTCGAGCTGGACATCGCACGATCTTGCCTCCGGCGGGCAGGGTCTCCGGCCCTACGACCCGGGCATGGCCTCCGGCGACCGGGGCTGGCCGCCCTGGACCTCGCCGGGCCGTCAAACGCTGACCAGTATCGACCAACGTCGACCAGCACTGACGTACGAATGACCAGCTCAACGGCCATGAGAACCACCATGACAAGGAGGGCGGCGGACGAGCCGGCCTGTACGCCGGATTCTGTGCCCGGCGGTCTCGCGACCGCCGACGGCGGCCATCCATCTCGGCCTGGCGTTGCCGACAGGCTCTAGCGGCCTACCCGCAGGCTCGGGCGAGCAGCCCTCGAACGCCTGCGCCGGCCACCACCTCGCGGTGGCGGCCTTGCTTGGCCTTGCTCCGGGTGGGGTTTACCGAGCCACCCCGGTCGCCCGGGATGCTGGTGAGCTCTTACCTCACCGTTTCACCCTTACCGGCACCGTACGGGGCCGGCGGTTTGTTCTCTGTGGCACTGTCCCGCGGGTCACCCCGGGTTGCCGTTAACAACCACCCTGCTCTGTGGAGTCCGGACGTTCCTCGGCGGCACCCGAAGGCACCGACGCGACCGCCCGGCCGACTCGTCCGTCGCGGTGCCAATCGTACAAGCGCGTAGATTCAACCGGGCCATGGATCTTCCGCACATCCTCCTGCTGGTCGCCGCCGGTGTCGCGGCCGGCGTCGTGAACGCGATCGCCGGCGGCGGTTCGCTGATCACGTTCCCGACGCTTCTCGCGATCGGGCTGCCCCCCGTGGACGCCAACGTCACGAACTCGGTGTCCGTTTTTCCCGGGTACGTCTCGAGCGTCTTCGGTAGCCGCGCCGACCTCGCCGGCCAGGGACGGCGGGTGCGGGCTATCGTGCCGACCAGCATCGTGGGCGCGGTGGGCGGCTGCGCGCTGCTGCTGCTCACCCCGGCCCGGGCGTTCGAGCTGGTGGTGCCGTTCCTCGTGCTGGGCGCGGCGGCGACGCTGGCGTTCCAGCAACGGCTGCGGGGTCTGGTCGGTCATCCGCGCGCGCTGTCGTCGCGCCGCCGCACGATCACGCTGCACAGCGTTGTCTTCTTCGGTGCCGTCTACGGCGGCTACTTCGGGGCCGCGCTCGGCGTCATGTACGTCGCCGCGCTCGCGTTGATCCTGGACGAGTCGCTGAACCGCATCAACGCGCTCAAGAACGTACTGTCGGCCGCGGTCGGCCTGGTGACGGTCGTGGTGTTCGCGATCTTCGCGCCCATCCACTGGGGTGCGGCACTCATTCTGGCACCGGCCACGGTCGTCGGCGGGTACGCAGGCGCGCGGCTCGCCCGCCGGCTGCCGTCCCGCGTCCTGCGGACAATCATCGTGGCGTTCGGTACGGTGATCGGTCTCGTACTGCTCTACCGGGCGGCGTTCTAGCACGCGACGATGGCAGCGGAACGGCGCGCTTGCTCTGCTTCCCTAGCGGAAGCGGCTACCCAGTGGAAGCCGCTACCAAAGCGAAGCGGCTACCCAGCGGAAGCCGCTACCAAAGCGGAAGCGGCTACCAAAGCGGAAGCGGCTACCGAAGCGGAAGCGGCATGCCGCATCCAGGAACGAGACGCTTCCTCCAGGGAAGCAGAGCAAAAGCGGTGCAACGAGGTGGGTGAGGACGCATGAGCGACGACGAGGTACTCGGCTCGATCGAGACGCACATCGCGATGTTGATGCGCCTCGGTGAGGCGAGCCGGCGGTCAACCGGCCTCAAGCCACACCGGGCGCTGGACCGAGCCGCGTACGTGATCCTGCGTCATCTGCAGCAGGACGGCCCGCAGAACGTGTCGGCGCTGGCCGGGCGCCTCAACCTCGACGGATCGACGGTGACCCGCCAGGTGACCGCGCTGCAGCGGGACGGCCTGGTCGAACGGCAGCCGGACCCGCGTGACGGCCGGGGCACTGTCATCGAGCCGACCGAGAAGGGACTCACGCAGGTCGACGCCGTCCGGCAGGCGCGCCGGGCGTTGTACGACAAGGTCCTGCACGACTGGTCGCCGGCCCAGCGGGCCGATCTCGCCCGCGCGCTGGAACGGCTGACGCTCTCGATCGACGACTACGTGCGCAGGTTGTAGCGGAGACCGGGCCGGAGCCCGGCCTCCGCCCCGATCAGGTGGAGGACGCCAGCTCCTCCGACGACGTCCGGTCCTTCTCCAGACGCGGGTCTCCCTCATCGGCGAAGTAGTCGTCGTCCGTCGTCCCGTCCGCGCCGTCCGGCGTCTTGGTGGCCCGCAGGATGAATGTCACGATAACCGCGACCAACAGGTTGACCAGGACGGCGACGAAGCCGACATAGATCGTCTTCGGGGTGTCGAAGCCGAACTTCTCCAGCGAGAACGCCGAACCCCCGAAGTGGGCGCGCTTGGTCGCCGCGTTCGGAATGTTGTACAGCATCCACAGGCCGAGCCCCATGCCGGCCGCCCAGCCCGCGATCAGGCCGCCGCGGTGCAGCCAGCGGGTGTAAAGGCCAAGAGCCACCGACGGTGCCGTCTGCAGGATGATGACGCCGCCGATCAGCTGCAGATCGATGGAGAACTGCGGGTCCAGGAAGATGATGAACACCACCGCGCCGATCTTCACCACCAGCGACGCGATCTTCGATGCCTGCGCTTCCTGGGCGGGGGTCGCGTCCCGCCGGATGTACTCCTTGTAGATGTTGCGGGTGAACAGGTTCGCCGCGGCGATCGACATGATGGCCGCCGGAACGAGCGCGCCGATGCCGATGGCGGCGAACGCGATCCCGGCGAACCAGGCCGGGAACTGCTGGTCGAACAGCAGCGGCACGATCGTGTTGCTGTCCACGCTCCCCGGCTTACCGCCGGGCAGCGGCTTGATGCCGCTCGCGATGGCGACGAAACCGAGCAGCGCGAGCAGGCCGAGCAGGAAGCTGTACGCGGGCAGCGCCGACATGTTGCGCTTGATCACGTTGCGGTTCCGGCTGGCCAGCACGCCGGTGACGCTGTGCGGGTAGAGGAACAACGCCAGCGCCGACCCCAGCGCCAGCGTGATGTACTGCAATTGGTTGTTGGCGTTCAGCAGGATGCCGTCGCCCGGCGCCGGGGTCGCGGCGAACTTCTTCTCCGCCGCGTCGAATATGCCGCCCCAACCGCCCAGCTTGGCCGGCAGGTACAGCACGGCCACCAGGATCACCACGTAGATCAGCGTGTCCTTGACAAACGCGATGAGCGCGGGCGCCCGCAGCCCGGACTGGTACGTGTAGGCCGCCAGGATCGCGAACGCGATGATGATCGGCGCGTGCCGGGCGAGGAGGCTGTCGCCGGTGACACCCATGGTCCGCAGCACCGCCTCGATGCCGACGAGCTGCAGCGCGATGTACGGCATCGTCGCCACGATGCCGGTGATCGCCACGAGCAGAGCGAGCGTCGGCGAGCCGAAGCGGGTCCGGACGAAGTCGGCCGGCGTGACGAAACCGTGCCGGTGCGAAACCGACCAGAGCCGGATCAGGATCAGGAAGAACATCGGGTAGATGATCACGGTGTACGGCACGGCGAAGAATCCGGCCGCACCGGCGCCGAACATCAGCGCGGGTACCGCGACGAACGTGTACGCCGTGTAGAGATCGCCGCCGATCAGGAACCACGTGATCCATCCGCCGAAACTGCGACCGCCGAGTCCCCATTCGTCAAGGTGCAGCATGTCCTTCGGCGCGCGCCACCGGGCCGCGACGAAGCCCATGCCGCTGACCACGAGGAACAGGATCGTGAAGACGATGATCTCGGTGATGTGCTCACTCATCCGCGGATCCCCCCGAACGCTTCCGGCTCATCCGGTAGACGAGCGTGGTGGTGGCGACACCCACGAAGATGAAGAGCAACTGCACCCAGTAGAACGCCGGGAAACCCCACAGCCGGGGCGCGTCGCGGTTGTATATCGGGGTGATCAGAGGGAGCACGATGGGGATGAGCAGCAGCCAGTTCCACGGGCTGTGGTCGGATCGCTTCGCTGCGGATACCGCCTCGGCCGGCTGGGCAGACTCAGCGGGTTCGGCCATGGGCCGTACCTCCTTCCCGGAGCACGGTGTGACCGTGGTGACGGTCAACCACCGAGGTTATCGACGGTTCCGGATACCCACGGATCGCCCTGCGCCAAACGGCCGGGGCGGTGCGCTGAGCGGCGCTTACCCAGGTCAGGACGATCGCAGGCCCGCCGCGACGGCCCGGGTCAGCGACGCGTGCGCGTCGTCGCCGTCCAGCGACCACATCATCGCGCCGCCGAGCCCGGCCCCACGGATGTACGCCGTCTTCTGCCGGATCTGCACCGGGTCGTCGTAGGTCCAGAACGTCGTGCCGTCGAACAGCCACGAATGCCCGGCGCGCCGGTCCCGGTACAGCGTGTAGCCCGCCGCCGGCAGCGTCTCGAGCACCTTGAAGTCCTCGGTCCCAGCGGCGAACGTGCCCGGCGCCGGTCCCGCGGCGGGCGCGAACAGCCCGTTCCCGCCGCCGGTGACGCCGGTCCAGCCCTGGCCGTAGTACGGGATGCCGACCACGAGCTGCCGCCGCGGTGCACCCCGCGTGATCCACCCGCCGATCGCGTTCTCGATGGAGAAGTCCGGGTGGTCCGGCGCGCCGCGCGGCACCCGCAGCGCCGACTGCTGGTTGGTGCGCGGCTCCCACGAGCCGTGGAAGTCGTAGCCCTGGACGGTCCCGAAGTCCAGGTACCGGAAGATCGCCCGGGCCTCGAAGCCGGCGTCCATCTTGGCCGGCGCGGCCGGCAGGAACGCGGTCAGGTCGTAGTGTTCGCCGGTCCCGCGGCCCAGCGTGTCGAGCTGCCGCCGGAATTCCGCGGTCAGCAGCGTGAAGTTGCGCTTGTCCTCCGACCGGATGACGTTGCCGGCGTTGCCTTCCGAGCCCGGCCACTCCCAGTCGAGGTCGATGCCGTCGAAGATGCCGGCCGCCACCCCGGGCGCGACGCCGGGCAGGTTGCCCCGCAGCCACAGGTCGATGCAGGAGCTCACCAGCTTGGTGCGGGACTCGGGAGTCAGCGCGGCGTCGGAGAAGTACGCCGAGCCGGTCCAGCCGCCCAGCGAGATCAGGACGCGCAGGCCCGGATTCGCGCGCTTGAGCTCGGCGAGCTGGTTCAGGTTGCCGGCGATCGGCTGGCCCGCGATGTCACCGACGCCGTCGACGCTGAGCTCGGCCGGGAACGGCGTCTGCCAGTCCGCCCACGGATCGGCCGACGCGCAGAGGCCGTCCGCGGTGACCGTGCCGAACGCGTAGTTCAGGTGCGTGAGCCGGGCCGCCGCGCCGGAGCTCTGGACCTTGCTGAGTTGGAAGTTGCGGGCGTAGATGCCCCACTGCGCGAAGTACCCCACCGTGACGTACGAGCTTCTGCCGCCGTGCGCCTGCGCCGCCGCAGGTGCCGCGGTCACGGCCAGGAGCAGGGCAGCCACGATGGCGATGGACCGGCGGGGAGTTCCGGGCATGGGGCCCTCCCGAGACAGCGATCTCGAAAAGTGAAGAAACTTTCCTGATCGATGAAGCTAAGCGCCGTCGAGGTGCCCGTCAAGCGCCTACCGCAGATGCGCGGTCTCGTTGATCGAGCGGACCGCGACGTTGCCGTCCGGCCAGACGTCCATCGTGGACACCCCAGCCGCGTCCAGGAACAGCCGGTGCAGGAAGGTGTCGTCCGCGACCAGCGCGTCACGCAGGATCAGCTTCAGCGGAGAGACGTGCGAGACCAGGACGATCACCGAGGACGGGTACGCGCGGAGCACCGTGCCCATCGCCGTCCGCACCCGGGTGGCCACCGCCTCGAACGACTCGCCACCCGGCGGCGCGACGCTGGTCGAGTCCAGCCACGCGTCCATCGCGTCCGGCCAGCGTTCCTGCGCTTCGGCGAACGTCAGCCCCTCCCACGCGCCGAAGTCGCACTCGATGAGGTCGGGTACCACTGTGACGTCGACGCCGCCCAACTCGGCGGCGATGAGCTCGGCGGTGCGCGTACACCGGGACAACGGCGAGGTCACCACGGCGGCGACGTCGGCGACGTCACGGGCGATGCCGGCCACCCGGCCGGCCGCCGCCATGGCCTGCGCCTCGCCCTGTTCGGACAGCGGCACGTCGCCGCGGCCGGAATACCGGCCCTGCGTGGTCAGCGCCGTCTCGCCGTGCCGGACCAGGATGAGCCGGGTGGCGTCGTCGAGCGACGGTGGCATCCAGGTCCGTTGCGCCGGCCGGCGTCGCGGTTGCGGTTCCGGCTCGATGCGGTCGGCTACGGGCTTGCCGGCGGCCTCATCCATGGCCCGGTTGGCCAGCGCGTCCGCGGCCTTGTTGCGGTCCCGGGCCACCCACTCGAACGTCACCTCGGCGAACCGGCCGACAAGTGTGGCGGCTTCCGCGGCGAGCGGGCGCAGCCCCGAGTTCTTGATCTGCCAGCGGCCGGACATCTGCTCGATGACCAGCTTGGAATCCATCCGTACGGCGACGTGCGTGGCGCTCAGCTCGGCGGCGGCCTGCAGGCCGGCGATCAGGCCGGAGTACTCGGCCACGTTGTTGGTGGTGACGCCCAGCGAGCCGAACCGCTCGAGCAGGACCTCACCGGTGCCGGCCTCGCGAACCACGGCGCCGTACCCGGCCGGCCCCGGATTCCCCCGCGCCCCGCCGTCCGCCTCGACAACAACCCGCAGCTCAGTCACCCGCTCTTCTCCGCGATCTTGGAGTTGTGGTTGGAGCAAAGGCATGTGAAACGGTCATATGGGCAACCACAACTCCAAGATCGCGGAGAAGGGGTCGAGGTCATAGGCCGGACTCCGGGGTGCGGACCATGATGCGGCGGCACTCCTCGCAGCGCACGACCTCGTCGGGCGGGGCGGACTTCACCCGGGCCAGATCGGCGCCGTACAACTCGATCCGGCACCCGCCGCACCGGCCGGACCGGACCAGCGCCGCGCCCAAACCGGTCTCGGTCCGGATCTTGTCGTAAAGCGCGACCAGATCGGCCGGCAGGTCGGCCGCCAGCGGTGCCCGGGCGCCGGTCCGGAACTCCTTCTCCTTGTCCATCTCCGCGTACGCCTCGTCGCGCCGGCGCTCCGCATCGGCCCGCCGCTCCCCCGCCTCGGTCAGCCGCTGCGTCACCGCGTTCAGCTCCTGCTCGGCGGTCTCCCGCTGCTCCATCAGCTCGAGTTCGGCATCCTCCAACTCGGACTGTCGCCGGTTCAGGGTGGCGAGCTCGTGCTGCAGTCCCTCGATCTCGCGCAACGCACCGCCGGCGTCGAGCCGGGTCTGGTCGCGGGCCTTGCGGGTGCGGACCTGATCGATGTCCCGCTCGAAGCGGGCGATGTCGCGGTCCAGGTCGTCCACCGCGACCTGGGCCCGGCCCCGCTCGGCGTCCAACCCGGAAATCTCGCGCGCGATCGTCTCGATCTCAGTCAGCTCGGGCAGGGATCGGCGCCGGTGCGCCAGCTGGGCCAGGGCGGTGTCGATCGCCTGCAGGTCGAGCAGGCGGCGCTGGGCTTCCGGGGCGGCCTTCACTGATCGGGCTCCTTCGTGACTGGCTGGGCATGCCCTCGTGGCCCTCGCTTCGCTCGGTGCGCTCGGTCATGCCGTGCGGGACTGACGGCGTGCACCGTCCAGGGGTCGGTGTCGAGATCGGACACGACGGCCTCCACCGGGAAGCTGCCGCGCAGCCACGCCGCGACGTCGTCCAGCCATGGGCGTTCACTGGCCCAGTGCGCGACGTCGAGCAGCGCCGGGCCGCCGGCGGCCAGGTGTTCACTCGCCGGATGGTGACGCAGGTCGGCGCAGAGATAGGCGTCCACCCCGGCGGCCGCGGCGGCGGCGAGGAACGCGTCGCCGGCCCCGCCGCAGACCGCGACCGTACGAATCAGGCGGTCCGGGTCGCCGGCGGCCCGGACACCGGCGGCCGTCGGCGGCAGCCGGCGCGCGCAGAGGCCGCTGAACTCCTCGAGCGTCGACGGATGGGCCAGCTCACCGACCCGGCCGGTGCCCCGGCCGCCGCCCTCGGCAGCGCCCTGTGCCGGCACCAGCGGGCGCGGGCCGAGGAGGCCGAGCCGGGCCGCGAGCGCGTCGGAGACACCGGGATTGGCGACATCGGCGTTGGTGTGCGCGGTGTAGAGCGCGATGTCGGCGCGGATCAGCCGGTGCACGATGCGCCCCTTGTAGGTGTCCGGCGCGACCGACGTGACGGGCTTCAGCAGCAGTGGGTGATGCGCCACGATCATTTCGGCACCGGCCGCGGCGGCCTGGTCGACGGTCTCCGGCACGCAGTCCACCACGCACAGCACCGTGCCGGCCGTACGGTCGGGATCACCGAGAACGAGCCCGACCGCGTCCCATGGTTCGGCCCAGTTCCGGGGATAGCACTGGTCGAGGGCGTCCACCAGATCCCGGACAGTCGTCACGGGCGCTCACTCTACCGACTAGGAGAGGGCCCCCGGTTCGAGGCGGCTGACCACCTGGCGGCTGACCGCCTGCAGCGCCCGTCGCCACGGGAACTGGGTGCGGAACCGGTCGTTCTGCCCGGGCCCGCCGAGCTCGCCGTTGAGGACGTGCACGCCCCAGGTCCGCAGCTTCGCCAGGCTCTCGTGCAACGAAGGATGCAGTGCCATGACCTTGTTGGTGTACGGCACGACCGCGGTCGGCACGCCGTAGCCGTACCCCTCGACCAGCAGGCCGAGGACCAGTGTGTCGGTGATGCCGGCGGCCCACTTGTTCACGGTGTTGACCGTGGCCGGGGCGACGATCATCGCATCGGCGGCCGGCAGCAGGTCCGGCTCACCGGGGTTCTTGTAGTGGGTACGAACCGGGTGCCCGGTCTGCTCCTGCAGCGCTGCGACGTCGACGAACTTACGGCCGTCCGGGGTGGTGATCACGCAGACCTCCCAGCCGTCCCGCTGAGCGAGGTCCACGAGTATGCCGACGTCCCGCGCCAGCGGTGACCCGCAGACGAGCGCGTACAGCACACCGGGTACGGAGTTGGTCGTCACGTGCGAACCCACCTCATACGCCGACTCCCATCTGCTCGGCCAGCTCCGCGACCGGAGCCGGCGGTGTGCCGCGGGTGCGGCGCAGCACGTCGGAAAGGACTTCGTGAGCAAGCGGGCGGCAGCGGATCTCCGACGGGGCCAGCCGGTCCCCTTCGAGCAGCATCTCGCTGGCCTTGTCGATGTCGCCGATCTGCGCATAACCGCGGGCGATGTCGAGGTAGTGGTGCGCCCGCCGCTCCGGCAGCATCGCCGCGAAGCCGGCCGGGTCGATGCGTTCGTGCGTCTCGACCGCGGTACGGCCGTCGCCGAGCTCCACCGCCGTGGCGCATCGGTGCAGCTGCACATTCGTCGGGCCGAAGCTGGTCCAGTAGTGGTTGTGGTCGCCGCCGATCGCGGTGGCGGCCTGGTCGGCGCCGGCGATCAGGTCACGCACGGTGGCGCTGTCCCCGATCCGGGCGGCCGCCATCGCGCCGTTGAGCAGCAGCATCCCGTAGACGGAGAGCCGCTCCGGGGTGTGGTCGGGGCCCGCCGCAAGACGGTTGGCGATGTTGACGTTCACCTCGAGTGACGGCCGGATCCGGCCGAGCGCGCGGAGCGCGCTGCCGACGCGGTAGCTGGCCAGGCCGGCGAGCAGCTGGTCGCCGGCCCGCTGGGACACCGCGATCGACCGGTCGGCGGCGAGCCAGGACAGCTCGTGCTCGCCCACCTTGCGCAACGCGCTCGACGCGATCTGGTACACCTGCCCGAGCAGGTGGGCCGCGTCGCGGGCCTCGTCGCTGGCGGCGTGCGCGCTGTCCGCCGCCTGCGCGTCGCGGAGCAGCTTCGGCAGCGTACGGGCAAGGACGCCGTACTTGGCGTGCTGATAGGTCAGCCATGCGTGGCTGACCGCCTTGCGCATCTCGTGCAGCGGCGGCGAGTGTGGCACCGGCTGGAAGAACGCGCTCATCTGGTCGTACCGCTCGAGCGCCGCGCGGATCTCCTCGACCTCCACCTGGTCGATGCAGTTCTGCGTCTCGGGTCGCCGTTCCACGTCCTTGCCGAGCAGCAGTTGCACGTCCAGTTGCAGGACGTCGGCGATGTCGTAGACGACCGAGAACTTGTCGAGCCGGCGGACCCCCCGCTCCACCTTGTCGACCCAGCTCTTCGACTTACCGAGCCGATCCGCGAATACCTGTTGGGACATCTTGCGTCGGCCTCGCCAATAGGCGACGCGGCGGCCGATCGGCAGCTCGTCCACGGGTGCCTCCCCCCACTCAACCGGCGACCCCAGCCGGTGAGCGTTCCGGTGTCTCAATTGCATCCTCGACCGCGCCGCGCCGTACTGATCGCACAGCATGTGTGATCGCCTGCCCACCGACGCTCGTATTTTCTCACGCGGCTTGAAAAATGTGGATCTGTTCGAGCAACGACGCGTGTCGCGCTTGGACACGACGCTCGCGGCTGCTAACGCCGCTCCAGAATCGGGGGTTTACCAGCCATGCTGTTCGATCGGGTACGGCTACGGCGCGCCGCCCTCCGCTACGCGGCACATGGGTGGGCGGTGACGCCGGGTGCGTGCCTGCACGGGCACCGCTTCGATTGTGGACGGCCGGGCTGTTCGATCATGGCCTGCCATCCGGCGATCGAGTCCTGGGAGGACGATGCCACGGCGGACACCGCACGGGTGACCGCGTTGTGGCGGCGTCGCCCACACCCGGTGTTGCTGGCCACCGGTGCGGCGTTCGATGTGGTGGAGGTGCCCGCGTCGCTGGGCATTCGGGTCCTGGGTGCGATCCGGCTGCACGCCGACATCCACGGCAATCTGCGCGGCGATGCCCGCGGACCGGTCGCGGTGACACCCTCGGACCGGTGGATGTTCCTGGTACGCCCGGGAGCGCCGCTCCGGTCCGAGCTGCGGAACCGGCTCGACGTGGTCCGCCACGGCCGGGGCTCGTGGATTCCGGTGGCGCCGAGCCGGATGCCGGACGGCCCGATCCGCTGGGCGGTCTCCCCCGACCAGGCCGGATGGCGGCTGCCGCCGTCGGCTGCCGTGCAGAACATGCTCGTGGACGCGCTCGGGGCGGTCGCCCGCCGCCCGGCGCCGGTCGCCGTACCGCGGCAGACGTCCACATTGCGCAGAGCGGCCTGAGCACCGCGCAATCTGGACAGCCACCCGGCACGAACGCCTCGCCGATCGCCGGCTCGCCGAGTGCGTTCATGTCGCTCGTCACCGTATCGCTCCCCGCACCCGGGTCGAGTCACTCATTCGAGTGACCACTCCCTTTCGTCGATCTTGGAGTTGTGGTTGCC
>DATBGW010000187.1:0-1669 GCA_036557765.1 Actinoplanes sp.
GCAGCCTGCTTGAGCAGCACCCGACCGACGCCGGTGGAACCCGTGAACGACACCTTGCGGACCCGGTCATCACTCAACCAGCTCTCGACCACAGCTGCGGCGTCGGTGGTGGGCACCATGTTGACCACACCATCGGGAACACCCGCCGCCGAGAGGATTCCGGCGATCGCGAGTGCGGTCAACGGTGTCTCGGCGGCCGGCTTGAGGACCACGGTGCAGCCCGCGGCCAATGCCGGGGCTATCTTGCGGGTCGCCATCGCCGCCGGGAAGTTCCACGGCGTCACCAGTGCGGCGACCCCGACCGGCTTGTGGGTGACCATCGTCCGGGTGCCGCCGGCAGGGCTGACACCGTAAGCACCGTCGGACCGCACCGCCTCCTCGGAGAACCAGCGGAAGAACTCGGCGGCATAGCCCACCTCGGCGCGGGCATCCGCGGGCGATTTGCCGTTCTCCGCACAGATCAGCGCCGCCAGCCGCTCGGTGTCGGCGACCATCAGGTCGAACACCCGGCGCAGGATGTCGCTGCGCCGCCGCGGGCTGGTCCTGGCCCAGTCACCGAAGGCCCGGTGGGCGGCGTCGACGGCCGAGCGGGCGTCGGCCACCGTGCCGTCGGCCACCTCGGCGATGGGCAGGCCGGTGGCCGGGTCGTACACCTCGAATGTCGAGGCGGCTCCGCGGGCTTGTCCGTCGACGAGGATGCCGTGCTTGGCATCGAGTTCGGCGATCGCGTTCTGCGTGTTCACAGCGTCTCCCAGAGGTCGGGCCGGACCGGCGGTCAGCGGGTCTCGGCGAAGATGGCGGCCAGGATGTCCAGCCCCTCCTCGAGCAGGTGATCAGGCATCGACAGCGGCGGCAGGAACCGCAGCACGTTGCCATAGGTCCCGCAGGTCAGCACCACCAGGCCCTGGGCATGTGCGGCGCTCGAGACCCGCTTGGCCAGGTCGGCGTCGGGCTCCGTGGTGCCCGCCTTGACCAGTTCGACGGCGATCATGGCGCCGCGGCCGCGGACCTCGCCGATCCTTGAATCGTCGACGGCGATCGCATCGAGGCGGCCGATCATCGTCTTCTCGATCTCCACGGCGCGGGCCAGCAGTCCGTCGCGCTCGATGGTGTCGATCACCGCCAGCGCGGCGGCGCACGCGATCGGGTTGCCACCGTAGGTACCGCCGAGGCCGCCGGCGTGCGGCGCGTCCATGATCTCAGCGCGGCCGGTGACCGCAGCCAGCGGCAGGCCACCCGCGATGCCCTTGGCGGTGACGATCAGGTCGGGCACGACGTCGTCGTGTTCGACGGCGAACATCGCACCGGTTCGGGCGAAGCCCGACTGCACCTCGTCAGCGACGAACACCGCGCCGGCCTCGGTACACCAATTCTGCAGTGCGCGCAGGAATCCCGGTGCGGGAACGATGAACCCGCCCTCGCCCTGAATGGGTTCGATCACCACGGCGGCGACGTTGTCGGCGCCGACCTGCTTGTCGATCAGGTCGAGGGCACGGGCGGCCGCAGCCACACCGTCGGTCTCGCCGTCACGGAACGGGAACGACGTCGGTACCCGGTACACCTCACCGGCGAACGGACCGACACCGTTCTTGTACGGCTGGTTTTTCGCGGTCATCGCCATGGTGAGGTTGGTGCGGCCGTGGTAGGCGTGGTCGAACACCACGACGGC
>DATBGW010000188.1:0-9685 GCA_036557765.1 Actinoplanes sp.
TGGGTGCGCGGGTGTGGACGGGTCAGCGGGGGCGGTCGGCGGTGAGCATCTCGACCGCCTTGGCGACCCGGCGAGCCCGGGTCTCCGCCGTCTTCGCGTCTTCGATGTGCTCGACGTGGCGCCGCTGATGGCTGAACGACAGCCGGTCCCAGGCCGCCTTGGCGTCCGGCGCGCGGCCGAGCGCGGCGGCCAGGTCGTCCGGTACGGTCACGGTCCGCTCGGCGGTGTCCAGCTCCACCGTGACGTCCAGCACTTCGCCGCCCGCGACATCGGCGCCGGCGCGGTTCTGCGCGCTCACCCCGAGCCAGTAGCTGCCGCCCATCCTGGCGATCGAGGAGCGCCAGGTGTACCCGTTCAGGTGGACCACGACCTTCGGGCGGCCGCCGCCACCGAGGCCGTCGACGATCTCCTGCGGCACCTGGAAGCCGGTGGTGTTGCCGCCGGTTCGCTGCAGCTCAGCGCGGAACTCCATGCCGATCAGGATAGCGGTGGCGGTTCCTCGGTCAGCCGGTCCCAGTCGGTGATCACCTCGGCCAGCCGGCCGGTCGCCCACAGCGGCAGCTGGTCGGCGAAGTGTGGATCGCCTGGACGGTCGGACGCTCCGAACGGGACGATCCACCGGCTGCGTTGCCGGTCGGCCAGGTTCCACACGTACCGGGCCACCGGGCCACGCCAGCACGCGTCCGAGACACCCGGCGCCGAATGCGTGGCAAGTACGCAGTCGGAGTCGCCGGACAGCTCGACGCGGGGCAGCTCGACGTCCGGCAGGCCGGGCGCCCGGACCGGCTCCAGCACGTGCCGGTCACCCCACCGGCCGGTCGGGGCCGGACCGTCCAGCGGCACGTCCACGCCGTGCCGGGACAGCTCGGACAGCACGCTGTCCAGTGCGGCGCCGATCCGGACCCGCGGATCCAGCCACGGCGCGAACAGCGGGTCGTATCCGGACGGGTCGGTGAGTGGCCGCAGCGCCGGAAGCTCCAGCAGCCGGCGGGCGAGGCCGGCCCGCCAGGCCGCGTACGCGCCGGCGGCGGTGTTGTCCGCGTCCATGCGGCCATCCCAGTGCGCGAGCCGGTCCGGCAGCAGGCGCGGTGCCACGGTGTCCATGTGGATCTCTTCGGGCGCCGCGCCGGCGTCGATCAACGCCCGGATCCGGCCGGCCCGGTGCGGCCGCGCGAAGTCGATCCCCAGCGGCGCGGTGTCCGGGCGGCGGTCGTTGGCGTTCACCGCGACGCCGTCGACCGCGACACGCGGCATGTCCGCATAGCCGGAACGCCAGGCGTACCGCGGCTCCCACGCCGGCACCGGGACCCGCCGGCAGAGCGGATCGCGCAGCGGGACCCGGCCGGCGGCGAGCTGAAGCGTACGGCCGGCGGTGTCCGCGACCAGCACGCTGTTGACCGGCTCGACCCAGTGCCGCAACGCGTCCGCCACATCGTCCGAAGTGGACGCCCGCAGCAGCGGCAGCAGCGCGGCGAACCCGGCGTCGAGCTCGATCCGGCTGGGCGTGCGCAGGCTCAGCGAGGCGTCCACGATCGGGCCGCGGGCCGTCTCGATCACCTCGACCGTCTCCGGGTCGCCGCCGCGCACCGCGATCGTCTCGGTGTGCGCGTGGGCCGGTTCCCAGCCGTGCGCCCACCGGGCCTCGACCGCCCCGTCCGGCGTGCGGCGGGTGTCCTCGACGTACAGGTCCTGGTAGTCGGCCATCGCGTTGGTGACGGCCCAGGCCACGCCACCGGTGTGCCCGAAGTGCTGGACGCCGGGAACGCCGGGGAACGCCAGCCCGACCACGTCGAACTCGGGGCAGGCGAGGCGCACCTGCTGGTAGACGTTCGGCAGTTCGATCATGCGGTGCGGGTCGCCGGCGAGTAGACCGGACACGGCCCACGCGTTGCTGCCGCCCGACGTGTCGCGCACGAACGTGTCCACCCAGGACGGTCCGAGCGAACGGGCGACGTGCGCACGCCACATCTTCAGCGGGAACGTGCCGAAGAGGACGTGCCGCGCCAGGAAGACGCCCAGCGACGACCACGGCTTCCAGTCGTCCAGCCGGCTGCGCACCCCGTCGGCATACGCGGTCACCCACCGGCGCGTCTCATCGTCCAGGTTGTCGAAGCAGCGGCGGGCCGTGTCGTCGAGGCGCGCCCGGCGCGCGAACCGGTCCCACGGCAGCTCGGCCGGCCCGACCAACTCGGCGAGCCGGCCCTCGGAGCGCCGCCGGTCCACCTCGAGCTGGTGACCACGATCCACCGCGGTGGTCCGGCCCTGCAGGTACGCCAGTTCGTCGACGGATCCGGCGCGCAGGTGCGGTATCCCCCAGTCGTCCCGGAAGACCCGCATCAGGACTCGTCGGCGTCGGCCGGTCCGGACAGTCCCGCCTTCTCGTCGCGCTCAGCCCAGGCCAGCAACGGCTCCAGCGAGAACGCCACGTCGTCGATGCCGGCGTGCAGGTCGCCGCGAGCGGCGAAACGGTCCGGCACTGTCTCGATGGTGAAGTCGTCGGGGTGCACATCCGGGACCTCGTCCCAGGTGATCGGCGTGGACACAGTAGCCCGCGCGACACCGCGCAGGGAGTACGCGGACGCGATCGTGTGGTCCCGGGCGTTCTGGTTGTAGTCGACGAACAGCAGCGCCGGATCCCGGTCCTTGCGCCACCACGTCGTCGTCACGTCGTCCGGCGCGCGGCGCTCCACCTCGCGGGCGAACGCGAGCGCCGCCCGGCGAACGTCGGCGAACCCCCAGTCCGGCTTGACCCGAACGTAGACGTGCAGGCCGCGCCCGCCGGACGTCTTCGGATAGCCGGTGATTCCGAGCTCGTCGAGCACCTCGTGCGCCACGCCGGCGACCCGCTGCACCCGGTCGAACGGGCACAGCGGCATCGGGTCCAGGTCGATGCGCCACTCGTCCGGCCGTTCGGTGTCGGCGCGGCGGGAGTTCCACGGGTGGAACTCCACCGTCGACATCTGCACCGCCCAGATGACGTCGGCCACCTTCGTGACACAGAGCTCGTCGGCGTGCCGGCCGTACCGCGGGAACGTCACCCGGACCGTCTCGAGCCACGGCGGAGCGCCGTGCGGCACCCGCTTCTGGTGCACCTTGCCGCCGCTCAGGCCGTCCGGGAAACGGTGCAGCATGCAGGGCCGCTCGCGCAGCGCCCGGACGATGCCGTCGCCGACCGCGAGGTAGTAGTTGACCAGGTCCAGCTTTGTCGCGCCGATCTCCGGGAAGTAGACGCGATCGGGGTTGGACACGCGCACGGTGTGCGCTCCGACCTCGATCTCGACGGCGGGTGACTTGTTCTCGGCGGCCACGATCTCAACCTATCCGTCCTCAGCCCCACCAGAACGCCGTAGCGATGATCGCGTACAGCGCGATCAGCGTGGCACCCTCCAGCCACGTCGACTCGCCGTCGAAGACGATGAACGCCACCGCGATCACCGTCACCGCGACCGCGACGACCAGCATCGGCGCGAACACCAGCGTCAACGTGGTCGCGGTCAGCAGGCTCAGCAGCACCAGTGCGGGGGCGAGCACCAGCGCGATCTGCAACGGGCTCTGGATGATCACGGCCATCGCGAAGTCGGCCTGGTTGCGGTAGGCCAGCTGGATGCCGACGACGTTCTCGATCGCGTTGCCGGCGATCGCCACGATCACCAGGCCGGCGAACGCCTGGGAGATGCCGAGCGCGGTGATCGCCGGTTCCAGCGCCGCGACGAACCACTCCGACACCAGAGCCGCGGCGACGCTCGCCAGCACCAGCAGGGCGATGGCCAGCCACAACGGCCAGCGCGGCTCGCCGCCATGCGCCGGCTCGCCGGCCCTTCCACCGGGCTGCGCCGGCCCGGCGGCCGTTCCGGTGGGCTGCGCCGGCGCGGCGGCCGTTCCGCCGGGCTGCACCGGCCCGGCGGCCGGTCCGGCGGGCTGCACCGGCGCGCCGACGGGAGACACGGGTTCAGCTGCAGGGCTGCGGCGCAGCGCCGACGGCAGTGACAGCAGGAACACGCCGAGCAGCACCACGGAGACGATCAGCGACAACGTCCGCTCGTGCGGCTCGGCCGGTGTGTGCACGTACGAGGCGAGACTCGGTATCACCAGGGCCGCGGTCGCCAGCACCATGAGGACCGCCGACGTGCGGGCGCGTTCCGAGCTGAACCGCTGCACGCCGTTGCGCAGCCCACCGACGACGAAGCCGAGGCCAAGGACGAGCAGAATGTTGGACAGGATGGAGCCGATGATCGCGGCCTGGACGACGGCGACCAGTCCCGCCTGGAGCGCGAAGAAGCCGATGAACAGCTCCGGCAGATTGCCGAGCGCGCTCTGCAACACGCTGGTGGCTCCCGCGCCGAACCGGTCGCCGAGCTGCTCGACGCTGCGCCCGACGACGGAGGCCAGGAGCGCCACGGCAAGGCCGGCGACCACGAACGCGAGCACCGCGGGCGCGCCGGCGTAATGCGTCACACCGGCCGCCGCCACCGCCACCGCCCCGCCCGCGACCACCACCACATCGGATCTGGAAAGACTGCCGACCGCCACATCGACATGATCGCAAATCCCGCGCCGACCGGCTCGGCGAGCCCTCTTCCCGTCGATCTTGGAGTTGTGGTTGCCCTTATGCCGCTTGGCGTCTGGTTTGTGCCAACCACAACTCCAAGATCGACGCAGGTCGGTGTCCGGTCAGCGCTCGGCGAGCCAGACGAAACCCAGTCCGGGCAGCTGCGCCCGGCCTTCGTGCACCTCGAGCGGGCCGTCGCTGGACAGCACCGTCTCCAGCCAGCCGAACCGGCCGAACGCCGCCGCCTCCACCGACTGCGGCGACTCGGCGAAGTTCGCCAGCCCGACGAACGTGCCGCTGCGCGGGTGCCGGCGGCGCCACGCGAACACGGCTCCGTTGTCCACGCCGAGGACCTCGTGCTCCCCGCCCGTACGCAAAGCCAGAAGGTCCTGACGTGCGGCCACCAGCCGGCGCATCCAGCCGAACACGCGGCCTTCCAGAGTTGTCTCGTCGTGGCGGCGGGCCGCCGCCACCCAGTCCATCACCGGGCGGTGCATCCACCGGTTGTCGTCGGCCAGCTCCGGATCCGCGAGGTACGAGTGGTCGTTACGGGTGGCGATCTCGTCGCCCATGTAGATGAGTGGGATGCCGCCGAACGCGAACACCACCGCGTACAGCAGGACCAGCCGGCGGATGCCCCGATCCACCTCGTCCGGTGCGGCGGCCGCCTCGATGCCGCACAGCGCCGCCGCCGAGCCGGAGATGCGGGCGTCACCGGTCGCCGGGTTCTCCTGAAAGAGAGCGCCGCGGGCGTACGAGCCGTAGAACCGGCCGGAGAAGTAGTCGTTGAGGAAGTTGCGGTGGTTCCACCAGTCCCAGCCCACCGCGGCGGCGTCCGGTGCGCTGATCGCCCAGCCGATGTCGTCGTGCCCGCGGACGTAGGTGACCCAGGACGCCTCCGCCGGGATCGGCCGCATGCGGCGCAGCGACTGCGCCATCAGCCGGGCGTCCTTGGTGGCGAGGCTGCTCCACAGCATCACCATGAGCTGGTTGTGGTACGCCAGCTCGCACTCCGGCCGGTACCGGTCGTGCCCGCCGAGGTACGGCACCAGGTCCTCGGGCGAGACGATCGCCTCGGCCTTGAAGATGACGCCGGGCGCGGCCAGCCGGGTCAGGGCGTGCATCGCCTGCACGAGAAGGTGCACCTCGGGCTGGTTCAGGCAGGTGGTGCCGAGCCGTTTCCACATGAACGGGACGGCGTCCAGCCGGAACACGTCGATTCCGTGGTTGGCCAGCCAGAGGATCGTCTCCAGCATCGCCGCGAACACGTTCGGATTCGCGTAGTTGAGGTCCCACTGATAGCTCCAGAACGTGGTCCAGACCCATGCGTCGGCCTCCGGGAACCACGTGAACGAGCCCGGCGCCCGGTCCGGGAACACCGGCACGATCGTCCGTTCGTACGCGTCCGGCTGCTCGCGGTCGGGGAAGGCCAGATAGAAATCCGCGTACGCCGGGTCGCCGGCGAGCCAGCCCTGCGCCCACGGATGCTCCTTGGCGGTGTGGTTGAGCACCAGGTCCACGCACAGGCTCATGCCCCGCTCGCGCAGCGCGGCGGCCAGTTCCGTCAAGTCCGCCATCGTGCCAAGCCGCGGGTCGACCGATCGGTAGTCCATCACCGCGTACCCGCCGTCGTTCTCCCCGGGCCGCGGCTTCAGCAGCGGCATCAGGTGGAGATAGGTGACACCCAACTCATCCAGATAGTCGAGTTTGTCCTTGACCGACCGCAGCGAGCCGGCGAACCGGTCGGCGTAGCAGACGTAGCCGACCATGCGGGCCCGTTGGTACCAATTGCGATCGATCTCCCGCTTTCGGTCGAGCTCCCGCAGTTCACGGGGTCGCTGCTGCGCCGCAGTGAGGGCTAGCATCACCAACCGTTCCAGAAGGTCCTGGCCATACACCCTTTCCAGCGGTTCATAGATATCGACAAGATTGGTCTCGAGACGGGCGAGGAACGCCACCGCTTCGGCGCGGCCCAATCGCCGTTCCGCCTCGACGGACAGAGAGGGCAGCATCTGTCGCAGCGTGTCGGCGGCGCGGCGGCGGGCGGCGGTCTCCATCCGATCAACGTACGCGATCGACAACCACGAGAGAGCAGACCGGCGATGAGCGTTCCGACCCGTACCGAACGGGATCAGGAGGCGGCGCAGCCGCAACCGCTCCGCCGTGCGGAGCAGGTCCGGCCGCGCGTCGTCCGGCGCGCTTTCAGCGCGACCGGCGTGGGCGTGGCGGTCGGATTCTTCTGCCTTTCGCTGACCCCGTCACTGTTGCCGCGGGCGTGGTTCCTGCAGGGCGCGGTCAGCGGGATCACGGCCGCCATGGGGTACGGGGTGGGCGCCACCATCGGCGCGGCCGCACGCCGGCTGTTCCCCGGTCACCTCCCGGGCGCGACCGTCGGCGCGTGGCGGGTGGTGCTGGTGGCCGGCCCGGTGTTCGTCGCGCTCTCGCTGTCGATGAGCACGCGCTGGCAGCGCGACCTGCGCCGCCGGTTGGGCATGGAACCGCTGGACACCTACTACCTGTTCCGGATGGTGCTGATCAGCGTCCTGACGTTCGCCGTGCTGTTGCTGATTGCGCGGACGCTGCGGTTGACGGCGCGCGCCCTCGCGCTGCTGCTGCGCCGGTTCACCCCGGAGCCGATCGCCTACTGCGCCGGCGTTCTCGTGGTGGCACTGGTCGCCGTGCTCGCCGTGGACAACCTCGTGGTCAGCAACATGTTCGCGCTGGCCGACCGCAAGGCGGCGCTGCGCAACGGCGGCACCGACTCCGGCGTGGTCGCGCCGACGTCCAGCCTCCGGTCGGGTGGGCCGTTCTCGCTCGCCGAGTGGGACACGCTCGGCCGGCAGGGGCGCGACTTCGTCGGCCGCGGGCCGAACCGGCGGCAACTGGCGGCGTTCGCGGGCCGGCCGGCGACCGAGCCGATCCGGGTGTACGTCGGCCTGGACTCGGCGCCGACCGTCGCGGACCGGGTCCGGCTGGTGTTGAAGGAGATGGACCGGACCGGCGCGTTCCACCGGGCCGTCATCGCCGTGGTCATCCCGACCGGCACCGGCTGGGTGGACGGCGCGGTGACGAACTCGCTGGAGTACATGTACGCCGGCAACACCGCGATGGTGTCCATGCAGTACTCGTACCTGCCCAGCTGGATCTCGTTCCTGGCGGACACGTCGAAGGTCATCGACGCGTCCGAACAGCTGATCACCGCGGTGCACGACCGCTGGGCCGCGATGCCGGCGGCGAAACGCCCGAAGCTGTTGCTGTTCGGGGAGAGCCTCGGCTCACTCGGCATGGAGAAGACGTTCGGCACGGTGGACCGGATGGTGGCGGGCGCGGACGGCGTACTGCTCGAAGGGCCGACGTTCGCCAACCCCTTGCGCAATCAGCTCATCGGCGATCGCGACCCGGCCAGCCGGGTCTGGGACCCGATCCACTCCGGCCTACCCATCGAGTTCGCTGCGCAGCCGGCCGAGCTGCGCAATCCGTCCTGGCTCGCGCCCAAGGTGGTGTACCTGCAGAACTCGTCCGACCCGATCGTGTGGTGGAGCCCCGACCTGCTCTTCCGTTCGCCGGCCTGGCTGAAGAAGCCGCGCGGGCCGGACGTCAACCCGGACATGCACTGGTATCCGGGCATCACGTTCTGGCAGACAACGGTCGACGCGGTGTTCGCCAACGACGTGCCGCGCGGCCATGGGCACGTCTACAAGTCCGGTGTCGTCGACGGGTGGGCCGCGATCGCCCCACCGTCCGGCTGGACCGTCGCGGATACGGTTCGGCTCCGCGCCATGTTGGACGGTTCAGGTCCGTAGGAACAGCAGGACCGCCAGGACGCGGCGGCTTTCGCTGCCGGTGGCCGGCAGGCCGAGCTTGCCGAAGATGCTCGACACGTACTTCTCCACCGCCCGCAGCGTGATCACCAGATGGTCGGCGATGCCCTGATTCGACGTGCCGGCCGCCATCAGCTCCAGGACCTCCCGCTCGCGCGGGGTGAGCCGGTCCAGCGGGTCGTCCCGCCGGCGCCGGGCGAGCAACGTCGAGACGATGATCGGGTCGACGGCCGAGCCGCCGGTGGCCACCCGCCGCACCGCGCCGACGAACTCCGGCACGTCACTGATCCGGTCCTTGAGCAGATATCCGACACCCTCGGCGGAGTCGGCCAGCAGCGTCATGGCCAGGCCGACCTCGACGTACTGCGAGAGGACCAGCACACCCAGCCCCGGGTACGCCGCGCGCAGCTCGACCGCCGCCCGCAGCCCCTCGTCGGTGTGCGTCGGCGGGAGCCGGATGTCGACGATCACCACGTCCGGCAGGTCCACCCGCAACGCGGCCCGCAACTCGTTCGCGTCGCGGCACCGGGCGAGCACGTCGAAGCCCTCGTCTGCGAGCAGCCGGGCGAGCCCCTCGCGAAGCAGGACACTGTCCTCGGCCAGGGCTACCCGCACGGCAGGTCCGCCCGTACCCGGGTGCCGCCGCCGTGCGGCGTCCAGACCCGCAGCCGGCCGCCGAGCGCCTCCACCCGGTCGGCCAGCCCGCGCAGCCCGGTCCCGCGTTCGGTGTCGGCGCCGCCGACGCCGTCGTCGACCACCTCCACCACCACCTGGCCGTCGCGGCGCGCCACACTCACCGACGCCGACGTGGCGCGGGCGTGCTTGCCGACGTTGGCGAGGCTCTCGCAGACCACGTAGTACGCGGCGACCTCGATCGGTTCGGCCATCCGGCCGTCCACCTCGACTTCGAGCCGGACCGGCACCGGCGCGCGGGCGGCCAGCGTCTCCACCGCCACCGCCAGGCCATGGTTGCTCACCACGGCCGGATGCAATCCCTGGGCCAGATCCCGCAGCTCGGCCAGGGACACCGCGATCTCGCTGCGCGCCTCCGCCAGCAACGCCTTCGCTTCGGCGTCGGCGTCCAGCCGGTGCTGCAGAACGCCCAGGTTGAGCGACAGTGCCACCAGCCGCTGTTGTGCACCGTCGTGCAGATCCCGTTCCAGCCGCCGGCGTTCCCGCTGGCCGGCTTCGAGGACCCGGGCCCGCGACCCGCGCAGCTCCTCGACGTTCGCCCGCAGCTGTGCCTGCAGCCGGCCGGTGCGCAAGGCGATGGCGGCCGCGGCGGTGACCGCGTCGAGCAACGCCGCCTCGTCGC
>DATBGW010000189.1:0-5345 GCA_036557765.1 Actinoplanes sp.
ACATCTCGCTTGGTTTCGAGTCCTGACGGAGCCAATGTTCGACCTCCACTCGGCGTGCCGATAGCGGTCTTGTGCGGACAGAGTCCGGTGGGAGTCGGTGCCACAGACCATGCCCGTAGGAAGGATTGACATGTCTCGTCCGATCACGCTGTTCACCGGGCAGTGGGCCGATCTGCCGTTGGAGGAGGTCGCGAAGCTGGCCTCCGGGTGGGGTTACGACGGTTTGGAGATCGCCTGCTGGGGTGACCATCTCGACCCGTGGCAGGCCGCCGACAGCGATGCGTACGTGCGGGGCAAGCTGGACCTGCTGGAGAAGTACCACCTGAAGGTGTATGCCATCTCCAACCATTTGAAGGGCCAGGCCGTCTGCGACGACCCGATTGACGGCCGGCATCAGGCGATGCTGTCCGCGCGGGTGTGGGGCGACGGTGACCCGGAGGGGGTGCGGCAGCGTGCCGCGGAGGAGATGAAGTTGACCGCCCGCACCGCGCAGCGGCTCGGGGTGTCCACGGTGGTGGGTTTCACCGGTTCGGCGATCTGGAAGTACGTGGCGATGTTCCCGCCGGTGACCGAGGACCAGATCGCGGCCGGATATCAGGATTTCGCCGACCGGTGGAATCCGATCCTGGACGTGTTCGACCAGTGCGGTGTCCGGTTCGCTCACGAGGTGCATCCGTCGGAGATCGCCTACGACTATTGGACCACCGTCCGGGCGTTGGAGGCGATCGGCCATCGGGAGGCGTTCGGGCTGAACTGGGATCCGAGCCATTTCGTCTGGCAGGACCTGGACCCGGTGAGTTTCCTGTGGGACTTTCGGGATCGGATCTACCACGTCGACTGCAAGGACACCAAACGGCAGCTCGGTAACGGCCGCAACGGGCGGCTCGGTTCGCACCTGCCGTGGGCGGATCCGCGCCGTGGCTGGGACTTCGTGTCCACCGGGCACGGCGACGTGCCGTGGGAGCAGTGCTTCCGGATGCTCAACACGATCGGTTACGACGGTCCCATCTCGGTGGAGTGGGAGGACGCCGGCATGGATCGTCTGGTCGGTGCTCCGGAGGCGCTGGAGTTCGTACGCCGCCTGGCGTTCGACGCGCCCGCCGCCGCCTTCGACGCCGCGTTCGCGAGTAAGGAATGACGGCGGTGAAAGTTCTTGTCGTCGGGTCCGGCCCGAACGGCGCCACCTACGCGCGGCGCCTTCTCGACCGCACCAGCGATGTCAGCGTGCTGATGGTCGAGGCGGGACCGGTGCTCACCGCGCCGGCCGGCATGAACGTGCGGAACATCCCCGACGAGCAGGACCGGCTCGCCGCCCGGCTCGCCTCGCAGGGGCCGGACTCCGGCCACTCCGGGGTGGCGGGCATCCCGGCCGGCACGGTGGTCGAGGGCACGATCACCGCCCGGCAGGGTACCCATCTGATCGGCAGTCCGGCGCCCGGCTCCGGCGGGATGCCCGCGGCCGCCGGCGCCACGTGCGTCGGCGGCATGGGTGCCCACTGGACCTGCGCGACGCCGCGGCCGGCGGAGGGCGAGCGTGTCGAGTTCATCGACGCGGCGGAGTGGGAGGACCACATCTCCGCCGCTGAGGAGCTGCTGCACACCACGCACTCGGCGTTCCGGGGAACGCCGCAGGCCGAGGCGATCCTGAAGCTGGTCGGTGAGGAGTTCGGCGGTGACGGCATTCCGGTCCGACCGCTTCCGGTCGCCGCCGACACCAACCCCGACGGAACGATGCGGTGGGCCGGCGTCGACGTGATCCTCGGTGATCTGGCCGAGCCGGGCGCGGACGCCGGCGGCCGGTTCGAGCTGCGGAGCGAGACGCTGTGCACCCGGCTGCTGTTCGACGGGAACGCGGTGACCGGAGCCGTGCTGCGTGACCTGCGGACCGGCGCCGAGGAGACCGTGACGGCCGACGCCGTGGTGGTGGCGGCCGACGCGATCCGGACGCCGCAACTGTTGTGGGCCAGCGGCATCCGGCCCGCGGCGCTGGGCAGGTACCTCACCGAGCACCCTCTGTTGTTCGGCGTGGTCGCGGTGCGCGAGGGCGTGCTGCCGCCGCGGCAGCCGGGCGCTCAGCCGGTCGACCCGGTCAGTGCGGTCGTCGGGGTGTCGTTCAAACAGGACATTCACCCGTTCCACGCCCAGATGCTCTACAGCCCCGTCTGCCCCGTTCCGCTGCCGGCGGGCGACCCGCACGCCGACAACGCGGCGGGATACGTGGGGATGGGCTGGGGCATCCGGAAGTGGCCGCGCCCGGAGGACCGGCTCGAGTTCGACGACGCCGCGCCGGACGCCTTCGGGCTGCCGGGCGTGCGGATCGCGTACGAGCTGACCGACCGTGAACAGGCCGAGCTGGAACAGGCCCGGTCGTTCCAATCCCGCGCGGCCGGGGTGCTCGGCGATTTCCTTCCGGGCATGCCCGTGGTCATGCCCGCAGGCAGCTCCCTGCACTACATGGGCACCGTCCGGATGGGCCCGGTGGACGACGGCACCTCGGTTTGCGATCCGGACTCCCGGGTCTGGGGCGTGGCCGGTCTGTACTTGGCCGGCAACGGCCTCATCCCGACGGCCAATTCGGTCAACCCGACACTGACCAGTGTCGCCATGTCGGTGCGCGGCGCCGACCGTCTGGCCCGGGAGCTCGCATGATCACATCGGACGACCAGGCGCAGCTGCTCAACCGGATCGCCGACCTCGAACGACGGGTGGCGGCCGCGGAGTCGGCGGCGCAACGCGCTGCCGACCGCGGCGCCGTCGAGAACGTGTTCTCGCGGTACATGCACTATCACAACGCCTATGCGGACCAGCGCATCATCGACGAGCTCTGGGCCAAGCCGGGCACGCCGGGGATCCGCGCCCGCTACAACAACGTCGGCGTCTACACCAATTGGGACTCGGTCACCGCGTACCACCGCGGCCGTCCCCACCCGGTGGGCAAGCTGCTGCTGCACTACACCACCACCCCGGTCATCGAGGTGTCCGAGGACGGCACCAGCGCCAAGGGTTTGTGGATCATGGCGGGCACCGAGTCGGGCCTGACCGACCCGGAGGTCGCCAAGGGCGTTCCGGAGTGGGTCTTCTCCGGCGGCGAGGTCGACGGCAAGCGGGTCTGGGCGCACTGGGTCTGGTGCAAGTACGGCGTGGACTTCATCAAGCAGGACGGACAGTGGCGCATCTGGCACTTCCGCTGTTACGAGATCGCGCGGGCGCCGTTCGACAAGGACTGGGTGAGTTTCGCCGCGGCCAACCAGGAGAGCCACGACTCGCACCTGGCCTGGTTCGGCGACGACGGCGTCCCGGTGTTCCTGCCGGACACCGACGAGCCGGTGCAGACCCGGTACGAGCCGTACGCGAACGACCGGGCCCAGACGCTCGACCCGGTGCCGCCCCAGCCGTACGCCGAGTTCGAGGACACGTTCCGATGAGCCGTCTGAAGTGGAGCTACATGGACCACTGGCGGGCCGACACCCCTCGCGGGCCGGTCACCCAGTACCACTCGCGGCGCCAGATGGACGACTTCGTCAAGCAGATCAGCGCGGTGGGCTTCGAGGGCCTGGACATGTTCGACTTCCAGGTGTTCGGGCTGTCCCACATGTTCGGCTCGATCGGCGCGTACCAGCGGTACCTTCAGGACCACGGCATCAACAAGATCGTGAACCTGTTCCGCGGCATCATGTACGACCATCGCGTCGCCGACGCCCACGTCCGTGAGACGCACGACGAGATCGTCGAGAGTACCCGCCGGATGCTCGGCATGTGGGAGTCGCTGGAGATTGAAAGCCTGATCGTCATGCCGGCGAGCATGTACATCAACACGGCTCCGGTCACCGACGACAAGATCAAAGCGGCGGCGGAGTGCTGGACCCGGGTCGGGCAGATGACGCTGGACGAGTTCGGCGTCCGGACGACCGGCCATCACGAGTTCTTCTGCGCGATCCGGACGGCCGAGGACATCCGCAAGTTCTACGCGTGGACCGATCCGCGGTACGTCAGCTTCTTCTGCGACACCGCGCAGCATTGCATCGCCGGCGTCGACCCCGTCGCGCTCTACGAGGAGCTGCACGACCGGTGCTCCGGCTTCCACTTCAAGGACACCCGGCAGGTCGACAGCACGCGTGCGTTCGAGCACCGGCCGGACGCGGAGCTGATGGCGCCCCAGACCGCGCGCTGGTTCTACGAGATGGGCACCGAGGACGGCCTCGTGGATTTCCCGCGCATGATGAAGGCCTTGAAGGACCACGAGTTCTCCGGCTGGATCACCGTCGAGCACGACAAGGCGAACATCGGCGGCGACTACGCCGAGAGCACCGCGCTGTCCATGTGGTACGCCCAGAACGTCCTGTCGGAGATCTACTCATGAGCGAGCGCATCCGGCGTGCGTACGCCATCAACCAGTGGAAGCCCAACTTCGACGACTTCACCCGTAGGGACCAGCATCTCCGCGCGTTCAAGGTGATCGCCGCCTGTGGCTTCACCGGCGTCGAGCTGCATGCCGGCACGGGCCGGTGGGATCCGCTGGGCCGCCCGGCGTCCATCGCGGCGAACTACGGCTCCACGAAGGACTTCGTGCGCCTGCTCGCCGACGTCGGCATCGACGCCATCACGAGCTGGTACTTCGATCCCGGAGCGCCGATCGAGGAGGAGTTGTCCCACGGACGGTCCATCCTGGACGCCGCACAGCACCCGGCGATCGCGAACACCGGCCGGGAGCTGGCGGACTTCCTCGCCGAGGCGCACGGCGACCGCCTGGTGGTACGGGCGCTGCCCTCGGCCTGGCAGGTTTCCGGACTCAGCGACGACCAGATCGCCACGGCGGCGCGGGGCTGGAACGCCGTGGGAGCCGCTGTCGCAGAGGCGGGCGTCAAGGTGTCGCTGCACGCCGACGCGCTCAGTGCCGCCGCCGACGAACGGATCCTCGAGGCGCTGCTCGATGCGACCGATCCCGATCTCGTCGGGCTCACAGTGGACACCGCCGAGCTCACGATCGCCGGTCTGGATCCGGTGGCGACCTATGAGCGTCATCACCGGCGGGTGGACCATGTGCAGCTGAAGGACGCGCGCTGTCGCGACGACGACGGTGAGCGGCTCCAGCCGCACGCCGAGCAGGACCTCATGCAGGCCGGTGGCGTGCGGGAGGTCGAGCGCTGGTTCTACGAGTGCGGCACGGCGGGCGGTCTGGTGGACTTCGCGCGGTTGATGGAGCGGATGCGCGACCACGGATACGGCGGCTGGGTGGTGTTCGAGAGCGACCAGAGCCCGAACCCGAGCCGCAGCGTGATGCTCAACGGCTGGTACGCGCGCCACGTGCTGGCCCTCTAATGACGCCGATCTTGGAGTTGTGGTTG
>DATBGW010000190.1:0-9560 GCA_036557765.1 Actinoplanes sp.
TCACGAGGTCTTCGGCGGCGGTCTCGCCGCTTGCAACACAGGCCGGGATGCCGACACCGTCGTACGCTGCGCCGGCCAGCGCGATGCCCGGCCGGTCGGCCAGCGCAGCGCGGGCGGCCGCTATCCGGTCGAGGTGACCGGGCGCGTACTGCGGCAGGGCACCGCCCCACCGCTGCACCCAGGATGCCTCGGGCGCGGGCAGCGGCGCCCCCAGCAGCTCACGCAGCTCCGCGTGCGCCTGTACGGCGAGGTCCGTGTCGTCGCGCTGCAGGCCGGCCTCCTCACCGGCCCGCCCGATCGACAGCCGAACGATCACCGACGCGCCGTCGGAGTCAAGATGCGGCCACTTGCGGGTGACGAACGTGGCGGCCTTGACCAGCGTGCCCTCGCTCGGCGGCACGAGGAAACCGGACAGCTCCGGCAGCGGCGTGCCCGGCGGCAGCGCCACCGCGACGAGCGCCACGCTCGCGTAGTCGAGCTCCCCCACCGCCGCGGCGGCGCCGGCGTCGACTCCGGCCAGCAGCCGGGCCGCCGGCCGGGCGGGCACGGCCAGCACGACCGCGTCCACGTCCTCGGTCCGCGGCGCGGGCACCGGCCCCAGCAGCAGCCGCCAGCCGTGCCCTGTCCGGGTCAGTTCGCGCACCGGCAGTCCGAGACTGATGCGCGCACCGCTCGCCGCGGCAGCGGCCGCGACCAGCCGACCCAGGCCGCCGTCGACAGCGGCGAACACCGGCCGCCCCGCCGGCCGTACGGTCGCCGCCTGCGCGGCCCGGACCGCGCCGGCCAGCGTGTGCTCGGTCCGGGCCGCGCGCGCCAGCGCCGGCATCGTGGCGGCCAGCGACAGCCGGTCCGCCCGTCCCGCGTACACACCCCCGAGCAGCGGCTCTACCAGCCGATCCACCACCGCGTCCCCGTACCGCCCACGGACCAGCGCACCGACCGTCACGTCACGATCCGGTGACAGCAACGGTCCGCCCTCGTCGCGGTCGGCGCCCGCGGTCACCTCGGCCACCGCGTTCGGCGCGACCGGATCAGCCGGTACGCCGAGCAGCGTCCCGGCCGGCAGCGGGGTCAATCGGCCGCCGATCGCCAGCGCGGCCGGCACCGGCGCCGGGTGCACGAACGCGTCGCCGAGTCCCAGCCGCCGCGCGAACAGCACCGCGGCCGACTCGCCACCGTCCGGCGCCCCGGCCAGAAACGACTCGGCGCCCCGTTCGACGGCGACGCCACCCAGCCGGCCGGTGCGCAGCTTTCCGCCGAGAACGCCGGCCTGTTCGTACACGATGATCTCGGTATCCGCCGGTGCGCGGTCCCGCAGCCGCACGGCCGCCGCCAGCCCGGCGATCCCGCCGCCGACCACCGCGATCCGCTTCCGCACCCTCCCACACTCTCAGGCCGCGCCGGCAGGTGCCCACGCGGGTACGAGGAATGAACGTCATCAGTGACGCTACGTAGTCCGCCAAGTTCAAGGGTGCAGGTAACGGTCCGTCACCGGGGAGCGAGAGGCCGGATTGCCTCTCCGGCCGCTTTGCTCTGCTTCCCTCGAGGAATCGGAGGTGTGAGCTGGGCGTATGTGAATGGCCTTCTCCGACCGGTCGCCGGGGTGGTCACTCAACGTCGACCTGATTCCTCTGGGGAAGCAGAGCAAAGCGCCGGAGAGACCATCTCTCACCGGGCCGCCCCGGTCACGCAGAGTGGTTCAGATCCGGGACGTCAGCGCGCAGACTCCTCGTGGACCAGGTCCACGAGGCGAGTGAGGACGTCCGGGTCGGTGTCGGGCAGGACGCCGTGGCCCAGGTTGAAGACGTGACCCGGTGCGGCGCGACCCTCGGCCAGCACGCGGCGCGCCTCACCAGCGACGACCGGCCACGGCGCGAACAACGCCGCGGGGTCGAGGTTGCCCTGCACCACCCGGCCGCCGCCGATCAGGGCGCCGGCCCGGTCCAGTGGCGTACGCCAGTCCACCCCGACCACGTCCGCACCGGCCTCGGCCATCGCCGGCAACAGCACGGCCGTGCCGACACCGAAGTGGATCCGTGGCACAGTGTCGACCAGCCCGGTAAGGACGGCCGTCGAGTGCGGCAGCACATGCCGTCGGTAGTCGGCCTCGGACAGCGCCCCGGCCCACGAGTCGAAGAGCTGGACGGCGCTCGCTCCCGCGTCGACCTGCGCGCGCAGGAACGCCAGCGTGATCTCGGCCAGCCGGGAGAGCAGCGCGTTCCAGAGCGGCGGATCGCCGTACATCAGGGCCTTGGTCTTCGCGTACGACCGCGACGGTCCACCTTCGATGAGGTAGCTGGCCAGCGTGAACGGGGCGCCGGCGAAACCGATCAGCGGGGTGGCGCCGAGCTCCGCGACCAGCATGCGGACGGCGTCCACGACGTAGCCGACGTCGGCCGCGGCGATCGGCCGCAGGCGGTCGAGATCGGTGAGAGTACGAACGGGCGCCGCGATGACCGGGCCGGTCCCGGCCACGATGTCGAGATCGATGCCGGCCGCGGCCAGCGGGACCACGATGTCGCTGAACAGGATGGCCGCGTCGACGCCGTGACGGCGGACCGGCTGAAGCGTGATCTCGGTGACCAGATCCGGTCGGCGGCAGGACTCCAGCATGCCGATGCCTTCGCGGATCTTGCGGTATTCCGGTAGCGACCGGCCGGCCTGCCGCATGAACCAGACCGGGGTGTGCGGAACCGCAAGGCCGCGGCACGCGCGGAGAAAGGCCGACGTCGTCACCCGCGCCATGCTGCCACGCGTACCTCGAGGCATGTCCCGCGCGGCGCGCCGATCGACAACGGACATGGTGATCGGCATAGGCTTCCACCCATGGGGAGCCCGTCCGCCCTACCCGAGGCGTTCACCCGCGCTGTCGCGGGGCTGCGGGTTGCCGCGCCACGGGACGAGATCCTGCTCGAGGAGATCGCGCCGCCGCAGCGGCTCGCGCCGTACAGCTTCGCGCTGAGTGCCACCGTGCTGCGCCGGGATGACGAGGTGGCCAGCGGCCGGCTGATCCTGCTGCACGATCCGGCCGGGCACGATGCCTGGAAGGGCGATCTGCGCCTGGTGACGCTCGTGACGGCGGAGCTGGAGCCGGACATGGCCGGTGACCCGCTACTGCCCGCGGTGGCCTGGACCTGGCTCACCGACGGGCTGGATCAGCACGGCGCCGCGTACACGGCGATCGGCGGGACGATCACGCTTACTGCGTCGACCCGGTTCGGCGAGCTGGCCGGGCCGGCGCCGACCGCCGATCTGGAAATCCGTGCATCGTGGACGCCGATCTCCGGCGATCTCGCCGCGCACCTGTACGGCTGGTGCGGGATGCTGGCCTCGACCGCCGGCCTCCCGCCGCCCGGGGTGACGGCGCTGACCAAGCTCAGCAGACGTTCTTGAAGGTTTCGCAGGCCGTTCCGATCGGGATGGCCAGCCCGATGCCTTCGGCGTCCCGAGCCTTCGCGGTGGCCAGTCCGACCACCTCGTTGCCGGACCCGACGACCGGACCGCCGGAGTTGCCGGGATTGATCGGCGCGTCGAACTGGATCGTCGGATCGCCGTCCTTCTGCCGGTACGCGCTGACCACGCCGGTGGTGACGGTGTCCTCGAGCCCCAGCGGCGCACCGACCACGACGATCTGCTGTCCCGGACGCACCGCCGCACGGTCCGGAATGAGCCCGCGCACCTTACCGGTGGCGCGCAGCAGGGCCAGGTCCCGGTTCCGGTCCACCTTCACGATCGTGGCGGTCAGCTCGGTCTTACCACGTTCCAGGAAGATCTTGTGGTTGCCGGCGGTCCACACCGACTCCACGACGTGGAAGTTGGTCAGCAGGTTGACATGGCCGTCCGTGGGATCGCCGACCGCGAACGCCGTGCCGGTGACCGCGCCGGCCCGGACCCGGAACACGCTGGGCAGCACCGCGGACGAGATCGCCGCCGGATCGAACACCGCGGCCAGCTGCTTCTCCAGCCGGCTGGCGCGGTCGGTGAGCTGCGCGCTGCGGACCCGTTCGGCGGCCAGCCCGGCGGCGAGCCGGTCACCGTCCCGGCTCACCCGCTCGACCCGGTACGCCTGCCAGCCGGAGATCAGCACGAGCGCAAGCACGATGCCCAGCGTGACGACGCGATTGCGGCCCCGACGCGGGGGCGGGGTGCGGTCCGCCACCACCGGGTACGGAATGGGCTGGTGCTGGGCGGGCCGGGGATGTCCGACGGCACGTGCCGACCGGGGCGGCATGGTGGCCCACTCGCCGGACGGGTGGTCGGGCAGGCTCAACAACGGATCCAGCGGCGCCCGCCACTGGTCCGGCGCACCGTACGGGTCGTAAGCGGTGGTCACAGAGCCACCCTTCGTTCGCGACTGCGGGGCTCGCTCCTCGCGCTCACAATGCCTCCCGGGCTCACTATGCTCGCCCCCATATACGGGCCGGGACGGGCTTGCGGACGGGTGACCGGGGCACATATTCGGTGGCGCATGTGGATCGACGCGGACGCGCCGGTACCCGGCTGCGCACCGGGGAGGTGGTACCCCCGTACGGTTACGGAGTGACCGACGAAGCATCCGGTCCGGCGCGTCCCGTCGGCGCAGCGGGGGACGGACCGCATCACGTGCCGCCCGACCCGGAGTCTGGCGGTCCCGTCCTGCTGACCGCGCCCCGCGACGGCACGCCGAGGCCGGTGGAGACCGCCGCCGAGCTCGACGACGTGGTCGCCCGCATGGCCGCCGGCAGCGGGCCGGTGGCGGTGGACGCCGAGCGCGCGTCCGGATACCGCTACACCCAGCGGGCGTACCTGGTCCAGCTCCGCCGTGCCGGCGCCGGGACCGCCCTCGTCGATCCGCTGCCGCTGGACGACCTCCGTGCGCTGGACGCGGCGCTGGCCGACAGCGAATGGGTGCTGCACGCCGCCAGCCAGGACCTCGCGTGCCTCGCTGAGCTGGGCATGAAGCCGCGGCGGCTGTTCGACACGGAGCTTGCAGCGCGGCTCGCCGGGTTCGAACGGGTTGGCCTCGCCGCGCTGACCGAGCAGCTGCTGGGGTACACCCTGGAGAAGCACCACTCCGCAGCGGACTGGTCCACCCGGCCGCTGCCGGAGTCCTGGCTCACCTACGCGGCGCTGGACGTTGAGCTGCTTGTCGACCTGCGCGACCGGTTGGCCGCGGAGCTGGAACGCCAGGGTAAGACGGCGTGGGCGGCCGAGGAGTTCGCGGCGCTGGTCGCCAGCGCGGACCGGCCGCCCAGGACCCGGCCGGATCCCTGGCGGCGCACCTCCGGCATCCACCGGGTCCGCGGTGCCCGCGCACAGTCCCGGATCCGCGCGCTGTGGTATGCCCGCGACGGCGTGGCCGCGCGGCGGGACGCCGCGCCCGGTCGGGTGCTGCCCGATTCCGCGATCGTGGCCGCCGCCGAGACCGACCCGAAGGACGAGCGGGCCCTTCTCGGGCTGCCCGGCTTCGGCGGCCGCTCGGTGCGGCGGCTGGCCCGCGTGTGGCTGGACGCCCTCGACGAGGCGCGCGCGCTCCCCGACAAGGAGCTCCCGGTGAGCCAGCCGCTGGACGGCCCTCCGCCGCCACACCGGTGGGCCGAGCGTGACCCGGTCGCGGCCGCCCGGCTGGCCCGCTGCCGCCAGGTCGTGATCGGCACGGCCGAGGCGCACACGCTGCCGCCGGAGAACCTGATCAGCCCGGACTACGTCCGGCGGTTGGCGTGGGCGCCGCCGGACCCGATCACGCCGCAGACGGTGGGCGACACGCTGCGCGGCTTCGGCGCCCGCGCCTGGCAGGTCGGCCTGATCGTGGACGGCCTCGCCGCCGCCCTCCCCGAAGGGGTTACTGGCGAGTAGCATTGCGGCACACGCCCGTCCGTGCCCGAGGAGGCCCGCAGTGCCCCGTCAAGTCCGTGACGTCGTGTTCGTCGACGGCGTCCGTACCCCGTTCGGCAAGGCCGGCGGCATGTACGCCGGCACCCGCGCCGACGACCTGGTGATCCGCTGCATCCGCGAGCTGCTGCGCCGTAACCCCCAGCTTCCGCCGGAACGCGTCGACGAGGTCGCGATCGCGGCCACTACCCAGATCGGTGATCAGGGGCTGACCATCGGCCGTACCGCGGCCCTGCTGGCCGGCCTCCCGAAAACCGTTCCCGGCTTCGCCATCGACCGGATGTGTGCCGGTGCCATGACGGCGGTCACCACGGTGGCCGGCGGCATCGCGATCGGGGCGTACGACGTGGCGATCGCCGGCGGTGTCGAGCACATGGGCCGGCACCCGATGGGCGAGGGCGTCGACCCCAACCCGCGGATCCTGGCCGAGCGACTGGTCGACCCCTCCGCGCTGGTGATGGGCGCGACCGCGGAGAACCTGCACGACCGCCTGCCGCATATCACCAGGGAACGCGCTGATGCGTTCGCGTTGGCGTCGCAACAGAAGACGGCCAAGGCGTACGCGAACGGCAGACTGCAGCCGGATCTGGTCACCGTGGCGATCCGCGAGCCGGAGCAGGGCTGGGGGCTGGCCGCCACGGACGAAGCGCCGCGCGACACGTCGCTGGAGAAGCTCGCAACGCTGAAAACGCCGTTCCGGCCGCACGGCAAGGTCACCGCCGGCAACGCGGCAGGCCTGAACGACGGCGCCACTGCAGCGCTGCTGGCCGGTGCGGACACCGTAGCCGAGCTGGGTCTGCCGGCCGCGATGCGGCTGGTGTCGTACGGCTTCGCCGGCGTCGATCCGGAGGTCATGGGCGTCGGCCCGATCCCGTCCACCGAGAAGGCGCTGCGGCTGGCCGGACTCACTATCGACGACATCGGCCTGTACGAGCTGAACGAGGCGTTCGCCGTGCAGGTGCTGGCGTTCCTCGACCACTTCGGCGTCGCCGACGACGACCCGAGGGTCAACCCGTGGGGTGGCGCGATCGCCGTGGGCCATCCGCTGGCCGCCTCGGGCGTACGGCTCATGACACAACTGGCCCGACAGTTCGAGGAGCACCCCGAGGTGCGCTACGGCCTCACCGCGATGTGCATCGGCATCGGTATGGGCGGCACGGTGATTTGGGAGAACGCGCGCTGGGAGGGCAAGTGACAATCGACTACCCCGCCGAGGTCGTCACGAGGTCCCTGCTCCGGTTCGTGACCGTGCCCGGCCTGGACCGGCCGGCCGCGCTCATCACGCTGGACAACGGATTCGACCATCGGAAACCCACCAGCCTCGGGCCGGCCGGTCTGCGCAACCTCGACGACGCGTTCACCCGGGCCGTGGCCGCCGAACCAGCGTTCATCGCGGTCACCGGCAAGCCGTACGTGTTCTGCGTCGGCGCGGACATCACCGGCATGCCGTTCCTCACCGAACGCTGGCAGGCCGTGGCCCTCGGCGACCTCGGCCACCGGATCTTCGCCCGGTGGCGGGACTCGGCCGTCCCCACGTTCGCGTTCGTCAACGGCGTCGCGCTCGGCGGCGGGCTGGAGCTGGCCCTGCACTGCCATTACCGAACGCTGTCCGGCGGCGCCACCGCGCTCGGCCTGCCGGAGGTCTCGATCGGCCTGGTGCCCGGCTGGGGTGGCAGCCAGCTGCTCCCGAACCTGATCGGCATCGCCGGCGCCGCCCAGGTCATCCTGAGCAACCCGCTCACCCAGAAGGTGCTACGCCCACGGCAGGCCGCCGAGCTCGGTTTGGCCGACGTGCTGTTCGAGCCCGCCGACTTCGTGGAACGGTCGCTGGAGTGGGCGGCGGGCGTCGTCCGCGGGTCGGTCACCGTCCAGCGGCCGGACGTCGACCGGGACATGTGGGACGGCGTGCTGTTCTTCGCCCGGCAGCAGCTCGACGAGCGGCTGCACGGCGCCGTGCCGTCGGCCAACCGGGCACTGGAGCTGCTCGCGCTGGCCAAGGACACGCCGTTCGCCGAGGGCACGGCGGCCGAGACCGAGGCGCTCGCCGATCTGCTGATGGGCGACGAGGCGCGGGCCAGCCTGTACGCGTTCGATCTGGTCCAGCGGCGGGCGAAGCGTCCGGCCGGCGTACCGGATCAGTCCCTGGCCCGCCCGGTCACCAAGGTCGGCATCGTGGGCGCCGGGCTGATGGCCTCCCAGCTCGCGTTGCTGTTCGCCCGCCGGCTGCAGGTGCCGGTGGTGATGACCGACCTGGACCAGGCCCGGGTCGACAACGGCCTGAACTACGTCCGCTCGCAGATCGACACGATGGCCGGCAAGGACCGGCTGAGCGAGGGGCAGGCCGCGAAGCTGCGCGGCCTGGTCAGCGGATCGGTGGACACCTCGGTGTTCGCGGACGCGGACTTCGTCGTCGAAGCGGTCTTCGAGGATCTCGATGTGAAGAAGCAGGTCTGGGCGGAGCTGGAGAAGATCGTGCCGCCGGAGACGGTGCTGGCCACGAACACCAGCGCGCTGTCGGTGACCGCGATGGCGGCCGACCTCGATCACCCGGAACGGGTGGTCGGGTTCCACTTCTTCAACCCGGTGGCCGTGATGCCGCTGGTCGAGGTGGTCCGGGGCGAGCGGACCGACGACGCCACGCTGGCCACCGCGTTCGCCGTCGGCAAGGAACTCAAGAAATCCTGCGTGCTGGTCAAGGACGCGCCCGGCTTCGTGGTGAACCGGCTGCTCACCCGGTTCACCAGTGAGATCTGGCGGGCGATCGACGCCGGCACCCCGGTGACCGTTGTGGACACCGCACTGGATCCGCTTGGTCTGCCGATGCGGCCCATGGCGCTGCTGCAACTGGTCGGCCCCGCGGTCGCGCAGCATGTCGGCGAGACGCTGCACGCCGCGTTCCCGGATCGGTTCGGGTCGTCGCCGAACCTCGCGCGGATCGCCGGGGCGGGTCTGCCGCTGATGGTGGACGACGAGATCAACCCCGAAGTGGTCCAGCTGCTCGAGACCGGCGACACGCCGTCGACCGCCGATGAGGTACGGCAAGGGGCGCTGGACGCGCTGGCCCAGGAGATCCGGCTGATGCTCGACGAGGGCGTGGTGGCCGATCCACGGGACATCGACCTGTGCCTGATCCTGGGCGCCGGCTGGCCGTTCCACTTGGGCGGCGTGACCCCGTACCTGGACTCCACCGGCACCTCGGAGCGGGTAACCGGCCACCGCTTCCGCTAAATTCCCCGCGATCTTGGAGTTGTGGTTGCCTTTTCGCGGTCTATCGCCCGATTCGTTCCAACCACAACTCCAAGATCGCGGAAGAGGTGGTGGCGTGACGGACGTGGTGTCGTAACGGAGGACCACACACGGCTGCGTGACGGCTAGGCTCGCCCACTTACACCCCGATCGATGGAGCCTCGATGTCGCAGCCGCCGTACCCCGGCCCGCCGTATGCGGAGGATCCGAACGAGGGTCAGCCGTATCCCGGGCCGCCATACCCGGACACGCCGCCCTCGTACGGCCGGCCGCCGTACGCACAGCCGCCGTCGTACCAAGCGCAGCAGACATACGGGACGGAGCCGTCGTACGAAGCGCAGCCGACGTACGGGACGGAGCCGTCGTACGAAGCGCAACCGTCGTACGGGACGGAGCCGTCGTACTGGCAGCAGCCGTCATACGGGCAGGAACCAGCGGCGTAC
>DATBGW010000191.1:0-2760 GCA_036557765.1 Actinoplanes sp.
GCGTGCCGGACCCGATGACGTGGTCGGGGTGGCTGGTGTCGACCGCGCCAGCCTCGGCCGGCACGCCGGCGTGGCCGTCCGGGTTGCCCGGACGGGGCAGCGCTGGAACTTTGCTGTGCGTCGGCGTTGCACTCGGTGTCGCCGACGGTGTCGCTGCGCTGGACGGTATCGGCACCCCGCTGGACACCTCCGGCGCGACGAACCTCGGCGCGGCCTCGTGGTTCGTGCCGCAGGCCGCCAGCATCGCGGTGCCCATGAGGGCAGACACGGTCACCCGCAGAATTCGCACCGGTGGATGCTAATGGGACGCCGGCCGGTGCGGAACCCGGCCGGCCGCCGGCCGGACGGGCCGCGTCGAGCAACGGCCGGTGATCCGCCTGTAGCCTTCGGCCGGGCGGGTCCAGCCCTGCCGCTCGAACGCCGCGAAGCTCATGTCCTGCAGAGGATGCCGGGCGTAGGCTCAGCCGCCTAGGAGGTGGCGCGCATGCAGATCCCGCTGCGGCCGGTCGACGGGGTCCGGATCACCACGCTGATCGACAACTCCCTCGACGCGCTGCTGACCGACGACGGCGTGGTCCGGCGCTGGGGACTGTCCGGATCAGCCGGTCCGCTGCCGATCGTGCCCAACGGCATCTCGGTGAGCGGCACGTCGGTCGACTTCCTACGCGCCGAACACGGCTTCTCCGCGCTCATCGAGGTGTCGGACGGCGACGGCACGCGTCGCGTTTTGTTCGACGCCGGCATCACCCCGGACGGCCTGATCGACAATATGGACCGGCTCGCGATCCACCCCGACACGTTCGAGGCCATTGTGTTCAGCCACGGGCACTTCGACCACGTCATGGGTCTCGACGGGCTGGGGCGCCGGATCGGCCGGCGCCATCTGCCGGTGCTGTTGCACCCCGACTTCTGGACCCGCCGCCGCTTCACCGGACCCGGCGACGTGTTCGAGATGCCCACGCCGAGCCGGTCCGCCATCGAGGGCGCCGGCTTCGACGTCATCGAGGACCGCCGCCCGTCGTTCCTGCTGGACGGCATGCTGCTGGTGACCGGCGAGGTGGACCGCACCACCGATTTCGAGACCGGCATGCCACCGGAGCACCAGGCGTGGCACGACGGTGACTGGGTGCACGACCCGGCGGTGCACGACGATCAGGCGGTGGTCCTGCACGTGCGCGGCAAAGGACTGGTGGTGCTCACCGGCTGCGGTCACTCCGGCGTCATCAACATCCTCCGGCACGTCCGGCGGCTCACCGGTGTGGACCATGTGCACGCGCTGCTCGGCGGCTTCCACCTCCGCTTCGGCCCGATCGTGGCGCAGACCGTCGCCGCGCTCGCCGACGATCCGCCGGACGTGCTGGTGCCGGCGCACTGCACGAGCTGGCTGGCGTTGCAGACCATCGCCCGTGACCTGCCCGACGCGTTCCGGCCGAGTGCGGTCGGTTCCCGGTACGCGTTCGAGGCATCATGATCAGGGATGTTTGGGCCGAACACGCGGCCTACGAGGCCTACATCGGACGGTGGAGCCGGCGGGTCGCGGCGGCGTTCGTGCCCCGGTTGGGCGTTCCGCCGGGCCGGCGGTGGCTGGACGTCGGATGTGGCACCGGATCGCTTGCAGCGGCGGTCGTCGCCACCGCTGAGCCGTCCGAAGTGGTCGGTGTCGATCCGTCGCTGGGCTTCCTCGCCGGCGCCACCGCCACCGCGGGCGCCGTCTTCTGCGCGGGTGACGCCCGCGCGTTGCCGTTCCCCGACGACACGTTCGACGCCGTGGTCAGCGGGCTGGCGCTCAACTTCGTGCCCGATCCGGCGCGCGCCGCCGCCGAGCTGGCTCGCGTCGCACGGCCCGGCGCGGTGGTCGCCGCGTACGTGTGGGACCACGCCGACGGCATGCGGATGCTGCGCCACTTCTGGGATGCGGCGTCCGAAGTGGATGCCGGGGCGGCGGCCATGGACGAGGGACGGCGGTTCGCCCTGTGCCGTCCGGAGCCGCTGGCCGACCTGTGGCACGGCGCCGGCCTGCCGGCGGCCACTGTCGCCGCCGTCGACGTGCCGACCGTGTTCGCCGACTTCGACGACTACTGGCAGCCGTTCCTCGGCGGGCAGGGACCCGCACCCGGGTTCGTTGCAGCACTGCCGGAGGACCGCCGCGCCGCCCTGCGTGAGCTGCTGCGCTCCCGCCTGCCCACGCACGACGACGGCTCGATCCGGCTGACCGCCCGCGCGTGGGCGGTTCAGGGCGTCAAGGCCGGATCTCGTACACCAGGTTGAACGGCGTCTCGGCGGCCCGGCGGAACCGGGTGAACCCGGCCGCAGCGGCTGCCCCGGCCACAGCGCTGCACCGATCCGGTCGATCGGCACCACTGTGCCGCGGGCCGTCGCCAGCACCGCCAGCAGCGTCCGGCCCTTGCGGCTCCCGACCTGCGTCACGAGCAACGCACGGCCCCCACGGGCCACCGTCAGCGGCCCGACCAGGTGGATGACCGGCGGATCCACGCCGTGTTGCTACGCCCGCGACCCGGTTCGGTCAAGGTAGGTGTCTGTTACACGCCCGCCAAGCTCTTCTTGCGGCTGGGCAGCACGACGTCCACCACGCCGTACTCCTTTGCTTCCTCGGCCGTCATGATCTTGTCGCGGTCGATGTCGCGATGGACCCGCTCCAGCGGCTGTCCGGTGTGCTGGGCCAGCAGCTCCTCCAGCTGGCTCCGCATCCGGAGGACCTCCCGCGCCACGATCTCCAGGTCGCTGCCCTGGCCCTGCGAG
>DATBGW010000192.1:0-1958 GCA_036557765.1 Actinoplanes sp.
CTGCTGTCGCGCTGGGGCGAGGGCGCCGCGTTCAACACCTGGGGCGTGTTCACGATCTCGTACGCCACCGCGACCCTGCACCTGGGCAAGGTGCCCGTACTGGTCGTGGTGACCGCGGCGGCGCTGCTCATGGCTGTGCTGCTGCCCGTGTCAGGTCTGTTGGCCGACCGGTTCGGCCCCAAAGCGGTCTACGCGTCGGGCATCGCCGCGTACGCCGTGGTGGTGTTCCCGGCGTTCGCGTTGTTCGGCACCGGCAGCATCGTGGCGTACGCGGTGGGAATGTTGTTGGCGTTCGGCGTCATTCACGCCTGGTTCTACGGCGCGCAGGGCACGCTGTATGCGTCCCTGTTCCCGACCCGCACCCGCTACACGGGGTTGTCGACGGTGTATCAGCTCTCCGGCGTGTACGCATCGGGCCTGACTCCGCTGATCCTCACGGCGCTGATCGCCGCCGGTGGCGGTACACCGTGGTTGGCGTGCGGATATCTGGTGGCCACCGCAGTCGTCAGCGTCGTGGCCACGCTGTTGCTGCGTCCGGAGCATTAGGCGTCAGCACGACTCAACACGTGAGTACCAGCGGGCCCGATTCGGTGATCGCCACGGTGTTCTCGGTGTGGGCGGTGCGGGAACCGTCGGCCGACCGGATGGTCCAGCCGTCGCGGTCGTAGACGATGCGGTTGGTGCCCGCGGCGAGCCACGGCTCGAGCGCCAGCGTCATCCCCGCCCGCAGCTTCATGCCGCGGCCCGGCTTGCCCCGGTTGGGCACGTGCGGGTCTTCGTGCATGGTCCGGCCCAGTCCGTGCCCACCGAATTCGAGGTTGACCGGGTAGCCGTAATCGGCGGCGACGGCACCGATGGCGGCCGAGATGTCACCGAGCCGGTTACCCGGTCGCGCCGCGGCGGTGCCGGCGGCCAGCGCCTCCTCGGTGGCCCGGACCAGGCGTACGTCGGCGGCCGCGGGGGTCCCGACGATCACGGTGCGGGCCGCGTCGGCAACCCAGCCGTCGATGGACACCGCGAAGTCCAAGCTGAGCACATCGCCGTCGCGCAGCCGGTAGTCGTGCGGAAGACCGTGCAGCACAGCGTCGTTGACCGACAGGCAGATCACGTTGCGGAACGGCCCTTTGCCGAACGAGGGGTCGTAGTCCCAGTAACAGGACTCCGCCCCGCGGCGTTTGACCATGTCACGGGCGTGGTGTTCGAGGTCGAGCAGGTTGACTCCGACCGCGGCGATCCCGCTCAACTCGCTGAGCACCTCGGCCACGAACCGCCCGGTGACCCGCATCTTCTCGATCTCGGCCTCGGTCTTCAGCTCGATCATGCCCACACCCCTCCTCGGTATTTAAATACCAACACTAGCGGTATACAAATACCGGCGCTACCGTGGTGCCGTGGTCCGCACCCCGCTCACACCCGCACAGATCGCGGCCGGCCGACGGCTCGGCGAGACCCTGCGGACAGCCCGGGGCACCCGCTCGCTCGACGAAGTGGCCCAGCACGCCGGCATCTCCCCGGAGACCCTGCGCAAGATCGAGACGGGACGGCTGCCCTCCCCCGCGTTCGGCACGGTCGTCGGGTTGAGCGACGCACTGGACATCCCGCTGCAGACCCTCGCCGACGTGTGGCAGGAAGCCGCCGCGGCGGAGGCCGCCATATGCGAGACCGCCGGTACCGCGTAGCCTCGTAACTCAACACGTGTCGGACTACGCGAGGGAGTGTTCTATGGAGGGCTTCGCCGGAAAGGTCGCCGTTGTGACCGGCGCCGGATCGGGCATCGGGCAGGCGCTGGCCATCGAGCTGGGACGTTCGGGCGCCAAACTGGCGATCTGCGACGTCGACACCGAGGGCCTCGCGGTCACGGAGGAACGCCTCAAGGCGATCGGCGCAGAGGTGAAGACCGACCGGATCGACGTCACCGAGCGCGAGGCCTTCCTGCTCTACGCCGACGCGGTCAAGGA
>DATBGW010000193.1:0-4241 GCA_036557765.1 Actinoplanes sp.
AGCGGACAAGGTAGGCATAAGGGCAACCACAACTCCAAGATCGCGGGGAGTGGGCGAGGGTAGGCGGGGAAAAAAATCTACAGTGGCGATGCTAGAAATCCGACCGTGACGGGAATAGCATTTGCCTCGTCGGCCACGCACAGGCCGACACGCAACTGGCACAGACCCTGAGTTGGCGTAAGGAGGACGAGATACCGCAGCAACGCGTACTCACCACGTCCCCGACCCGACAAGAGGTGATCGCAGCCGATGCCCATCACTCCGGTCGACCGCTAGCGGCACGCAGGCGGACGACCCAGGCCGACGAAGGTCGGCACCAGAATTGAACAACTAGGGCCCCGGTTACCCGCCGGGGCCCTGGGTTGCCTCCCCTCGAAAGGCAGCATGAGCACGACTTTTGACGACGCCGACTTTCCGGCGTACACCATGGGCCGGGCGGCCGAGATGATCGGCGTGACCCCGGCCTTCCTGCGCAGCCTTGGGGCCGCCGGGCTCATCGAGCCCGAGCGTTCACTCGGTGGACACCGCCGGTACTCGCGCCACCAGCTGCAGCTGGCCGGTCGCGTACGGCAGCTGCTCGACGAGGGCATGCCGCTCGCCGCAGCCTGCCGCGTGGTCAACCTCGAGGACCGGCTTGCCGCGGCACACCGCCACATCATCGAGCTCGGCGGCGAGCCGGTGGTCGCCGAAGACGCCGACGTCCCGGTGCCCACCCTTCCGGACATCGCCAAACCGCGGTACTACCGGGCACCCTGAACCGGTGATCCGGGCTCTGCCGGTGGCCGCCGCCTGCGCGGTACTCTCCGGCGCAATCCTCATGGTCGTCGCACTCGTCGCGGCGCCGGGGCCGTGGAGCACCGGGTACGTCAGCGAGGCAGGCATCGCGGATCAGCCCTTCGCCGTGGCGTACCGCATCGGCGTGATCGTGCTCGCGGCCGGTGTGGCCCTGCTGGGCCTGGCGATGCATCGCCCGGCCCCGCTCGCCGCCGCTCTGCTCGGCCTGGCCGCAGCGCTGGCGGCGGTTTCCGGCTCGGTGGCGTGCACGTCGCAATGCCCGCTACCGCCGTTCGAGCCGACGACCGTCACCGACGTCGTGCATGCCACGGCCGCCATCGCCGGAATGGTGATGCTCGCGGGAGCCATGGCCGCGATCATGCTGTCGTCGGCCGACCGCACGCTCCGGCGGCTGGCGGCCGTCGGCGTGGGAATGACCGTGCCGACCGGCGCCGCCCTCGGCCTGACCATGCTGTTCGTCGGCCGGGGCGCCCTTGTCGCCGCGCTCGAGCGCGTCCTCCTGGCCATCGCGGTCTCCTGGCTGATCGGCACGTCGGTCCTCTTGACGGTACTACGTAATTCCGTAAAAGTGGAGAGGTGACTTCCGAACCGCTCGCCGACCGTGTGTCCGCCCTCGAGGAACGCCTCGCCGAGCTGACCGCGCGTTTCGATTCCGCGGCCGCCGGGCCGGGATCGGCGAGACCGGCGGTGACCGACGCGTTCTGGGTGTTGGAGGGCCTGCGCGAACGGATCGATGCGAGCAGCCCGGGCGCGGTGCTCTATTCCGGGGTGGTCGACCTGCCGACCGGCGAGCACTACGACTGGCAGTACGGCACCGGCGTTGACGAGCTGCTCGACGCGGAGTGGACCGACTGGGCCGCCACTCTCGGCGCGTTAGGTCATCCGACGCGGCTGCGGTTGTTGCAGCGGGTGCTCGCTGGCACGCGGACGGCCGCCGACCTCGCCATCGACGAGGGGCTCGGCACTACCGGGCAGCTCTATCACCACCTGCGTCATCTGGTCAGCGCCGGATGGCTCCGCTCGTCGGCCCGTGGGCGGTACGCCGTTCCGGGTGAACGCGTGGTGCCGTTGCTGGTCATCCTGTCCGGAGCGAAGCGATGACCCGGGCGCCCGTCCTGTCCGCGGTGGTCGGCTTGTTGGCGGCGGCATTGTCGCTCCTGATCGCGCCGGAGCCGTTCCGTCTGGGTCCGGCCCGCGCCGGGGACGCCGGGCTGGCCGGACGCGTCGAGGCCGTGCTGGCCGGCGACACGCTGGGCTACCGCGGCCTCGCCGTCGCGGAGATCGACGGAGGCCGGACGGTCACGGCGATGCTCGGCGACTCCGCCGGCGGTCCCCTCTTCGAGATCGGCTCGGTGACCAAGACACTGACCGGCATGCTGTTCGCTGACATGGTGGTGGAGGGCCTGGTCCGTCCGGATGAGACCTTGGGTGACGCGCTTTCCGCCGTACGGTTCGAGCATGACGCGACGGCCTCGATCACGTTGGCCGAGCTCGCCAGCCATCGATCAGGGCTTCCGCGGCTGGCGCCGGGCATCCGGACGCTGGCGCGGTCGGCCCTCGCCGGCCTGCTCGGGGTCAATCCGTATGCCGGGCAGGACGCCGACGCGATTCTGGACGCCGCGCGCCGGATAGCGCCCGACGATCGCGGGACGTTCGCCTACTCCAACTTCGGGATGGCGCTGCTGGGACAGGCACTCGCGGCCCGGGCCGGTAAGCCGTATCCCGAGTTGGTCACTCAGCGGATCCTGCAACCGCTGGGCATGTCGGACACCTACGTCACGGTCCCCGATCCCCGGCCTGCCGGGCTCGCGTCGGGATCGATCGCCACGGGCCACTCCGCGGCCGCGTGGTCCGGAGCCGGGTACGCGCCTGCGGGGGTGGGCGTCCGGTCGACCGCGGCAGACCTGAGCCGGCTCGTCCTGGCCACGATGGCCGGCACAGCGCCCGGTGCGGACGCCGCCGAACCTCGCTTCGCCACGGACGACGGCGAACGCATCGGCTACGGCTGGTTCACCCACCGGTACGGCAACCGCACGATCACCTGGCACAACGGTGGCACCGGTGGCTTCCGCTCGTATGTGGCGTTCGACCGCGCGAGCGGCCGGGGCGTGGTCGTGCTGAGCAACACCGACCGCGCCGTCGAGTGGATCGGGCTTCGCATGCTGGGAGTCGATCCGCCCAGCGCCGCGGGATGGCGCGACCTACTGCGTCCCGGTGTCACCGTCGCACTGCTGATGTTCGCGGCCGGCAGCCTCCTGCTGCTGGCCGTGCGGACGGCGCGGGGTTCGCAGCGCCGAGGCCCCGACCGCCTGCGTGTGCTCGAGGAGACGCTGGCGACGGCGGCCATGCTCCTGATCGCGCACCGGATCGGCGCGTGGTTGACGATCCCGCCATGGTGGTGGAGCGCCGCGGTGGGTGTCGCCGCGGCCGGCGTGACCGCTCTGGCACTGCGCTGGCGGACGACGCCCACACGCGACGGTCGCGGTCCGGCCGCCCGCTCGGCCCAGTTTGCCGTGTCCGGCGCCATCAGCCTGCTCATCATCGGCGCGATGGCGGCACACCTGTAGAGCCCGCACCGGAGCGTTCGTGATCTTGCTGAGCGGCGAAGACGGCGGCAGGATCGGGACATGCCGACCCGCTGGGGCATGACCGTACCGCTGACCAACGTGCCGCTTTCCGACCATGCGGCCGTCTTCTCGACGTTGGCGGACGCCGGGTTCACCGACGTCTGGTCGGCGGAGGTGGCCGGCACGGATGCGTTCACGCCGCTGGCACTGGCGGCCGCGTGGGAACCCCGGCTCCGGCTCGGCACCGCGATCGCGCCGGTGTTCACCCGCGGCCCGGGCCTGCTGGCGATGAGCGCGGCCGCCCTGGCCGAGACGGCACCCGACCGGTTCCGGCTCGGCATCGGCGCCTCCTCGCCGGTCGTGGTCGGTGACTGGAACGGCGTCGAGTTCACCGAACCGTACGAACGCACCCGCGACATGCTCCGGTTCCTCCGGGCCGCACTGGCCGGCGAGATGATCAGCCACGACTACGGCACGTTCGCGGTGCGCCGGTTCCGGCTCGAGCGGCCGCCGGCGCCGCCACCGCCGGTCCTGCTCGCCGCGCTGCGACCGGGCATGCTCCGGCTGGCCGCCGCCGAGGCGGACGGCGTGATCCTCAACTGGCTGTCCCCGGCGGACGTGCCCACGGTGCTCGCCGAGACCACGGCGGCCGCTAACGGCTTCGAGACCGTGGCGCGGATCTTCGTCTGCCCGACCGGGGACGCCGACTATGCCCGCGCCGTCGGCCGCCGGCTTCTTACCGCCTACCTGACCGTGCCGGCGTACGCCGCGTTCCATCGGTGGCTCGGCCGCGATGAGGTCCTGGCGCCGATGTGGCAGGCGTGGGCCGCGGGTGACCGGAAGGGGGCACTGGCCGCGATCCCCGACTCCGTTGTCGAC
>DATBGW010000194.1:0-11883 GCA_036557765.1 Actinoplanes sp.
CCGGCCTCCTCCCAGAAGCCCGGCTCGTCCTGCAGCATCATCCGCAGCCCGTGGAGCCACTTCGCGGACTTCCAGAGGTACAGGTGCGGCACCAGCATGCGCGCCGGCCCGCCGTGCTCCGGCTCCAGATCCTCGCCGTCGTAGCGGTACGCGATCCACGCCTTTCCGTCGAGCAGATCCTCCAGCGGAACGTTCGTGGTGTATCCGCCGTACGCGTGGACCATCGTGTAGTCCGCGGCGGTCTCGGTGTCCGCCAGCAGCGTGTCGAGCGAGACGCCCCGCCAGGTGGTGCCGAGCTTCGACCACTTGGTGACGCAGTGGATGTCGACTGTGACGTCCTCCTGCGGCAGGTTCAGGAACTCCGGCCACGTCCAGGTCTGCCGGGTCCCGCTCTCGTTGGTGACCGTGAACTGCCAGCGGTCCAGCGGGACGCGGGGTGTCGGGCCGGCCGACAGCACCGGGAAGTCGTGCGTGAGGTACTGCCCGGGCGGAAGATCCGGCCGCGACGAGCGCCGGCGGCCGCCGAAGCCGGGATTGACGATGCTCATGGTGGTCCCCTCATTCCCAGGCGGCGCGGACCCGATGGGCGGCGGCCGCGGCCTGTGCCCGGCCCGCTTCCGCCGCGGCGGCGCGCCGGTCCGGGCTGAGCGGGTTGCGGCCGATCGCCGCCAGTGCCGCCCGGTCCGGGCTGATCACCGCGGTACGGACTGCCGGCCCGAGCGCCGCCGCCTGAACGGCCGGCCGGTCCGCGTACCGCGCGGCGGCGGTGAGTGGCGCGATGACGACGACCCGGCCGTACCCAGCGGCGAGGTCCACGTTCGCGGTGGATCGGATGCCGCCGTCGATGTACCGGGTGCCGTTCACGGTCATCGGCGGCCACACCAGTGGAACCGCGCAACTGGCCGCCACGGCGTCGAGCAGCGCCGCGCCGCTACGGCCGTCGAAGACGGCGACCTCGCCGGTGTCGGCCGCCACCGCGGCGATGCGCAGCTCGGTGTCGGGCCACGCCTCGTCGGGCACCCGGGCCGCGATGGCCGCGCGCCGCTCGGACTCCGGCACGGTCGGCGCCGCGAGCGCGGCCCGGCCGAGCCAGGCCCGCCCGCGCCGGCCGTCGCCCGGAAACGCGGTGGCGATCAGATACCGCAGCAGCGCCCCGGCGCCGAGGACGGCGTTGCGGTCGCCGGTCGTGTCGACAAGCTCGTGCGCGTAGAGCTTGTCCAGCGGCTGGCCGCTGGTGATCTGGGCGGCCACGACGGAGCCCGCCGAGGTGCCGACGAACAGATCCGCCCCGGTGAGGTCGAGGCCGCGCTCGGCCAGACCATGCAGAAGCCCGATCTCCCACGCGACGCCGGTGACGCCGCCCGCGCCGAGCACGACCGCCCGCCCGTTGTCGGGTGCGTCGGCAGCCATGCGGGCCAGCCTACGCCTCAGTCGTTTTAACCCTTTATGTCCGTTCGAGTGGGACCATGAGGGTTCGAGGTCGAGACCCGCAAAGGACACCAGATGAGCAACCTCAACGGAAGCTACGACCCGGACGCGGTCCGCCGGTCCCGCCGCCGGAAGCAGGCGGCGGTCGGCGCGGTCGGTCTGGCGGCCGTTCTCGGCGGTGGCGCGTTCCTGGTCACCGAAGCCGTGACCCGGGACTCCGGCGCGCCTGTTCCGGAAGCGCTCGCGCCCAGAGCCCCCGCCAGCTCGGTCGGCACGCCCGTCACACCGTCGAAGAAGGCACTATCGTCCCGGCCGCCGGCCGTGAGCGTGTCGCGGACACCGTCGCCGTCCGCCTCCGCGCGTACCAAGTCGGCGGCCGAACGGGTGGCGGCCGCGCGCAGCGCCGCGGCCAAGGACGGTGTGAAGGTGCAGCGGCCGTTGCCCGCGGCCACCGTCGCCGGCGCGCTGGAGGACCTCACCGTGACCGACTCGGGCTCGCTGCGCGACGGGGGAACGCTGCGGGTGGTCTCCGCGCGCGGTGATCTGACCGGGTACAAGGAGCTGGGGTGGGTGGCCGACGACGGTGACCCGGTGGGTCCGGCCACGTGCTCGCAGACGTTCCGGTTCGCCAATTCCGCCAAGCCGGCGCGTAAGCCGAACCTCCTGGTGTGCTGGCGGACCAGCGGGACCAAGAGCGTCTACACCGTCACGGTCGATCTGGACGGTCATCCGTCCAAGCGGGACAGTGCGGCGGCGCTGACGAAGCGGTGGAACGCGATGGGCTGAACCACCGACCACATAGGAAGCGGCCCGGAGCGTCAGCTCCGGGCCGCTCTGTGTGGTGCGACGGATCAGAACGAGGCCACCGTGAAGATGGACTCACTGGAGATGATCGTCTGCGTGTAGTCGTCGTCCGACGTGTTCGCGTCCTCGTCGGCGTTGCTGACCACGGTGAGGTTGTACGCACCGTCCGGTACAGGATTGCCGCTGGACACCGCGGGGTTGGAAACCGAGCCGGTGTTGCTCACCGACAGGGTCGCGGTGGTGCCGGTGTCGTTGACCGCGAGGATCACGGCGTTGGTCCCGACGTTGCTGCCGCTGACCGCACGGCCGACGTCGGCCTGGGTGAAGGTCCCGGCATTGCCGGTCAGCGTGGTCCCGTTGTTGGCGCCGGTCGAGGTCGCGGTGCGCTGGTAGCCGATGGTCACCGTGATGGCGCTGTTGGGCGTCGCCGACGCGTCCGCGGACAGCACGGCCGTGATCGGGTCGAGCACTGCGAGGATGGTGGTGTTGGCGGGAATGTTGGTGTTACCCGACTCCACGATCGCCTCGCCGACATCGTTGGCGTTGAACGATCCGGACGCCAGCGTGACGATGTTGCTGCCGGACGTGGGGATCGTGGTGGCGGTGTGCCGGCCGCTGGAGACGACCGCGCTACCCGCCCCGTTCAGCATCGCCGTGAGGTTCAGGCTGCAGATCAGCTCGTTGTCGCTGATCACCAGCACGTTCCCGCAGTCGGCCACCGGCCCGTTCGCCTTGAGGCTGTTCGCATCAGTGGTGGCGTTGTACACGCCGTCGACCAGGTATACGTGCGCGCCCTGGTTGGCGGTCGAGTCGAAGGTGTAGTCCAGGAAGCCGGTGCCCTGCACGTCGACATCCTGGGCGGTCGCCGTGCTGGGCGCGGTGTTCGGCGACACCTTGATGCTGTTGGCGTAGGTGAACGCGTCCTGCAGCGTGTAGGTGCCCTGTGCCGTGGTGACGGTCAAGGCGACGCTGCCGACGGCGTGTGCCGGCGTCACCGCGGTGAACGTGCCGGAGTCGACCGGGGTGATCGACGTGAGCGGCAGCCCGCCGAGCGTCGCCGTGATCGCGTTGGCCGTGGTCGGGAAGTCCGACCCGGTCACCGTGATGCTGCTGCCGCCGAGCGCCGAGCCCGAGCTGGGCAGCACCGCTGTGACCTTGGGCTGGTTGGCGACGGTGAACGTGGAACTGCTCAGCAACTTGCCCGCGGTGGTGCTGGTGCTGCTGTAGAGGCAGATCTTGTAGTCGGTGGACACGGCGTTCTGGGCGACCACCGCACCGGTCGGCATGGTGAATGCCGCCTTGCTGTTGTTCACCTTGCGCCCCGTGGCACCCAGGTTGGTGCCCGGCGTGGTGTAGAGCGCCGTGCAGTTCGCCGTCGCGGCGACCACGACCACGGCCGGCGTCGTGACGCCGGTCAGGAACGTGCCCGATCCTGTGATGGTGAGGTTCACCGGGTCGTTGTTCGTGCTGGCCGGACCGATGGTGCTGCTCAGCGTGACCGCGGGCAGGTTCACCGTGTACGCGGTCGCCGAGCTGGCCGCGATGAGCCCGCTGGTGCTGGTGGCGCTCGCGGGGTAGAGGCAGATGGCGAACTTGGTGCCGTCCGGTCCACCCACGCCGACCGGCACCGGAATGGTCACCTGTGTGGTCGACACCTTGGTCGCGGTCGCCGGGTTGCTGGGGCTGCCGCCGTACGTGGCCGGGCAGCCGCCGCTGGTGAAGGTGGCGGACACCGTGGCCGTGCTGATCACCGGACTGCCGGCCGGCAGGTTGACGGTCAGCGTGTTACCGCCACCGCTGGCCCCGCTGGTCGCGGTCGGCGTGGCGGCCGGCGCCATGACGTACGTGCCCTGGCCCTTGAGGGCGCTGGTGCCGGCGGTCGTGCCGTTGTAGGTGCAGACGTAGTACGTGCGGGCCGCACCGCTGTTCAGCGAGAGCGTGGCGGGCACCGTGATCGTGGCGACGTCATCCGACGTCTTGACCGTGGTGGCCGTGATGTTGGTGGTCGCGGTGGCGTACGGGTCGGCACACGCGGACGTGGCGAAGATGGTCGCCGGAGCCGTGACGCCGCTCAGGAAACCGCTGCTGGTGGCGGTGATCGAACCGCTGTTGGAGCCGGCCGGCGGTGCAACGGTCACGGTCGGCGCCACCGCCAGGGCGGGTGTCGCGGTGCCGGCCAGCACCGCGGCGGCCGTCGCCATCACGGCGATCCCGGCGCTGAGCAGCCGGGGGCCGGTTCGGGATTGGGACGTGCGCATGCGAGGTCCTCCTACGGTCGCTAAGAACCGTTGCTGGATGGTGGGCCCGCGCATGGCTGCCCATCGCCGGGCCGTCTCGCGGTGAGCGTAACGTGGGGTTTACGGGCAATTGCGCAGAGTGACAAAGTTGAGTAGATATGGGCGTCTCATCCGCCCCAGAGCTCCCGGTACACCGCTGCCGAGCGCGGATTACGGACGCAGCCCGGGTCCGTCCGGAACAGGCTGGACTGCACGCCGCCCGCCCCGCAGTCGGAGAAGTAGGCCTCGTACGCGAGATGCGGGGCGTGCGCCGCGAACCACTCGTGCATCCACCTGACGAAATCCGGGTTCTCCTGTCCCGCGTCCCCGTTCGGGACCACACCCCACTCGCCGACGGAGAACGGCTTGCCGTGCGCCCGCGCGAACTCGTACAGCCATGTGATGCCCTCGGGCCGGGTGGCCGTCCGGTCGAAAACGGCCCGGCTGGACGCCCAGGGAAAGTGGTCGTAGTTGTCGATGCCGATGATGTCGACATACGCGTCGCCGGGATAGCAGTTCGTGCTGCGGCCGCCGCAGAGTCGCGCGGGTGTGCCGTGGCCGTTGATGGTCCAGTCCAGCAGCACCTCGGGGTTCGTCGCGCGGATCGCGTCCGCCGCGTGCCGGTAGCAGCCGAGATACGCCGCCGGGTCGGTGCCGCGCCAGGCCATCGTGCTCTCGTTCATCTCCCAGCCGAGCCGGACCACCGAATCGCCGCGACCGTGCCGCACCATGAGCGTTCCGAATTCCCGCCAGTACCGGTCGAAGTCGCCGTCCGCGCAGCGGGCCAGATCTTCCGCGCGGCCGTCGGGCACCAGGCCCTGGGACACCACCAGCATCCCGTCGAAGTCGCGGAAGAAGTCGAACGTCCAGTCGGTCTGTGTGGTCATCGACGCGTACGAGCCGCGGTCGGTGTACGTGTGTGCCACCGCGCAGCCGCGCCCACGCTCGGCACAGAACCGCTGCACGTGGGCGGTGTCGAAGACCGGGTCGCCGTTGGCGCCGGACAACCCGTTCCGACCCGGCCAGGCGCCGGCGGTCCGCGGTCGCCCGATGAGCGCCCGGGCGGATCGGGCCGGCGATGTGCTCGCCTGGACAGCCGCGACCGACGTGGCGGGCGCCGTAGCGGAGTGGTCGACGCAGGCAGACGTCACGGCGACAAGCACGATCGCGACAACGGCAGCGCGACCCCGCATGCTTCTGACTCTGCCAGCTTGCGGACCTCGGCGGAGGCGTTCTAGGCTGTAAGTAACTACTTACTTATTAGGAGACCCTCATGAGCGCCCTGATCACCTTGGGACAACAGAAGTACGTGCGGCTGGAGACGCGGAAGCGGGACGGCACCTGGATCGGCTCGGCGGTCAGCATCGTGGTGGCCGACGGCCGTGCCTACTTCCGTACGTACAACGCCTCCGGCAAGGCCAAGCGGATGCGCAACTTCCCCGAGGTGCGGGTGGCGCCGAGCACCGTCCGTGGCACGCCCACCGGCCCGGCCATCGCCGGCACGGCCACCCTGTTGCACGGCCCCGAGGCCGCGCGTGCCGCCGCGCTGCTGGCCGGCAAGTACCCTCTGCTGCACGGCCGGCTGGTGCCCGCGATCCACCGGCGTAAGGGCTGGACCACCCAGCACTACGAACTCACGCTGGAGCCGCACTGAGCACCAAGGACACCATCGTCGCGGCCGCCATGGACCTGTTCGGCCGGCAGGGCTACCACGCCACGACGATCGCCCAGATCGAGGCGGCGGCCGGGCTGTCCGCCGGCGCCGGCGGTCTCTACCGGCACTTTCCCAGCAAGCGCGCGCTGCTCGAGGAGGGGCTGCGCCGGCAGGCCGAGGCGGGTCGCCCGCTCCTGGCGTACCTCGACGATCCAGGCGCGCTGGCCGGCCTGTCCCGCCGCGATCGCTTCCTTGCAGTGGCCCGTGCCGGGTTGCGCCGCCTCGGCGACGAACGCGACGTGAACCGGTTGCTGCTGCGCGACTTGGCGACCTTCCCGGATCTGCTCGAGCGGGTACGACGGCAGGAGTTGGCGCGGGTGCACGAGGCGCTGACCGCGTTCCTGATCCGGGAGAATCCGGCCGGCGCACAGGACCACGCGGCGGTGGCGGCCGTGCTGATGGCGGCGGTCAGCCACTACTGGGTGATGGCCGATGTGTTCGGCGGACGGCATCCGCACGGCGTCGATCCGGACCGCTTTCTCGGCGCGTTGACCGACCTGGTGACCGGTCACCCGAACGGATGACCCCCTGTAATAGTCGGACTTTCGACTGCCGGGATGATTGCCTGCCCCGCAGCCCGGGTGAATGCTGATCTCGTCCGTTGCTCGAGGGGAGTCGACATGCGTGCCACATACCGGGTCCTGGCTCTGCTCATCGCCGCCGGCGTCGTGGTACAAGCGGCGTTCATCGCCGTCGCGTGGTTCCAGGTGATCCACGAGCTCGACTCCGGCAGCGTGTTCGACAAGAACTACGAAGGCAACTGGGGTCACATGGGCCACACCATCGTCGGCAGCGGCGTCATCCCCCTGCTCGCGATCGTGCTCCTCATCCTGTCCTTCTTCGCCCGTATCCCGGGCGGCGTGAAGTGGGCCGCCATCACATTCGGCGTGGTCGCGCTGCAGTTCCTGTTCGCGGCCCTGAGCTTCGGCGCGCCGATTGTCGGGCTGTTGCACGGCATCAACGCGTTCGTGCTCGCCGGCGTGGCGTCGATCGCCGCGCGCAAGGCACGCCTCGCCGAGACCGCGACCCCGGTCGACGCCGACACTCCGGTCGCGACCGCCTGACGGAGGTCCCTTGCGTCAATCCGTCAGGATCATCATCGCCGTGGTGGCGGCCCTGGCGGTGCTCGTCCCGCTCGGGTATTTCTGGTTCGACAGCCTGGTGCCGTCCACCTACAACATGGTGGCGATGGGACGCCCGGACAGCGGCGGCGGACCGGACGCTCACCGGCACGGCGGCCTCAACGTCGCCGATCTCAAGGGCCCGTCCGGTACGGCCGATGTGGCCGTCACGCTCGTCGCTCGCAGCGAGAACGGCCGCTACACGCTCAACCACGTGACACCGGGACCGGAGATCCGGGCACGCAAGGGGCAGCTGCTCGAGGTCACCCTGATCAACGAGTCGGTTGCGGACGGCATCACCCTGCACTGGCACGGCGTCGACGTGCCGAACGCCGAGGATGGCGTCGCAGGTGTCACCCAGGACGCGGTCCCGCGCGGCGGACGGTACGTGTACCGGTTCGTGGCACCGGATGCCGGCACCTACTGGTACCACTCACACCAGGTCTCCGACGACGAAGTGCGCAAGGGCCTGTTCGGCACGCTCGTGGTGCTGCCCCCGACGCCGCTCGCCGCGAAGGTGGACACCGTTCTTGCAGTGCACACGTACGACGGGCGGCGCACCATCAACGGCCGCGCCGGCGTCTCGCCGCTTGCCGCGCGGCCGGGCGACCAGGTCCGGGCCCGCATCGTCAACACCGACGCCGGTCCGGTCCGCGTCTGGGTGTCCGGTGCCGATTTCTCCGTCGCCGCGGTGGACGGGTACGACGTGAACGCGCCGGGCCCGGTCGCCGATCAGGCGGTCGTGGTCACCGCGGGCGGCCGCATCGATCTGGCATTCACCGTGCCGTCGAGCGGCGCGGCCCGGGTCGACGTCGGCGCGGGCGCGGCACTGGCGGCCGGAAACGCTGCCGGCACCCCTGAGCCGCGCTCGAACGTGGACCTGTTGCGGTACGGCTCACCGGCGCCGCTCGGATTCGACCCGGGCAAGGCCACCCGTCGTTTCGACTACAAGGTCGGCAAATGGATCGGCTTCCTGGACGGCAAGCCGGGCATGTGGTGGACGGTGAACGGCCACCTGTGGCCGGACGTGCCGATGTACATGGTGACCACCGGCGACATCGTGCGCATGACGATCAGCAACTCCAGCGGCGAGGTGCATCCGATGCACCTGCACGGCCACCACGCCGTCGTGCTGAGCCGCGATGGCGTCGCCGCGTCCGGCAGCCCGTGGTGGATCGACTCGCTGGATGTCGGCGACGGCGAGTCATATGAGATCGCGTTCGTCGCCGACAACCCCGGCATCTGGGTCGACCACTGCCACAACCTCAAGCACGCCGAGGAGGGGCTGCTCGCGCACCTGGCCTATGCCGGCGTGGACACGCCGTTCCGGGTCGGCGGCAAGGCCGGCAACCAGCCCGAGTGAAAGGGTCTACCTACAGGTAGAGCCCGGTCGCCGGCTCCAGCCTGGCGACCGTCACCGGGCGCGCGCCGGTCTTCAGCGCGTACAGCTCCGCGAGCGTGGCGCCGTCCGCCCCGACGCCGGTCGAGGTGCCCAGCCAGCTCACCGCCTCGGCGTACGACAGCCGGCTGATCTCGATGCTGGCCAGGCACCGGCCGGGCCGGACGACCGCGGGGTGCAGCGAGGCCAGGTTTTCGTTCGTGGTGATCGCGATCAGCGCGTTGCGGCCCTGGCCGAGCAGCCCGTCGGTGAGATTGAGCAGCCGCGACAGCTGCTGGCCGGCGCTCGCCTTCGCCTCGCCGTTGATCAGCTCGTCGCAGTCCTCCAGCATCAGCAACCGCCAGCGCGGCTCGTCCTCGTCGCTGCCCAGGGCCACGCTCATCAGATACGCCGGGTCGCCGAACAACCGCTCCGGGTCCAGCACGCAATCCACCTGGCACCACGACCGCCACTGCTGGGCGAGGGCCCGCAGCGCGGTGGTCTTGCCGGTGCCCGGCTCGCCGTGCAGCAGCAGGAGCCGGCCGTTGACCGCGGTGCCGTCGATCGCCATCAACTGCTCCAGCGTGCGCGCCACCGGTGTGGAGTAGTTCGCCCGGATCTTGGGCCACGGCGCCGCATCGATCTCACGCTGGACGCGGCGCGGTCCGTGCGTAGCGAAGTGCCAGAAGCCGATCGGAACGCTGTCGGCCGCGGGTGCCGGCTCCTCGACGGCGTTGAGGGTCACCGTCTCGAGCACCGACTCGGCCAGCTCGGCGCTGACCGCGGTCACCGTCACGCGGGCGCGGCGGCTCTGCCTCCAGCGCGTGACGTGGAGCGTCCACCCGTCGCCGACCGCGAGCCGGCCGTGCCCGTCCTCCTCGACCGCGTCCCGGACCACCCGCGCGTCGTCCGTGGTGAGCGGCGCGTCCGTGCGCACGTTCTCCAGATAGCTGGTACGGCCGAACGGCTCCCGCCCGGTCACGAACGCGTCCAGCGCCAGCAGGTCCACCACATCCACCAGCCGGTCGCCGTCGTCGACGGACGCGGACAGCGGGAGCGCGGCGTGCGCGGGCACGGCGACCGCCGGCTCGGCAGAACGGCTGCCGAGCCGGTCGACGGACTGGTGCGGAGTGCGCATGCCTCCATGATCGTCCGGAAAACCCGGTCGAGACAGGTGTTTTCACCTTTGCGTGCAACTCGGAGCTCTCGCGGCGCCGCCTCCGAAACCTCGTCGATCTTGGAGTTGTGGTTGGCAGGAATGCGTTCAAGGTGGACAAATAGGCAACCACAAGTCCAAGATCGCGGAGGGCGGCGGCGTCATCGCGGAGGGCGGCGGCGTCATCGCGGAGGGCCGGCGTCATCGCGGCGGCCGTTATCCCGATCCGGGTAAGCGCGCGGCGAAGGCCATCAGGTCGCGGCGCTGGATCGCGGCCGCCATCAACTCCGGGAACGCGTCGGGGGTACACGCGAACGCGGGGACGCCCAGCGCGGCCAGCGCTGCAGCGTTGTCGTGGTCGTACGCCGGGGCGCCCTCGTCGGACAGCGCCAGCAGCACCACCACCTGCACGCCGGCCGCGGTCATCTCGGCGATCCGGCGCAGCATCTGCTCGCGGACGCCGCCCTCGTAAAGGTCGCTGACGAGGACGAGGATCGTGTCGCGCGGCCGGGTGATGAGCCCCTGGGCGTAGGCGAGCGCGCGGTTGATGTCGGTGCCGCCGCCGAGCTGCGTCCCGAAGAGCACCTCGACCGGATCGTTGAGCTGCTCGGTCAGGTCGACCACCGCCGTGTCGAAGACCACCAGCGAGGTCCGCAGCGACCGGATCGATGCCAGCACGGCGGCGAACACGCCGGAGAACACCACCGAGGCCGCCATCGACCCGGACTGGTCCACGCACAGCACCACGTCCCGCTGGACCGCGGCCGTGCCCCGCCCGTACCCGATCAGCCGTTCCGGGATCACCGTGCCGTACTTGGCCTGGTAGTGCCGCAGGTTCGCGCGGATGGTGCGGTCCCAGTCGATGTCGGCGTGCCGGGGCCGGTTGATCCGGGCAGCACGGTTCAGCGCTCCGGTGACCGCGGCCCGGGTCTGCTGGACGATGCGCTTCTCCAGGTCCGCCACGACGGTCCGCACCACCTGCCGCGCGGCCTCGCGGGCCTCGTCGGGCATGACCCGGTTCAGCGACAGCAGCGTGCCGACCAGGTGGACGTCCGGCTCGACCGCGGCGAGCATCTCCGGCTCCATCAGCAGCCGGGCGAGGTCCAGGCGCTCGATCGCGTCGGCCTGCATCACCTGGACGACCGTGCTCGGGAAGTATTCGCGGATGTCGCCGAGCCAGCGGGCCACCCGGGGCGCGGACCCGCCGAGACCGCCGGAACGCTGGACCGGCCGGCCGTCCTCGTCGGTGTCGCCGGCGTCGTAGAGCGCGGCCAGCGCGGCGTCCATCTTGCCGTCCCGGCCCTCGGCGGCCCCGAGAGCCTCCTCGGCCGGCCCGCCCAGCACCATGCGCCAGCGCCGCAGCCGCTCCCGCCGTTCCGGATCAGTCATGCTCACCTCCCCGCGATCTTGGAGTTGTGGTTGCCCTTACGCCCGTTTCATCCGCCTCCGTGCCAACCACAACTCCACGATCGCGGGGGACCTGGGGCGGCGGCGCGCCGAGCAGCAGGGCGAGCGTCGGCAGCACCGACGCCGCGCGGACGTGGTCCAGGTCAGCCGTGCCGTCGGCGGCGGCCCCGCTGTCCTTTCCGGCCGCGACCCGCTCGCCGATGGCGCGGCGTTCACCGGTCTCGAACGCGCCGAACGTGCGCCGCAGCAACGGCAGCACGTCGTCGAACGCGTCGCCGGCGATGTCGGCGAGCCAGTCGTCGAGCAGCGCCAGCAGCTCGTCGTCGTGCACCAACAGCAGACCACCGCCGGAAAGGAAGCCCTCCACCCAGGCGGCACCGTGCGCGGGTGGGGTGCCCGCGGTCAGCGGCAACCGCAGCCGGCGGCGGACCTCACCGGGGTCGAGCCGCCCGGCATCAAGCAGCAGCCGGGTGAGCCGCCCGGCCAGCAGCCCGTGCAGGTCATCTCGTCGTGCCGTGGAGTCCACAGCGGACAACCACCGGTCGCGCAGCTCGGTGTCGAGCAGCGCCACCGCCGCGTGCATGGCGTCGACGTTCTCC
>DATBGW010000195.1:0-1668 GCA_036557765.1 Actinoplanes sp.
GCACCGGCAAGCCTCGCGATGGCGTTCGCGCTGCTAGATCCCTCAGTGACTACCGTCCTGTTCGGGGCGACGCGTCCGGAGCAGGTCAGCGCCAACGTCGGAGCGCTCGCGCTGGCGGAGCGGCTGACGCCGGGCGAACGCGATCGCCTCACCGCCATCGGCACCGGCACCAGCACCGGCACCGGCCCGTAGGCTAGAAGCGTGCCCCGGCTCGAAGCATGCCTCGTTGACGCCTACGACACCATCGTGACCTGCGATTTCACCCCGCTCAGGCAGGGCGTCCCGGCTCTTGCCGGGATCCCGGTGGCCGCCTGGGAACAGGAATACTTCCTGGTCAGCCCCATGTTGAACGACGGCCGATTGTCCAAGGCCCAGGCGTTCCGCCAGATCATGGCGAGCTGCGGAGCGCAAGCCACCGATGACCTGATCGCCGAGATGGTACGCCGGGATCAGGAACTACTGCTCGCGAACGCTCGCCTCTACGACGACGTGATCCCGTTCCTGACCAGGCTCTCCGATCGCGGTATCAAGATCGCGATCGTGAGTAACTGCACCGAGAACACCCGCGCGATGCTGGTCGCGACCGGGGTGGACCAGCTGGCCGACGAGCTGGTGCTGTCCTGCGAGGTGCGCTCGGCCAAGCCGGCGCCGGAGATATTCCGGCACGCTCTCGACCGGCTCAGGGTGGGCCCGGAGGCCGCCGTGTTCGTGGACGACCAGGCGCGCTTCTGTGCGGGCAGCGTGGCCGTAGGTATCCGCGCCGCGCAGATCGTCCGCGGCGACCTGGACGGTCAGCTTCCCGCGGAGGGCGTCACGCTGGTCCGGTCGCTGCCGGAGGTCGAGGCGCTGTTCGGCGAGTAGCGGGAACCAAGGCCGTTCGGTATCTAGGCTGGGCGCATGGACACCGGCGTAGCGATCTTCCCGACCCACGACGCCATGGCGCCCGCGGACCTGGCGCGGCTCGCCGAGGAGCGCGGCCACGAGTCGCTGTTCTTCCCCGAGCACACGCACATCCCGGCCCGCCGGGCGACGCCCCACCCGAGCGGCCGTGAGCTGCCGCGCAAGTACGCGCACACGTTCGACCTGTTCGTCGCCGTGACCGCCGCGGTGGCCGCGACCACGCGGCTGCGGGTCGGCTCCGGCATCTGCCTGGTCATCGAGCGGGACCCGATCACCACGGCCAAGGAGGTCGCCAGCGTCGACTACCTATCCGGCGGGCGGTTCGAGTTCGGCGTCGGGGCCGGCTGGAACCGGGAGGAGATGGCCAATCACGGCACCGACCCGCGGCGGCGGATGGCCCTGCTGCGGGAACGGGTCGAGGCCATGAAGGCGATCTGGACCTGTGACGAGGCGAGTTACGCGGGCGAGTACGTGAAGTTCGAGCGGATCTGGTCCTGGCCGAAGCCGGCCCAGCGCCCGTACCCGCCGGTCCTGGTCGGCGGGAACGGTCCTGGCGTGCTGGACCGGGTGCTCGCGTTCGGCGACGCGTGGTTCCCGAACCACGCGCCGGACGGCATCCTGGAGCGTGCCGCGGAGCTGCGCTCGCGCGCCGGCCGGCCGGTCGACCTGATGGTCATGGGCGTTCCGGCCGACGCCAAGGTGCTCGACGCTTACGCGACCGCCGGGTTCCGGCGGGCGGTCCACTGGCTGCCCTCGGCCCCGCGCGGG
>DATBGW010000196.1:0-8857 GCA_036557765.1 Actinoplanes sp.
CGCGCGCGCCGTACCCCCACGCCCGCGAGGTGCTGCTCACCCGGGCCCAGCTCGCCGACTGCGCGGCGTTGGTCGCCGGCTTCGCCCGGACCAGCGAGGGCCAGCTGCTGCTGGAGACCGGCTGGGCCAAGGAGATCGACGCCGGCCACGATGTGCTGCGCGCCCGGGCCCCACATGTCACGCCGACCGGCGACGACCCGCAACTGGCGCGCGATCCCGGCGCCGCGACCGCCCGATTGCCCAGCCTGGCCTGGGAGAAGGCGCGCCAGGCGCTGCAGGCCGGTGCGCCGGTCCTGGTCCAGGTGCCGCGGCGGGGCTACCTCCCGTCGGTGGCGTGCGCCGACTGCCGCGCGCCGACCCGCTGCCCGCACTGCTCCGGTCCGCTGGCGTTGTCCGGCGCACGGGACGTCCCGGCCTGCCGCTGGTGCGGGCGGATGGCCGCCGCGTACGCCTGTCCGGCCTGCGGCGGCCGCCGGCTCCGGGCGTCGGTGACCGGCGCCCGGCGGACCGCCGAGGAGCTCGGCCGCGCGTTCGCCGGAACGCCGGTGCGCACCTCCGGCCGTGAGGAGGTGCTGGACACCGTGCCGGCCGGGCCCGCGGTCGTGGTCGCCACGCCCGGTGCCGAGCCGGTCGCCGACGGCGGCTACGGCGCGGTCCTGCTCCTGGACGCGTGGGCCCTGCTGACCCGGTCGGATCTGCGGGCCGGTGAAGAGACACTGCGACGGTGGCTGAACGCCGCCGCGCTGGCCCGGCCGGACGGCACGGTCGTGGTGGTCGCCGACGGCGCGTTGACGCCCGTGCAGGCACTGCTGCGCTGGGATCCGGGCTGGTTCGCGGCCCGCGAGCTGGTCGAGCGGCGTCAGCTGGGCTTCCCGCCGGCGGCCCGGATGGCCAGTCTGACCGGCCGCTCGGAGGCGGTCGCCGAGCTGCTCGCGGCGGCCCGGCTGCCCGACGGCACCGAGTTGCTCGGACCGGTTCCGGTGCCCGACGACGCCGAGCGGATGGTGCTGCGGGTGCCCCGCGGACGCGCCGCCGATCTGGCCCGGGCCCTGCACGAGGCGGCCGCCGTCCGCAGCGCCCGCAAGGCCACGCTGCCGGTCCGGATGCAGATCGACCCGGCTGACCTGTTCTGAACGCGGCCCAGCGGTCTCCGTAGACTTGGCCGCGTGACCGTCCAGCCCATCCGACTTTTCGGCGACCCGGTGCTGCGCACGCCGGCCGATCCGGTCGTCGACTTCGACAAGGAACTGCGCACCCTCGTGGCCGACCTGGTGGAGACCATGCAGGACCAGGCCGGCGCCGGCCTGGCCGCGCCCCAGCTCGGCGTGGGGCTGCGGGTGTTCTCGTTCGACGTCGACGACGTGGTCGGCCACCTCATCAACCCGGTGCTGTCCTTTCCCGACGAAGAGGAGCAGGAGGGGCCGGAGGGCTGCCTGTCCATCCCGGGGGTGTATGTCGACACCAAGCGCCGGCAGAACGTCGTAGCAAGCGGTTTCAACGAGTACGGCGATCCCGTCCGGCTGGTCGGCACCGGACTGATGGCGCGTTGCGTTCAGCACGAGACCGACCACCTGGACGGCGTGCTGTTCCTGGACCGGCTGGACGCTGCAGGCCGCAAGGACGCCATGAAGCAGATCCGGGCGTCGGAGTGGTACGACCCGGCCCGCCCGCCCACGGTCAAGGAGAGCCCGCACGCCGGCGGCATCTTCGGGCTGGGCCGCTGACATGCGCCTGGTCTTCGCCGGCACGCCGGCTGTCGCGCTGCCCAGCCTGGACGCCATCGCCGCCTCCGGTCACGAGTTGCTCGCCGTGGTCACCCGCCCGGACGCGCCGGCCGGCCGGGGACGTCGCCTGGTGCGCTCGCCGGCCGGGGCGTGGGCGGACGAGCACGGCATCGAGGTGCTCACGCCACAGCGGCCCCGCGAGCCCGAGTTCCTGGAACGGCTGCGCGACCTCGCGCCGGAGTGCGTGCCGGTCGTCGCGTACGGCGCGCTGGTGCCCGCAGCGGCGCTCGAGATCCCCAAACACGGCTGGGTGAACCTGCACTTCTCGCTGCTGCCCGCCTGGCGCGGGGCCGCGCCCGTGCAGCACGCCGTCCTGCACGGCGACGAGGTCACCGGCGCCAGCGTGTTCGAGCTGGAAACCACCCTTGACACCGGACCGATCTACGGCACGCTGACCGAGCAGATCCGGCCCACCGACACCGCCGGCGATCTGCTGGACCGGCTCGCCACCGAGGGAGCGGGCCTGCTCGTCGCGGTGCTCGACGCGATCGAGGAGGGAACGGCCCGGGCGCACCCCCAGCCCGCGGACGGCGTGACGATGGCTCCCAAGATCACAGTCGAGGACGCGCGGATCCGGTGGAGCGACCCGGCGTTCGCGGTGGACCGGCGCATCCGCGCCTGCACCCCGGCGCCGGGTGCCTGGACCACGCTCCGGGAGGAACGGCTCAAGCTGGGGCCGGTCCGTCCGATCGCGAACGGTCCCCGGCTGGAGCCCGGTGACCTGCTGGTCGAACGCAGCCAGGTGCTGGTAGGCACTGCGACCACGCCGGTGATTCTCGGCGAGGTGCGACCGGCCGGGAAGAAGGCGATGGCGGCCACCGACTGGGCGCGCGGTGTGCGCGTCCAACCGCAGGAGCGGCTGCGGTGACGGCCCCGGATGGACCGGACGGTCGCCGAGCGGACCACCGCGCCGACCGGCCGCACGGATCCGGCCGCCCGCGCCGGCCCGGCGGCCCCGGATACCGCCAGGCGGCGGGCCGGGACGCCCGTAGCGGCCGTGCTCCCCGCGCCGGCCGGCCCCCGTCCGACCCGGCCCGGCAGGCGGCGTACGAGGCGATCGCCGCCGTGCACCGCGACGACGCGTACGCGAATCTGGCGCTCGGCGAGATTCTCCGCGGCATGCGGCTGCACGGGCGGGATGCGGCGTTCGCCACCGAGCTCACATACGGCACACTGCGGTCCCTCGGCACGCTGGACCTCATCCTCGCCACCGCTGCCGGACGGGACGTGGCCCGGATCGACCCGCCGGCGCGCGACGCGCTCCGGCTCGGGGCGTACCAACTGCTGTACACCCGGGTGCCCGCCCACGCCGCGGTCAACCAAACAGTGGACCTGGTCCGGTCGGTGGCGCCGGGCGCGGGCGGCTTCGCGAACGCGGTGATGCGCACCGTCGCCGAGACCGGCCTGGACGCGTGGCTGACCCGGCTCGCGCCCGCGTACGAGACCGATCCGATCGGGCACCTCGCGGTGCAGCACAACCATCCGGAGTGGATCGTCCGGGCGTTCGCCGATGCGCTCGGTGGAGACCTCGCCGAGACCGCGCGGCTGTTGATCGAGGACAACCAGCCGGCCCCGGTGCACCTGTGCGCGCGACCCGGTCGGGCCGACGCGATCGAGATCGCGGAGGAGGTCAGGGGCGTTCCGGGCGCCTTCTCGCCGTACGCGGTCTATCTGCAGGGCGGCGCGCCGGGTGATCTGGCCGCCGTGCGCGATGGCCGGGTACACGTGCAGGACGAGGGTTCGCAGTTGGTGGCGGCGGCGCTGCCCGCGGCGCCGATCGAGGGCACGGACACGCGCTGGCTCGATCTGTGTGCGGGGCCCGGTGGCAAGGCCGGCCTGCTCGGGTCGATCGCCGCGCTGCGCGGAGCGGAGGTCACCGCGGTCGAGGTGGCCGAGCATCGTGCCCGCCTGGTCGAACACGCCACCGAGGGCCTGCCGGTGACCGTGCTGCCGACGGACGGCCGGGCCGTCGGGCGTGACCGGGACCTGCCGGAGGAGTCGTTCGACCGGGTGCTGCTGGACGCGCCGTGTACGGGCCTCGGTTCGCTGCGCCGCCGTCCCGAGGCCCGCTGGCGCCGGAAGCCCGCCGATCTCCCGCCGCTCACCCGCCTGCAGCGGGAACTGCTGGTCGCGGCGTTGCGCGCGGTCCGGCCGGGCGGCGTTGTCGCGTACGTGACGTGTTCACCACACCTGGTGGAGACGCAGGTCTCGGTCGGCGAAGGCGTGCGGCGCAGCGGCGTTTCCGCGGAGGTCGTCGACGCGCGTCCGCTGCTGCCACCGGGAATGCCGGGTCTCGGTCCCGGCCCCACCGTGCAGCTGTGGCCGCACCGGCACGGCACCGACGCGATGTTCCTCGCGGTCCTCAGGCGTAGTGCACCTTGAGCTTGCCGGGACCGGCGTTGCGGTACGACCCGGTGAGCGTCTCGCCGGAGAGCCAGAGGAAGCACTGCACGGTACGGTCGCCCGCGTTCCACGCCGCCTCGGTGCCGGGAAAGCCCAACCACCCGGTGCGGTACCTGAGCATCCCGTCGTCCGGGAGCGCCGCGTAGCCGGCGATCGTGGACAGGCAGCCGCGGGCCAATTCCGGACTGCCGTCCAGCGCGGTGATGGCGATCGACGGCGCGGTCCACAGCCCGGCGAACTCGGCGTGGTGCGGACGGTCGCAGTCCACCGCCGCCATCGCCCGTACGCTGTCGCCCGCCACGGTCGGGTTGAAGCAGCCGAGGCGCAGCTCGGAAGCGCCCGCCAGCGCGTTCCGCAGGCTGCCCGAACGCCCCACCACCCCGCCGTCATCCGCCATCACGCCCATGTCGCAGCGGAACCATCGGGCGCCGGCCGCCCACCCGGTCCGATCCGGCAGCACGATGTGGACCACCAGCCGGCTCGCCCGCCACTGGCCGCCGGCGAACGCGTCCGCACGGCGGGAACACTCCGGGTACGCCGCGGGCCGAGCGGAGTTCGCATCGGCGGACGGCGACGCGGCCGGCCCGGTGAGGTCGCCGATCCAGTACGTCTCGGCCACGTGCCGCTGCCCGCAGTCGATCGGCGCGTAGGTGCCCGGTCCGGTGGTGTCCGGAACGTCGTCGAAGCACCGGCCGGTAGCCGGTCGCCATTGCACTGCCGGAGGTGGCAGCCGCCAGCCGTCGGTGAGGTCGCCGTCCACGCCGTCGGGCAGGCCGGCGGCGCACCCGGACAACATCGCCAGGCCCATCGCCGCGGCGAGCCATCGCCGCATCCGCGCCTCCCAGGTCTCGCCCGGCCGGAACACTGACGAGTATCGCGGTCCGCGCCACCGGCGGCGACCCCGTGGACCGGTCATGATCGGGGGCTCAGGTCATACACTTTCTGCCGTGGACCCGTCGCCGATCATCGCTCCGAGCATCCTGGCCGCCGACTTCGCACGTCTCGCGGACCAGGTGAAGGCCATCGAGGGCGAGGCGGACTGGGTGCACGTCGACGTCATGGACAACCATTTCGTCCCGAACCTCACCATCGGGCTTCCGGTCGTGCAAAGCCTGCGCAAAGCGACCAGCATCCCGTTCGACGTGCATTTGATGATCACGGATCCGGAACGGTGGGCGCCCGGCTACGCGGAGTCCGGCGCGTACAACGTCACGTTCCACGCCGAGGCCGCCGAGAACCCGGTCAAGCTCGCCAAGACGCTGCGCGCCGCCGGCACGAAGGCCGGCCTGGCCATCGACCGGGACACCCCGGTCGAGCCGTACCTGGAGATCCTGCCGTACGTGGACACCCTGCTGATCATGACGATCAAGGCCGGGTTCGGCGGACAGGCGTTCCTGCCGGAGATGCTGGCCAAGGTCCGTGACGTCCGGCGCCGGGTCCGCGTCAAGAACCTGGAGGTACGGATCGAGGTGGACGGCGGCATCGCTGGGGACACGATCGAGCAGGCGGCCGCGGCCGGTGCGGACGCGTTCGTCGCCGGCACGGCCGTCTACGGCGCCGCGGACCCCGCCGAGGCGGTCCGCAAGCTCCGTGCCCAGGTCCAACGGGTCAAGGTCACGGCATGACCCCCCAACCATCTCCGCGATCTTGGAGTTGTGGTTGCCCTTACGCGGCTCATCGCCCGATTCGTTCCAACCACAGCTCCAAGATCGATGAGAGCGATGTGACGGCATGAGCACCGGTGGCGTACGTCCGCAGCCGGACGGCCTGGGTCTTGAGCCGGAGGATCCCGACGTCATCCTCGTGGTCGACGACGACGAGGACATCGCGAGCTTCGTCGAGTTCAACCTCAAGGTGCACGGCTTCGACGTGATCAAGGCGAAGGACGGCCGGGACGCGCTCGCGGTGATGGAGACTCGGCGGCCGGACCTCGCGGTCATCGACTGGATGATGCCGAACATGGACGGTGTCGAGCTCACCCGACGACTCCGCGCCGAGCCGCTGACCTCGGCGCTTCCGGTGATCATGCTGACCGCCAAGGGGCTGTCCGTCGACAAGGTGGTCGGCCTGACCGCCGGGGTGGACGACTACCTGGTCAAGCCGTTCGACACCGCCGAGCTGATCGCGCGGGTGTCGTCCACGCTGCGGCGCAACAAGGAATTCCGCGAGGTCTCTCCGCTGACCGGTCTGCCCGGCAACGCCCGTGTCCGGCGCGAGATCGTGGACCGGATGCGGGCCGGCGGCGACTACTCGGTCGGGTACATCGACATCGACCGGTTCAAGAGCGTCAACGACGTGTACGGCTTCGACCGCGGCGACGAGTTCATCACCGCGCTGGCCAGCAGCCTGCACCGGGCGGTGGCGGCAGTCTCACCGCCGTCGGTGTTCCTCGGGCACATCGGCGGGGACGACTTCGTCTTCATCTGTACGCCCGAGCAGGTACTGCCGCTCACGAAGCGGGCGGTGACCGACTTCGAGGCGGCCGCCGACCAGCTCTACGACACGGAGGACGCCCGGCGCGGCTACATCGAGGTGCCCGACCGGCGCGGCAACAAGCACCGCGCCCACCTGGTCACGCTGTCCATCGGGGTGGCCGAGTCGAAGGCCAGCGGGCGGCGGTTCACCGATCCGCGGGTGGTCGTGGCGGTCGCGTCCGAGATGAAGAAGGTCGCGAAGAGCCAGCCCGGCTCGTACGTCGCGATCGACCGCCGCCGGACCACCGCCCGTGGGCGACGGTAAACCGCCAGCGGGTGACGGTAATCCCCGCGATCTTGGAGTTGTGGTTGCCACAAAACCGGGCACGGCAGGCATAAGGGCAACCACAACTCCAAGATCGACGAGAGGGTAGGGGCGGCGGCCGACGGGGCCTGTGCCACACTCGGTGGTGACCCACCACGCGCTGGCGGGACTCGGTGAAATTCCGAACCGGCGGTGATCCGTCGCTGCGGCGGCGGTAAGCCCGCGACCCGGACGTCGAACTCGGACGGCCGGTGGACCCGGTGAGACTCCGGGGCCGACGGTTGGCCGATTGGCAATGCCGATCGGCCAGACAGTCCGGATGGGAGGCAGCGCGCGGGATCGGACCGGGCACGTCGCGGCGTGCCCACCGGGGCCGGCGTTCGCCGTCCCTCGGTGTGTCCGATCTCCGGCGGTTCTCCCTCTCGCTGGCGTGTGCCGCTGCCGCGCCGGGGAGGGACGAGGATGGTGACCGAGGACGAGGCGATGGGCCGCGCGATCGCGCTGGCCGCCCGTGGCCTCGGCACGACGAGCCCGAACCCGGTCGTGGGCTGTGTGCTGCTCAGCGCCGACGGCGAGGTGGTGGGTGAGGGCTTCCATGCGTACGCGGGCGGGCCGCACGCCGAGATCGTGGCGCTGGCTCAGGCCGGTGACCGGGCCTGCGGTGGCACCGCGATCGTCACACTCGAGCCGTGCAACCACACCGGCCGGACCGGGCCGTGCGCGGAGGCGTTGCTCACCGCCGGGGTGCGCCGGGTCGTGATCGCGCTCGACGAGCCGACGCCGAAGGCCGCCGGCGGCGCGGCCACGCTGCGGTCCGCCGGCGTCGAGGTCGCGACCGGGGTACGCCGGGCGGAGGCGGAACGGGGCAACGTCGCGTGGCTGACCGCCGTACGCCGGGGGCGGCCGCACGTGACGTGGAAGTTCGCGGCGACGCTGGACGGCCGGTCAGCCGCCGCGGACGGGACCAGCCAGTGGATCACGTCGGAGCCGGCCCGGGCGGACGTGCACGTGCTCCGGGCCAGGGCGGACGCGATCATCGCCGGCGTCGGCACGGTGCTCGTCGACGACCCGCACCTGACCGTCCGCGACCCGCGCGACGGGAGCATCGCGATAACGCAACCACTGCGTGTGGTGGTGGACTCCGCCGGCCGTACCCCGGAAAACGCCCGCGTCCGCGACGCCGCCGCGCCCACCTGGATCGCGACGGCGGCCGCTGTCGGTGCCGGGGTGGACGGGCGCGTCGACCTGCCGGAGATGCTGACCCAGCTGTACGCCCGGGGGGTTCGCGGCGCGCTGCTCGAGGGCGGTCCCACGCTGGCCGGCTCGTTCCTGGCGGGCGGCCTGGTCGACACCGTCGTCGGGTATGTGGCGCCGAAACTGCTCGGCGCCGGCCCCTCCGCTCTGCGCGACGTCGGTGTGACGACCATCGGCGACGCGTTCGATCTGAATCTCATCGACGTCGCGCGGATCGGGCCCGATCTGCGCCTCACCGCAACGCTCGCGGGCAAGGAGTGCTGATGTTCACCGGCATCGTGGAGGAACTGGGCGAGGTGGCGTACGTCGACGCGACCGTTCTCGCCGTGCGCGGCCCTCTGGTCGCCGCGGATCTCCGGCACGGCGATTCCGTCGCGGTCAACGGCGTCTGCCTGACCGTGGTCGAGACCGGCGACGGTGTCGTCACGTTCAACGTGATGGGGGAGACGCTGCGTCGGTCCTCGCTCGGCGCGCTGCGTTCGGGCAGTCCGGTGAATCTGGAACGCGCCGCGACGCTCGGCAGCCGGCTGGGCGGTCACCTCGTGCAGGGTCACGTGGACGGCGTCGGAACGCTCCTGTCCCGGGAGCCCGCCGGCGACTGGGAGGTGGTGCGCGTCGCGTTGCCGGCGGAGTTGGGCCGGTACGTCGTGGAGAAGGGCTCGATCACGGTCGACGGC
>DATBGW010000197.1:0-8967 GCA_036557765.1 Actinoplanes sp.
CGCCTCGCCGGGCGCGGCGTCCGGCCGGGTGGTGTTCAGCTCGGCCCGCGCGGTCGAGGTGGCCGGCGAGGGGCACGCGGTGATCCTGGTCCGGCGCGAGACCAACCCGGACGACCTGCCCGGCATGATCGCCGCACAGGGCATCCTGACCTCGCGCGGCGGCAAGACGAGCCACGCCGCGGTGGTGGCCCGCGGCATGGGCAAGACCTGCGTCTGTGGCGCCGACGCCATCGAGGTCGGCCGCGACTCGTTCACCGTCGGCGACCAGACCGTGAACGAGGGCGACACCGTCTCCATCGACGGCACCACCGGCCGCGTGTTCCTCGGCGAGGTCCCGGTGCGGCCCTCCGAGGTGGTGCAGTACTTCGAAGGCGACCTCGATCCGGAGCACGCCGACACGCCGCTGGTCGCGGCCGTGCACCGGATCATGACGCACGCCGATTCGGGGCGGCGTCTGCGGGTGCGGGCGAACGCCGACACCGGCCCGGACGCCGCTCGCGCCCGCCGGTTCGGCGCGGAGGGCATCGGCCTGTGCCGGACCGAGCACATGTTCCTCGGCGACCGTCGGGAGCTGGTCGAGCGGCTGATCCTGGCGCGGACGGACGAGGAGCGCAACGCGGCGCTCGAGGCGCTGCGACCGCTGCAGCGCGCCGACTTCCTGGAGCTGTTCCGGGAGATGAACGGCCTGCCGGTCACCGTCCGGCTGATCGACCCGCCGCTGCACGAGTTCCTCCCCGCGTTGGAGGAACTGTCGGTGCGCGTCGCGGTGGGCAAGGAACGCGGCGAGGACGTCAAGCGGGACGAGGAGTTGCTCGCCGCGGTGCGCCGGATGCACGAGCAGAACCCGATGCTGGGCCTGCGTGGCGTACGGCTGGGCCTGGTCGTGTCCGGCCTGTTCGCGCTGCAGGTCCGCGCGATCGCGGAGGCCGCGGTCGCGCTGGCCGGCGAGGGCGGCCGGCCCCGCCCGGAGATCATGGTGCCGCTGGTCGGCGCCGTGCAGGAGCTGGAGACGGTACGGGCCGAGACCGAGCAGATCGTCGCCGAAGTGGTCGCCGACAGCGGCGTCGAGGTGCTGATCGGCACGATGATCGAGGTGCCCCGGGCGGCGCTCACCGCCGGCCAGATCGCGGAGGCGGCCGACTTCTTCTCGTTCGGGACGAACGACCTGACCCAGATGACGTGGGGCTTCTCCCGCGACGACGTCGAGGGCACGTTCTTCCCGCGCTACCTCGACCTCGGCATCTTCGGGGTGTCACCGTTCGAGTCGATCGACCGTGACGGCGTCGGCCGGCTCGTGCGGATCGCGGTCGAGGAGGGGCGGGCCACCCGGTCCGATCTCCACCTCGGCGTCTGCGGCGAGCACGGTGGCGACCCGGAGTCGGTGCACTTCTTCCACGAGGTGGGGCTGGACTACGTGTCCTGTTCGCCGTTCCGGGTACCGGTCGCGCGGCTGGAGGCGGCGCGGGCTTCGATCGAATCGGCCGGGTCGGACAACCGCTGACGGCCCGCGAGGACGTGCCGGGACTTGCCGGTGGTCTTCGCGGTGTACATGGCCAGGTCGGCCTCGCGCAGGATGTCGTCGGCGCTGTCGCCGGGGTGGTTCAGCGCGATGCCGACGCTGGCCGTGACCCGGGTCTGATTCGAACCGACCTCGATCGGCCGGCCGACCGCTGTCACGATCCGTTCCGCGGTGATCTGGACGTCGCCCGGTGCGGCGAGGCGCTCGACGACGACCGCGAACTCGTCGCCGCCGAACCTCGCCACCGTGTCGCTGTCGCGCAGGCAGCCGCTCAGCCGGTCCGCGACCGTTCGCAGGACGGCGTCACCGGCGCTGTGCCCGAATCGGTCGTTCACCTGTTTGAAGCCGTCCAGATCGATGAACAGCACGGCGAACGTCTCGCCGGCCCGCGCATGCGTGGTCAGCGCGTGGCCGACGCGTTCGTAGAACAACACCCGGTTCGCCAGGCCGGTGAGCGGATCGTGCAGCGCCAGCCGCTGCAGCTCGGCCTCCACCGCCTCCCGCCGCCGGATGTCCTCGCGCAGCGCCGCGGTCGCCTCGTCCACCCGGTCCATCGCGCGGTTGCGGCCGCTCACCAGCACCGCCACGAGGGTGGCCAGCAGCAGCGTGAACGCGGCGCCCACGGCGATCGCGAGCCGGGTGGCCCAGCGGTCGGTGACGCTGAGCAGGCCGGTCGTCGGGCGCAGCCGCAGTTGCCAGGTGTGGTGACCGAGCGCCAGCGTCCGGGTCCGCTCCAGGCTCCGGTCCGGCATGAGCTTCCCGCCGGACACCTGCGCGATCAGCGCGTCCGACCCGACCGCGGGATCGATGAGATCCATCCGGATGGCGCCGGCGGCCTGCCGGCCCACCGTCTGGTTCAGGAAGTCACGGCCGCGCACGCCCATCACCACCCATGCGGCTGCTGAGCCGGACCGGGACTGGACCGGCACACCGAGAGTGAACGACAACTGCTGCTGTGCGCTGGGCAGGTTCCGGTCCCGGTACAGGACGAGCGGGTGCCCGATGGTGAAGGCGCCGGTCTCACGCGAGATCCGCAGGACGTCCTCGGTCTGCTGCACCTGGCTGAGATCGCGGCCCGGCGAGCCGCCCGTTGCGGTGAACGAATGCGAGAAGATCACGAACTTGTGCTCGACGCCGGTGCCCGCAGCCACGAGGGTCAGGCCGGTCGCGCCGTGGGATCGCCAGTGCGCTTGCACGGCCGCCACCTCGTCGTCGGCCGCGGCCACCACGAAGCCCACGCCGGTGGCGCCAGGCAGCCGCCGGTTGTCGAGCGACGACGCCATCGTCGCGAAGTCGCCGGCGCTCAGGAACTGCTGGGCGCTGATCCCAGCGGCGAGGTCGGTCAGGGCGTCGCCGTAGTCGTTCACCTGTTCCGTGATGACGTCACTGAGGTCGTCGATGTAGTGGTCCATCTCCTGCGTGGCCAGCTGCTGCTGGCTGCGGTTGGCGACCAGCGCCGCGGCGGTGGTGGCGCCACCACCCAGCACCAGGACGGCGAGGACCAGGGCGACGCCGGACAGGCGCCGCCGCCTGGCCGTCTGCGCCGCCGCGGTCTCCACGCCCATCATTTCGGCTCGCCGGAGCCGGACATGAAGGATCGGCCGTCAGGACCACTGCCGGAACGCCCGCCACGGGTCTAGCCTGCGGAAGGTGCCGGTCACCTCAGCCGAAGGAGCCTGTGATGACATCCCGACTCAACCCGTATCTCGCGTTCAACGGGGACGCGCGCGAGGCAATGGAGTTCTACCGCTCGGTGTTCGGCGGCGAACTCACCATCAATACGCACGCTGAATTCGGCAACCCCGACCCAGCTGTGGCGGACAAGGTGATGCACGCCCAGCTGGAAACGGACGCCGGGTACACGCTGATGGGTTCCGACCTCATGCCGGACATGCCGTTCAATCCCGGCGACACGATCACCGTCAGCCTCAGCGGTGACGAAGGGGAGCCACTGCGCCGGTACTGGGAGAAGTTGTCCGACGGTGGCACGGTGACGATGCCGCTGGAGAAGCAGATGTGGGGCGACGAGTTCGGCATGTGTACCGACCGGTTCGGCGTCTCCTGGATGGTCAACATCGGCCAACCCCAGTAATCATTCCGCGATCTTGGAGTTGTGGTTGCCCTTATGCCCGTTTAGCAGGGTTTGTGCCAACCACAGCTCCAAGATCGCGGGGGAGTCATGGGGCGGCGACGGTGTCCAGGATCTGCTGACCGAAACGGGTGAGCTTGGCCTGCCCGACGCCGCTCACCGTGCCCAGGTCGGCCAGCGTTGTGGGCCGCAGCGCCGCGATGGCCCGCAGTGTCGCGTCGTGGAAGACGACGTACGCCGGAACGCCCTGCTCCCGCGCCACCCCCGCCCGCCACGCGCGGAGCCGCTCGAACAGCGGCTCGGCCTCCGCGGGCAGCTCCGCCGGCGCGGTGGCCGCGGTGGCCCGTGGTCGGGCCGCCCGCGCCGGGCGGGGACGGTCCCGGCGCATCATCACCGTGCGCTGCCCGCGCAGCACGTCCGCGCTGTTCTCGGTCAGCACGAGCGTTCCGTAGTCGCCGTCGACCGCCAGCAGGCCCGCGGCCAGCAGCTGACGTACGACGCCCCGCCACTCGGCCTCGCGCAGGTCCGTGCCGATGCCGAAGACGCTGAGCCGGTCGTGCCGGAACTGGGTGACCTTCTCGGTGGTTCGCCCCAGCAGGATGTCGATGGACTGGCCGGCACCGAACTTCTGCCCGCGCTCGCGCTGCAGGCGCAGCACTGTGGAAAGCAGCTTCTGCGCCGCGATGGTGCCGTCCCAGGACTCCGGCGGCGCCAGGCACGTGTCGCAGTTGCCGCAACCCGCCGCGCCGGTCTGTCCGAAATATGCGAGCAGTTGCGCACGCCGGCAGGTGACCGTCTCGCACAACGCCAGCATCGCGTCCAGGTGCGCGGCGGCGTTGCGGCGGTAAGTACGGTCGCCGCCGGAGGTGTCGATCAACCGCCGCTGCTGCACGACGTCGGCAAGACCGTACGCCAGCCAGGCGGTCGACGGCAGGCCGTCCCGGCCCGCTCGGCCGGTCTCCTGGTAGTAGCCCTCCACCGACTTCGGCAGGTCCAGGTGGGCCACGAAGCGCACGTCCGGCTTGTCGATGCCCATGCCGAACGCGATGGTGGCGACCATGACGAGGCCGTCCTCGCGCAGGAACCGGGACTGGTGCGCGGACCGGACGGGCGCGTCGAGGCCGGCGTGGTAGGGGAGCGCCGCGATCCCGTTGCCGCACAGGAATTCGGCAGTCTTCTCCACCGACGCACGGGTCAGGCAGTACACGATCCCGGCGTCGCCGGCGTGCTCGGTCCGCAGCAGCTCGAGCAACTGCCGCCGCGGTTCGTTCTTTGCCACGATCCGGTACTGGATGTTCGGCCGGTCGAAGCTGGACGTGAAGTGCCGCGCCTCGGTGAGCCGCAGCCGGGCGGCGATCTCGTCGCGGGTTGCAGTGGTGGCCGTGGCGGTCAGCGCGATCCGCGGCACTTCCGGCCAGCGCTCGTGCAGAACGGAGAGCCCCAGGTAGTCGGGCCGGAAGTCGTGGCCCCACTGGGCGACGCAGTGTGCCTCGTCGATGGCGAACAACGCGATCCGGCCCCGGTCGAGCAGCTGCTGGGTGGCGGGCACGCCGAGCCGCTCCGGCGCCACGTACAGCAGGTCGAGCTCGCCCGCGACGAACTCCTGCTCCACCAGACGCCGTTCGTCCGGATCCTGGGTCGAATTGAGAAAGCCGGCGCGGACGCCCAGCGTGCGCAGCGCGTCCACCTGGTCCTGCATGAGCGCGATCAGCGGCGAGATCACCACCCCGGCGCCGCGCCGGACCAGCGCCGGGATCTGGTAGCACAGCGACTTGCCGCCTCCGGTCGGCATCAGCACCAGCGCGTCGCCGCCGGCGATGACGTGCTCGATGATCTCGCCCTGCCGCCCGCGGAAATCCGGGTAGCCGAAAACGCCCTTGAGCACGTCGACGGCCGGGGAGGTCACCCGGCGATCCTAGAGGCAACCCGGCGGTGTGCGGGCGGCCTGTGGATGGCGGGGCCGGCGGCGTAGAGTCGCCGACGGTCCAGCGAGGGGAGTACGGCCAGTGCGGTGGAGCCTCCGGTGCGTTCTGTCCGTGGCGGCGGTCGGTCTGGCACTCGGCGGATGCTCAGCGCCGCCCGGTACGCCCGTCGGCGCGGACCAAGCTGTTGACCCGTCACCGAGCTGGGTCGCCGCCACACCGGCGAGTCCGGAGGCGACCAGCGCCACACCGTCGACGTCGCCGTCGCGGAGCGCCAAGCCGAAGGCCACACCGACGACGACGCCGTCCGCGCGGTCCGTCTCGTACGTCTTTCCGGTCATCGGCCGCAATTCGTACGCGCACACGCATCACGACTATCCGGCCACCGACGTCATCACCGCCTGTGGTAACCGCTTCGTCGCGGTCACCGGCGGCACGATCCTCGCCGTGAGCCGGGTGGACAGCTGGAAGCCGTCGGTCAACGCCGGCGCCACCCGCGGCGGGCTCTCGATCTCGTTGCTCGGCGACGACGGCGTGCGCTACTACGGCTCGCACCTGTCCTCGATCGGCTCGGCGATCCGGCCGGGTGTCCGCGTCCGCGCCGGGCAGACGCTGGGCCGTACCGGCGACACCGGCGACGCCAGCGCCTGTCACCTGCATTTCGGGATCTCGCCGCCGTGCGCCCGGGTCGGCGACTGGTGGAACCAGCGCGGCACCGTCTACCCGTGGCCGTACCTGGACGCCTGGCGCGCCGGCCGGAACAAGTCGGCGGTGGCGGCGGTGGCGACGTGGAAGGCCGAGCACGGTTGTCCGAAAAAGCCTCTGACGAACCCCTAACTACTCGGCCAGCGGCAGCACGATGGTGTGCGCGGTGTGCGTGGCCTTCGCTGCTAGATAGCGCACGTTGTCCTTGGACAGGTGCACCCCGGTCGGGATCCGTTCGGTGATGACCACGCCGTGCCGGCTGAGCTGCTCGGACTTGTCCGGGTTGTTGCTCAGCAGCCGGGCCCGGCCGACGCCCAGCGCCAGCATCATCTGCGCGGCCGCGCTGTAGTCGCGCTCGTCCTCGCCGCGACCCAGGGCCACATTCGCCTCGTACGTATCAAGGCCGGCCTCCTGCAGCGCGTACGCGTCGAGCTTGGCGTACAGGCCGATCCCGCGGCCCTCCTGCCGCAGGTAGAGCAGAATCCCGCCCTCCTCGGCGATTCGCTCGACGGCCTCGCGGAGCTGCGGACCGCAGTCGCATCGCTGGCTGCCGAACACGTCACCGGTGAGGCACTCGCTGTGCGGGCGGACCAGCGGTGCCCGGCCGCCCGCGGCCGACTTCGCCAGCGCCCGCTTCCAGTCGCCGAGACCCAGGGCGATGTGCTCCTTGCCGTCCACCAGGCAGTCGAACGTGTGAACGCACGCGGTGGTGGCGTACCCGTCGGAGAACCGGAGCGGGACCGTGACCCGGCGCCGGATCGTGGCAAGCGGGAGCGGGGTGCTCCGGGTTCGCGACATCGAGCCTCCTCAGGCCAGTACGACAGCTCCCGCCGGGCGAACAGTGCCCGCTTCCGGCCGGTGCCACACCGCCAACGACGCTATCTTGGACGCATTCCAGAATCGGGGTGAGGATCGTCGCTCGACGGGAGGCGTCATCGGTGGTTGGGCGGCCCTACACCCTGCTGAGTTGTGGCATGTCCATCGACGGTTATGTCGACGATGCCAGCGCCGGCCGGCTGCTGCTCTCCAACGACGCCGACTTCGACCGGGTCGACGCGGTCCGGGCCGGCTGCGACGCCATCCTGGTGGGGGCCGCCACGGTCCGGAAGGACGATCCCCGGCTCCTGGTCCGCTCACCGGCCCGCCAGCAGGAACGGATCGCCCGCGGCGAGCTCGCCACGCCACTCAAGGTGACCGTGACGGGTAGCTGTGCGTTGGACCCGGGCGCGCGGTTCTTCACGATGGGTGACGTCGACAAGCTGGTCTACTGCGCCAGCGGCGCGCTGGAGCAGGCGCGCCGCCGGCTCGGCGGCGTGGCCACCGTGGTGGACGGCGGTGACCCGGTCGACCTGCGCCGGGTGTCCGCCGACCTGTACGACCGGGGAGTCCGCCGGCTGATGGTGGAGGGCGGCGGCACCGTGCACACCCAGTTCCTCACCGAGGGCCTGGTCGACGAGCTCCAGCTCGTGGTGGCGCCGTTCTTCGTCGGTGACTCGCGGGCGCCGCGGTTCGTCGGCGACGGGGCCTTTCCGTGGACCCCGGCACATCGCGCCGAGCTGGCCGAAGTGCGCCAGATCGGCGACGTCGTGCTGCTGCGCTACAAGCTGAGCTGAGTTTGATGGCTGTGTTTGATGGCTGTGTTTGATGGCCTCGCCTCCGCTCGGCTGGCTCGCGCCTTAATCACCGGCGGCGCTCGCGGGGCTGGCGGAGGACCAGTTCTGCCTGGTTCGGACTGTGGCGATCGCTCGGGTGGCGAGCACGATTGCGCCGGGTAGAGCGGCGACGAAGGCGAACAGGCCGTACGCGACGGCGATCGTCACGCCCTGGGTTGCGCTCAGTCCGGCCGCACCGAACGCCCACGCGGTGACGCCCTCGCGGGGTCCCCAACCGCCGATGTTCACCGGCAGGCTCATGGCCAGCAGCGCGAGCAGCATCAGCGGCGCGAGCCGCAGCAGCGACGCGGTCGAGCCGGCCGCCCGGGCCGCCACCACGAACGTGGCGAGATGGCCGGCCAGGACCACTGCCGACGCCACCACGATGCCCGGCCACGTGCGCCGGGACAGCAGCCCGGCCCGGATCTCGGCGGCGCCCGCGCGGGCCACGCTCGCCGCGCGGGACGTCCCCCGCCGCAGCCGGGTCCAGAGCACGAACGCCGCGGCACCGACCGCGCCGGCGACCACCGCGGCCATCCCGGCGCGCGGACCGTGCTGCTCCAGGTGGGACAACACCGGCGACGGCACCGTCGCGAGCACGACCAGACCCACGCTGACCAGCACGATCTGACCCGCGGTTCGCTCCAGCACGACCGCCCGGACGCTGCGGCCGACATCGCCCTCACCGCGGCCGTGCCGCACCGCCCGATCGACATCGCCGAGCACGCCGCCGGGCAGCGCCGCGTTGAGGAACAGCGCCTTGTAGTAGTCGGCGACCGCGCCGCCGAAGGAGAGTCGCAGGCCCAGACCGCGCGCCACCAGGCACCAGCGCCAGGCGCTGAACGCCGTGGTCGCGACACCGATCCCGAACGCCGCCAGCAGCGCCGGCCCGTCGATCACCCGCAGTCCGTCCAGGAACGCGCCGGTACCCAGGCGCCACAGCAGAACCGCGAGAATGGCGGCGCCGCCGAGCATCCGTACCGCTGCCCAGACCGATCGCGTCACTGCACCGTCCCTCCGGTAGCCCCCGCGGACCTATACGCCGGGGCGTACTCGGAGGGTTCAGTCGAACTGGGCATC
>DATBGW010000198.1:0-4620 GCA_036557765.1 Actinoplanes sp.
CCGGTCACCGTGCCGGGTTCGCAGGTGAACGACACGTCGTCGACGGCCGGGTGGCTCCCGTACCGCTTGCTGAGATGTTCGACCGTGATCATGCCGTTCAGCGTGCCGCCGCCGGCCGGCCGGGCGCGTCGGCCGCCGGTCGAGGCCGGCGAACCTTGGTCTATGGATGTCACCGACTTTGGTCGGTATCGGCCGGTCCGGGGCCGCTCCTACCATGACGGGATGGGCACGCTGACCAGGCCGGAGTACAACTGGCTGCTGCCCGCCGCCCTCACCGCCGACCCGGATGCCCTCGCGCCGGTCCGCCGGTCGACGCGGGACTGGATCGTGGACGCGATCTGCTTCGTGCTGGCATTCGGGTTCGCCGCGGTCGTCACCGGCGATCTCCTCGAAGGCGACCCGGAGATCGTCTCGGGGTTCGCCGGCACCCCGGACTGGCTGATCGTGACCGACTTCGCGTTCGGCGTGCTGGCCGCCACCGCGCTCTGGTGGCGGCGTCGCCGGCCAGTGCATCTGCTGGTCGCCGTGCTGGTGCTCGGCGTCTTCTCGGTGACGACCGCCGTGTCCATCTTCATCCTGCTGTTCACGGTCGCGGTACACCGGCGCTTCGCGGTCGCGGCGCCGCTGGCGGTGGCGATCCTCGGGGCGAACGCCGTGTTCGCCGTGCTCCGGCCGGAGGAGGGCACGCCGTTCTGGGAGTCGATGGCGTGGACCGCCGCCTTTGCGGTGATCGTCGTGCTGTGGGGGATGGTGATCCGGGCCCGGCGGCAGCTCGTCGTCTCGTTGCGCGACCGCGCCGAACGGGCCGAGGCCGAGCAGCAGCTGCGGGTGGCTCAGGCCCGGGCGCTGGAGCGGACCCGGATCGCCCGGGAGATGCATGACGTGCTGGCCCACCGGATCTCGCTGCTGAGCCTGCACGCCGGTGCGCTGGAGATCCGGCCGGACGCGGCACCGGCCGAGGTCGCCGGTGCGGCCGGCGTCATCCGGGCCAGCGCCCACCAGGCGCTGCAGGATCTGCGCGAGGTCATCGGCGTGCTCCGCGAGGACGGCGGCGCCGAGGTGGTGCCACCGGAACGGCCACAGCCCACACTTTCCGGCCTCCCCGGGCTCGCCGACGAGTCCCGGGCCGCCGGCATGACCGTCGCGCTGAACGTGGGCGTCGACCCGGCCGCCGTGCCGGACGCCACCGGCCGGACGGCGTACCGGATCGTGCAGGAGGGCCTCACGAACGCCCGCAAGCACGCGCCTGGAACCGCGGTCGCGGTCGCCATCACGGGCACCGCGGGCGACGGCCTCGCTGTCGAAGTGCGGAACCGCTGGCCGGTCGGCGCCGGCGCGGTCGCCATCCCGGGCACCGGAACCGGGCTGGTCGGGCTCGCCGAGCGGGCCACGCTCGCCGGGGGCCGGTTGACATCCGGCCGCACCGACGCCGACTTCGTGTTGTCCGCCTGGTTGCCCTGGTCCGGCGTGACCGACCGCACCGAACGGAGTCCGAGCCGGGAAGGCATGCCCGAGGAAGGCACGACATGACCGACCGCACCGAACGGTTTGCCGGCAGGGAGGGCACGCCCGAGGAAGGCACGGCATGACCGCGCCGGTCCGGGTGCTGATTATCGACGACGACGCCCTGGTCCGCGCGGGCCTGTCGATGATCCTGTCCGGTGCCGCGGGCATCGACGTGGTCGGCGAGGCGGCCGACGGGGCGGACGTGCCGGCCGCGGTCGCGGCACACCGGCCGGACGTCGTGCTGATGGACCTCCGGATGCCAACTATCGACGGCCTGGCCGCGACCGAGGCGCTGCGCCGGCGTCCGGACGCGCCCGAAGTGATCGTGCTGACCACGTTCGACGCCGACGAGTACGTGCTGCGCGCGCTCCGGGCCGGCGCCGGCGGGTTCCTGCTCAAGGACACGCCACCGGCGGAGATCCTGCGGGCCGTGCACAAGGTGGCGCATGGCGAGGCGACGCTGTCACCGACCGTGACCCGGCAGCTGATCGCGCACGTCGCCGGCCCGCAGCCGGTGCGGTCGGACGCGCGGCGGCTGCTGGGCCGGCTCAGTGAGCGGGAACGCGACGTCGCGCTGGCGCTCGGCCGGGGCCGGTCGAACGCGGAGATCTCCGCGGAGTTGTTCATGAGCGTGGCCACCGTCAAGGCGCACGTGTCCCGGCTGCTGACCAAGCTGGAGCTGAACAACCGCGTCCAGATAGCCCTCCTGGTGCACGACGCCGGCCTGGTGTGAGCCGGCGTGGAGTGGAGCGTTACGGGTGTTTCCCGCGCCGCGATACACCCATGACGCTCCACTCGTCCGGAGCGACGGCCGGCGCATGACTCGGCCCGGCGGGTGTCAGCTGATGGGTCTCTCCCACGCCGCGACACCCCTCACCTGACACTCCCGCGCCGCGATCTTGGAGTTGTGGTTGGCGCGAAACGGGCGGAAAGCCGCGAAAGGGCAACCACAACTCCAAGATCGCGGAGAAGGGGCCGGGCGGCCGAGGGACTAACGGGGCCAGAGGGGCTCTTCGGCCCGGCGTTCGGACTCGTGCAGGACACGCAGGATGTTGCGGCCGGTCAGCGCCTGCAGCTCCGCCTCGCTCCATCCCCGGCCGGCCAGCTCGGCGAGCAGCCGCGGATAGCCGGACACGTCGTCGAGGCCGGCCGGCAGCGTGTCCGTACCGTCGAAGTCACCGCCCAGGCCGATGTGCTCGACGCCGGCGACCTCCCGCGCGTGCTCGACGTGGTCCGCGACCTGCGCGACGGTCGCGGTCGGGCGTGGATGGTCGGCCAGCCACGCCGTGAAGCGGTCGTCGGCCGGCTCCGGCGGCGGTACCGAGGCGACCACTGCAAGCGGATCCTCGCCCGGATGCGGGGCGCGCGGCCACGGCCCCTCGGCGAGCGGCAGGCCCAGGCGTTCCCGCTCGTCGGTGGCCGCGACCACCCAGGCCCGGACCTCGTCGGAGATGAACGACGGTACGAACGTCAGCTGCACGACGCCACCGTTGTCGGGGAGCCGGCCGAGCACGTCGTCGGGGACGTTGCGGTGGTGGTCGGTGACCGCCCGCGCCGACGAGTGGCTGAAGATCACCGGCGCGGAGGCGACGTCGAGGGCCGCGTGCATGGTCACCGGCGCGACGTGGGCCAGGTCCACCAGGACGCCGATCCGTTGCATCTCGCGGACGATCGCCCGGCCCACGTCGGTGAGGCCGCCGGCGGCCGGCGCCTCGGCCGCCGAGTCGGCCCACGACGTGTGGTCGTTGTGCGTCAGCGTCACGTACCGGGCGCCGAGCCGGGCGAACGACCGCAGCACGCCCAATGAGGTGGCCAGGCTGTGCCCGCCCTCGATCCCGATCAGCGACGCGATCCGGCCGGCCGTCATGGCCCGCTCCACATCGGCGGAACAGAACGCCATGACCAGGTCGTCCGGATAGGCCGCGGTGAGCCGGTACACCGCGTCGACCTGCTCCATCGTCGCCACCACCGCCTCCGGCTCGGGCAGGTCGGACGGCACGTAGACGGACCAGAACTGTGCGCCGACACCGCCGGCCCGCAGCCGCGGGATGTCGGTGTGGAACTCCGGCCGCCGCCGGGCCAGGCCGGAGACGTCGTAACCGGCCCGCGCGCGCAGCTGCATGGGCAGGTCGTTGTGACCGTCGATGATCGGCATGGCCCGCAGGACACGGGCCACCACGGGGTTCACGAGTCCCACCGCAATGACCGCCACGGCACTGTCGTCATCCGCCGGCGCAGGATCCACCGGGCCAGCTTCTCGATGATCCAGGGCGCGCCGACCTGCTCCCGCTCGTACCCCAGGAGCCGGCCCCACGGCCCGAGGACCGCGAGCACCGCGACCAGCTCCGGCCGTCCCTCGTCGTCGATCTCGCACACGATGTCGACGATGCGGCCGAGGTCCTGGCCGGATCCGTCCACCGCCCGCCGGCCAAGCACGTCACTAGCCCGCATCGGAGGCTCCGGGGATCTTGGAGATCAGGTGTTCGTCCAGCCACGCCTCCAGCGCCGGCGGGGCGAGCAACTCGCGCCGCGTGGACAGGTGCACGGCCGAGTCCACGCGCGCCACCAGCGCGTACTCGATCCGGCGCGGGCCGAGCCGGTCGATGTCCAGCCGGGTCGCGGTAGCGGTGATCCAGTGGCCGAGCCGTCCGCCGAACCGCGCGCCCAGCGCCCGCTGCCCGGTGAGCAGCGCGGTGACGTAGCGGCCGTCGTCGGAGAGCTCGACGTCGTCGACCTTGCCGACCGGCACGCCGTCGCGATCGACGATCTGCCGATCCAGCAGATCGAACGCGATCAGCAGCGGCATGGTTTCACCCTCCCATACCCGTGAAGATCATGATGGGTACGGCGGCGACCGCGGCGGCCACGATGATCACCAGGTAGACGAGGCCCAAGGCGTTCGCGAACGGGCCGTTGACCTTGTCGCCCAGATATCCCCGATCGTTCGCGACGACCAGGATCGGCACGTACGTCAGCGGCAGCACGATCGCACTGAAGATCAGCATGTACTCGGTCAGCTGGATCGGGTCGATCGTGGTAAGCAGCGCCGCGATCCCCAGCAGGATGCTGACCATGACCACCACGTGGAAGCGGGTGGCCTGCCGTGGACGTAGG
>DATBGW010000199.1:0-4104 GCA_036557765.1 Actinoplanes sp.
GGTCCTACCGCCCGATTCGTTCCAACCACAACTCCAAGATCGCGGGGAAAAATGAAGCGGCGATCGGCGGGTTACTCCCACTCGATGGTGCCGGGGGGCTTGCTTGTTACGTCCAGGACCACGCGGTTCACCTCGGGCACCTCGTTGGTGACGCGGGTGGAGATCCGGGCGATCACGTCGTACGGCAGCCGCGACCAGTCGGCGGTCATGGCGTCCTCACTGGACACCGGCCGCAGGACGACGGGATGCCCGTACGTCCGGCCGTCGCCTTGGACGCCCACGCTGCGCACATCGGCGAGCAGCACCACCGGGAACTGCCAGACCTCGCGATCCAGACCGGCCGCGGTGAGCTCTTCCCGGGCGATCAGGTCGGCGGCGCGCAGCACGTCCAGCCGGTGCCGGTCGACGGCGCCGATGATCCGGATCGCCAGTCCGGGCCCGGGGAACGGATGCCGCTGGACGATCTCCTCGGGCAGGCCCAGCTCGGCGCCGATCGCCCGGACCTCGTCCTTGAACAGCGTCCGCAACGGCTCCACGAGCGAGAACCGCAGGTCCTCGGGCAGCCCGCCGACGTTGTGGTGGCTCTTGATGTTCGCCGTTCCGGTGCCACCGCCGGACTCGACCACATCCGGGTAGAGCGTGCCCTGAACGAGGAACTCCACGTGCCGTTCCGCGTCCACCTCGCGGGCCGCGGCCTCGAACACCCGGATGAACTCCCGGCCGATGATCTTCCGCTTCTGCTCCGGGTCGGCGACGCCGGCCAGCGCGCCGAGGAAGCGCTCCGACGCGTCGACCACCTTCAGCCGGATGCCGGTGGCGGCCACGTAGTCCTTCTCCACCTGCTCGGCCTCGCCGGCCCGCAGCAGGCCGTGGTCGACGAACACGCAGGTGAGCTGGTCGCCGACGGCCCGGTGCACGAGCGCCGCCGCGACCGCGGAGTCGACGCCGCCGGACAGCCCGCAGATCACCTGCTTGTCGCCGACCCGGGCACGGATCGCCGCCACCTGGTCGTCGATGATGTTGCTCGGGGTCCAGGTCGGTTCGATGCCGGCGATGTCGTACAGGAATCGCCGCAGCATCTCCTGGCCCCGCTGCGTGTGGGCGACCTCGGGGTGGAACTGGACGCCGGCCCGCCGGGCGGACAGATCCTCGAACGCGGCCACCGGCGCGCCTGCCGACGACGCGGTCACCGCGAAGCCGGCCGGCGCGATCGTCACGCTGTCGCCGTGGCTCATCCACACCGGCAGATCGGCCGGCAGGTCACGCAGCAGCGTGCCGCCCTGGGCGGCGAGCAACGTGCGGCCGTACTCGCGTGCGCCGGTGTGCGCGACGGTGCCGCCGAGCGCCTGGGCCATCGCCTGGAACCCGTAGCAGATGCCGAACACCGGCACGTCGCTGTCGAACATCCCGGCGTCCAGGGCGGGTGCGCCCGGCTCGTACACACTGGACGGTCCGCCGGACAGGATGATCGCCGCCGGGTCCTTCGCGAGCATCTCCGCCACCGGCATCGAATGCGGCACGATCTCCGAGTAGACCCGCGCCTCCCTTACCCGGCGGGCGATCAGCTGGGCGTACTGGGCGCCGAAGTCGACCACGAGAACGGGCCGTGGAGTGCTCACGCGGGAAGTTTACCGACGTATTCAGCGGTACCAGGTCCGGGCCGGCGTGTAGCGCACGTTGCCGACGCGGTCGTACGCCCGGATCCGTACGGTCATCGATCCGCCGTGCTTCCACGTCTGCACGGAGAACCGGTGCGACCGCCCGGCGTACCGCTGGGTGACCTTGCCGTCGACGATGAGTTCCAGCGACCGTACGCCGTAGTAGTCGCTCGCGTACGCGGTGACGTACTTGGTCCTGCGCACATGCCGCGTTCGGTTCGCCGGAGCCCTCCGGATCCGGGCGGCCGGTGCGGTGTTGTCAGCGGTGACGGACCGCCGGGCCAGCGTGACGTTGCCCGCCCGGTCGTAGGTTCGGAGCGTCAGCGTGACCGGCCCGGTGCGCGCCGTGCGCCAACGGAACGCGTACGGCGATGTCGTGTCCGTGCCGACGAGCACGGTGCCGGCGAGGAGCTGCACCCGCGCCACGCCGGCGTCCGCGGCGGCGAGGGCGCCGACCCCGACCGTGCCACGCACCAGCGTGCCGGGCGCCGGATACCGGAACGTCGTGCTGAGCGTCGCGTGCTCGGTCTGCGCCGTCGGGAGCGCGTGCAGCGCGTTCTCCGCATTGACCCGGCCGGCGGCGACCCAGCCGCCGGCCAGCGCGTCGGCCGATGCCGTCAGGGCGGTACGGATGCGCGCCGCGGACGGCTGCGGGCTGGTCGAGGCGAGCAGTGCGGCCACGCCCGCGGCGAACGGCGTCGCCGACGACGTACCGCAGAACTGGCCGACGCCGCCGGTCCGGGCCGGCGCCGGACTGCAACCCGGCGCGGCGAGATCGACCCAGCCGGCACCGTAGTCGGACCACGAGTAGCGCGTATCGGTGGCGGTCGAGGCACCGATCGCCAGCGCGGCCGGGATCGCGGCCGGATAATGCGGCGCGCTGCTGCCGTCGTTGCCCGCGGCCGCGACGACCAGCGCGCCCTTGCCCACCGCGTACGCCACCGCGTCGCGCAGCACCTGGCCGTCGTCGGAGCCGCCGAGCGACAGGTTGATGATGTCCGCGCCGCGGTCCGCCGCATACCGGATGCCTTCGGCGATGGCGCTGTACGACCCGCTGCCGGCCGCGTCGAGCACCTTGACCGGCAGAATCTTGCACGCCCAGCAGATGCCGGCCGTAGCGGCACCGTTGTCGCCCGCGGCGGCGATGACGCCCGCGGCCATCGTGCCGTGGCCATTGTCGTCGTCCGCGTCGGCGTCACCGTGCACGAAGTCCCGGCCCGGCAGCAGCCGCCCGGCGAGTTCGGGGATCGCGGTCACGCCGGTGTCCACCACGGCGACCACCACGCCCGCGGAGCCGCGCGTCGTGGCCCAGGCCGCGTCGACCCGGGCGCGCGGTATGCCCCACTGGCTCGGATATGCCGGATCGTCCGGCGTCACGGCGGCGTGGGCGATGTGGTCCGGCTCGACGTACGCCACGGCCGGGTCGGCCCGCAACGCGCCGGCCGCCGCGGCCGCCTGGCCGACCGGCACGTCGACGGTGAGCCCGCCGGTGATCGGGGCGCTGTCCAGCGCATCGACGCCGGTCCGGTCCACCACGTCGGCCGGCGACCGGAGCCCGACGACGAGCGTGACCGGTGCCTCCGCCGCCGCGGCCGGCGCGGGAGACCCGGCCAGCATCAGGCCGATCAGCGTTCCGAACACACCCCAGCGCATCGTCCCACCCCCGTCTCCCCTTCACCCTCGGAGCGGGTCGGAGTCACCGGAGATCAGCGCGGGAGCGATCAGGTTGCGCGCGATTCATTGAACGGCATGAGCCGCTCACCTACTGTTTCCGGTGTGTGGAGGAACAAGATCGTCTGGGCGATCGCGGCGGGGGTGGCCGTCCTGCTCCTGACCGGCGTCGGCATCGCGGTGACGTTGCGCTCCCGTCCGGCGGCTTCTCCCACACCGGTCGCCGCGCCGTCCGGCACACCGTCGGCGACCCCGTCCACGCCGCCGCCCGGCGCGGACATCACCGGCCCGCTCGATCTGTTGCTCATCGGTGTGGACACCCGGGTCAGCATCCCGGACTGGGAACCGCACGCGGACGCGCTGATGCTGCTGCACGTCGACGCGGGTCTCACCTCCGGCTACCTCTACTCGCTGCCGCGTGATCTGCGCGTCGACATACCGGCGTTCGCGCCGGCCGGATTCCGCGGTGGTCGCTACAAGATCACCGAAGCGATGAGCCGCGGCTCCCGCGTGCCGGGTAGCAAGCGCCCGAACGTCAAGCACGGATACGCGCTACTGATGAAGACGATCTCCGCGTACACCGGGATCAAGAGGTTCCAGGCGGGCGCGATCCTCACGTTCGCCGGGCTGTCCCGGCTCACCGATGCGCTCGGCGGCGTGACGCTGCGGGTCGATCAGAAGGTGGTGTCGCTGCATCGCCGTCCCGATGGAACGATGCGGAAGCGCATCGGCAGCACGTACATCGGGCCGCGAGCGGTCTACCTGCCCGGGACCC
>DATBGW010000200.1:0-9614 GCA_036557765.1 Actinoplanes sp.
AACATGGTGTCGGAGTAGTACGGCAGGTGCCCGGACGTGTGGAAGAGCCCTTCCTTGGTGATGTGCGGGGTGCCGACGTACTGGAAGCCCTCTTCGATGTGCCGGCGCCGGACGTAGTCCTCCATCTCCCGCTTGATCACACCGCCCTTGGGGTGGAACACCGGAAGTCCGCTGCCGATCTCGTCGGGGAACGAGAAGAGGTCGAGCTCGGTGCCGAGCCGGCGATGATCGCGCCGCTCGGCCTCGGCCAGCCGGTTCAGGTACGCCTTGAGCTCGTCCCGGCTCGGCCACGCGGTGCCGTAGATCCGCTGCAGCTGCGGGTTCTTCTCACTGCCCCGCCAGTACGCCGCGGCCGAGCGCATCAGCTTGAACGCCGGGATGAGCCGCGTGCTCGGCAGGTGTGGCCCGCGGCACAGATCGCCCCACACCCGCGTGCCGTCACGGTCGATGTTGTCGTAGTGGGTCAGCTCGCCGTGGCCGACCTCCATCACCTCGTTGGCGTCGACGTCGCCCTTGAGGTCGACCAGCTCCAGCTTGTACGGCTCGTCGGCCAGCTCCATCTTGGCGGCGTCCAGCGACGGATACTCGCGGCGCCGGAACGTCTGGCCGGCCTTGACGATCTCCTGCATCCGCTTCTCGAGCGTCGACAGGTCCTCCGGCTGGAACGGCTTGGGCACGTCGAAGTCGTAGTAGAAGCCGTCGGTGATGGGCGGCCCGATGCCGAGCCTGGCCTCCGGGACCACGTCCTGCACCGCCTGGGCCAGCACGTGGGCGGTGGACTGGCGCAACACGTTGAGCCCGTCCGGCGAGTCCATCGGCACCGGGGTGACCTCGGTGTCGAGCTCAGGGACCCAGTCGAGGTCGCGCAGCCGGCCGGCCGGATCCCGGACCACCACGATCGCCCGCGGACCGGTCGCGGGGAGGCCGGCCGCGGCCACCGCGTCGGCCGCCGTCGTCCCGGCCGGGACGACGACAGGGTCGGCCACGACAGGGGTACGGGATGCGGACACGGTGGATCTCCTTCACGAGCGGTGGCAAGCCGCTCACGATGCTAGCCGCCGGTGAGTTAGGCCCCGAAGCCGCTATCCCTCACCGATCTTGGAGTTGTGATTGGCGCAATTCCGTACTCAATGGACATATAGGTAACCACAAGTCCAAGATCGCGGGAATGGGGGGACGGACTGGCTTGCCAGGGGCAGTACGGTCTTCGCATGGCCACGGTGTTGCTCGTCGAAGACGATCACGTGGTGCGGGGCGCGATGCTGCGGTCGCTGGCGGACCGTGGGCATGCCGTGCACGCGGTCGGCACGGCACTTGATGCTCTGCGCCGCGTCGCCGCCGAGACCCCGGACCTGGTGGTCCTCGACCTCGGCCTGCCCGACCTGGACGGGTCCGACGCGCTGCGCATGCTGCGCGGCATCACCGACGTGCCGATCATCATCGCGACCGCGCGCGACGACGAGCAGACAGTCGTACGGCTGCTGCGGGCCGGCGCCGACGACTACATGGTCAAGCCGTTCACCGGCGCCCACCTGGACGCCCGGATCACCACGGTGTTGCGCCGTGCGGGCCGCGCGAGCCGCACCGCCCAGCCCGCCGTGCACGAGGTCGGCGACCTGCGCGTCGACGTCGGCGAACGCAGCGCCAGCCTCGGCGACACGCCGCTCGCCCTCACCCGCAAGGAATTCGACCTGCTGGCATACCTCGCCGCCCGTCCGGGCCGGGTGGTGTCCCGTCGTGAGCTGTTGGAGGAGGTATGGCGGCAACCGTCCGTGGGAGAGGACCAGACGATCGACGTACATCTGTACTGGCTCCGTCGGAAACTGGGCGAATCCGCAGCGAAGCCTCGCTACCTGCGCACCGTGCGGGGAGTCGGATTCCGGTTGGTGGCACCGGACTGAGGCTGCGCCTCGCGTACGTCACGGCCGCCACCACCGCCATCGCCGCGCTCGCCTTCCTCATCCCGCTCGGCTGGGAGCTGCGCACCGACCGCCACGACGACGCGGTGGCCACCGCCGCCGCCCAGAGCGCCACGGTCGCCGGCGCGCTGGTGGCCGGCGCCAGTAAGAAGGGACTGCAGCAGGCCGTCGACGCCGCCGACGGGGTACCGGTGGTGCACTCCCCCGGCGCGACGCAGGACAGCCGGGCGACCGCCGCGGACGTCACCCGGGTGGCCAAGGGCACCGAACCGGAGGTCGTCGACGTGGACGGCGGCCTGGTGCGGCTGGAGCCGGTCACGGTCGGCGACACCACGTCCGTGGTCGAGGTCTTCGTGCCGGACAGTGCGCTCACCGTCGCGACGACATGGTGGATGCTGCTCGGCGTCGCGCTCGCGCTGGTGGCCGGCTCGGTCATCGTGGTGGACCGGCTGGCGCGGGGCGCGGTCGCGTCGGCCCGCAACCTGGTGCACGCCGCGATGGCCGTCGGCGGCGGGGACCTGGGCGTCCGGATCACGCCGACCGGGCCGCGCGAGCTGGCCGAGGCCGGGTACGCGTTCAATCGGATGGCCGACCGGCTGATCAGTTCGCGGACCAGCGAGCGGGAGTTGGTCGCCGACCTGTCGCACCGGCTGCGCACACCGCTCACCGTGCTCCGGCTGGATGCCGAGGCCCTGGACCCGGACGACACCCACATCGGCCAGTTCTCCGCGGCCGAGCTGGACCGGCGGCGCGGGATCCGGCGGATCCGGCAGGCCATCGTGACTCTCGAGGGTGAGGTCGACCAGCTCATCAACACCACCCGCAAAGCGGTAGCGGCCCAGGTCGCGGCGGCGCCCGAGGAGGGCGTCTGCGACGCCGCCGAGGTGGTCCGCGACCGGATGGTGTTCTGGTCGGCGCTGGCCGGTGATCAGAACCGGAAGTACCGCGTGGTGGGCGCGCAGACCCGCATCCCGGTTCCGGTGGCCCGCGCCGAGCTGGCCGCCGCACTGGACGCCGTGCTCGGCAACGTGTTCCGGTACACGCCGCAGGGCACGGCGTTCGAGGTGAGCATCTCCCGCAGGGATGGCTGGGTGGCGGTCCGGGTGGACGACGCCGGGCCGGGGATCGAGGACCCGGAACGCGCAATGCGGCGCGGCGAGAGCAACCAGGGGTCCACCGGGCTGGGTCTGGACATCGCCCGCCGCGCCGCGAAGGCCGCCGGCGGCTCGGTGAGCCTGGCGCGGGCCGCGATGGGCGGCGCCAGCGTCGTAATGCTGCTGGCCGACCCGGAGGCACCGCCCAAACAGGTGAGCCGGTTCGGCCTCGTCGGGCGCCTGGCCCGGGAACGCGATCCGAACCGCCGCCGGTGGCCGCGGCAACGCACCAATTAAGCTCAGTCGGGCGAATCCCCCGCACGGTACAAGCCTTGCTTAGATCTGTATTAAGGGCGTTCCCCTCGCTTGGATCGGCTGGCACGCTTCTCATCCGATCCCATCCGGCTTCCCGGTTCGAAGCCCGCAGTTCGTCCCCACTTGACGAACCGGTGGAGCCCCTGCGCGGTGGGAGGAGGTCACCCCATAGCCCCCTCCCACCGCGTCCCCGCAGAACGAGGAGACGGCTTGTCCGCGCACCGACGGTCCGCGTTGCGCGTGGCGGCCGGCGCACGGCGCCGCCCAGCGCTCGTGCCGGGCCGCCGGCGGGCCGCGCCCCGCTCGTACCGTCTGCTGTCCGTGGTCGCGGGTATCGGCGTCCTGAGCGTCGGCGCGCTGGCCGGGCCCAGCGTGGTGGGCGCCCGCTGGATGGGTGGCGATGGGACGGCGGACCAGGCCCGGTACGCCGTCGCGGCACTGCCGAAAGACGTCCCGGACCAGGGCATGGTGTACGACGGGCTGACCCTGGCGCCCCCCGGCTCGCTCTGCGCGGGGTCGTACGCACTGGAGAAGGAGACATGCACGCACGGTCCGGACCGGGCGCCGGCCGGGCTGGCGGTGCGCAAGGACGTTCCGCCGGTGACCGCGAAGGCGCCGGTGCCGGTGCCGCCGGCGCGCGAATCCGGCCCGGTGCCGGTGGACGCGGAGATCGTCCGGGACGAGGGCGGCAGCGCGCTCACCCCGGACGCTCCGGCGTTGATCCCGGACGCGGCCCCCGGCGAGGCCGACTTCGTCATGGGCACGCACGACGTCGCCTGCGAGGGCGACGGCCGCAGCGGCAAGCGGGTCGAGGTGCTGTACCTGCACGAATTCGGCACGCCGAGCCGGTACACCGACTTCGTCGGCTCGATCCGCACCTGGTCGGCGGGCGTGGACGGGATCGTCGACGCCAGCGCCGCGGAGACCGGCGGCTCGCGGCACGTCCGGTTCGTCACCACGCCGCAGTGCAAGGTGGACGTCGCCGAGGTGCAGGTGCCGCGGACCGCGCTGGCGTCGTTCGCCGGGACCATCCGCGGGCTCCAGACGCTCGGCTACAACCGCACCGACCGCAAGTACCTGCTCTTCGCGGACGCGAACGTGTACTGCGGCATCGGCACGTACATCGCGGACAAACGGCCCGGCATGGGCAACCGCAACAACGGCGGTCCGTCGTACGGGCGGGTGGACGCCGGGTGCTGGAGTTCGATCATGGCGGCCCACGAGCTGGCCCACACGCTCGGCGCCATCCTCACCGGATCGCCGAACGCCAGCGGCGCGGGCGGCTGCACGGACGACTACGACCTGCTGTGCGGCCCGGACCGATCCGGCAAGCCGGTGCACGCCGCCTGCCCCCGCAAGCACGAAACCCGGCTCGACTGCGGTCACGACGACTACTTCAGCACCAACCCGAGGCCGGGCAGCTACCTGGCGCGTAACTGGAACGTCGCGCAGAGCGAGTTCCTGCTGCGCAGCGACGGCGGCGCCGACGTCCCGGACGCGCCGAACGCCGCGCCCGCCCCGGCCGCCGCCCCCGGCTCGCCGGCACCCGCGGCACCCGCCACCCCGCCGCCCGCGTCGGCATCGCCCGAACCCGGCGCGTCGGATGGTGGCGGCGACGCACCGCCGCCGCCGCCGGAGGAGACGCCACCGGCCACCGCGCCGGAGCCGAGCGGTGGTCCGGAGGAGCCGGCCGATGCCGACGGCCTGGTGACCGATCCGGCCGCGGCCCGCGCGGCGCAGGCGGTACTGGAGGTCCGGGATCCCACCAGCACCGCGGTCCGGCTGGCGTGGAGTGCGGCCGCGCCCACCGCCCGGTACGAGGTGTCGGTCGACGGAACGCCGATCGCGACGACCGTCGCCACCCGCGCCCAGCTGATCGGTCTGCAGCCGGACACCACCTACCGCGTCACGGTCCGCAACGCGGCACACCGGTACACGGCCACCGCCTCAGCGCGCACCGCGCCGGCCGCGCGGCCGGCGCCGAACTCGTGGTTCGTGCTGACCAACTCGCTGACCGGCGGCGCGGCGGACCTCTACGCGGCGCGCACGGCCAGCGGCACCCCGGTCACGCTGGGCGAGTCCGACGGGGACGCGCAGCAGCAGTGGAAGCTGACCGCCGCCGGGCGCGGCACGTTCTCACTGCGTTCCAAGGCCACCGGCCAGTGCGTGGTGCCGCTGGGCGGCAATCCGGTGGTCGGCGCCCCGCTCGTGCAGGGCGACTGCTCGGCCGACAGCGGCCCGCGGTGGCGGCTGCAGCCCTCCGATCACGGCTTCACGTTGCGCACCGCGGTCGGCGGCCTCGTGGTGGGCGTCGGCGCGCAGCGGTTCGGCGCGGACCGGGTCCTGGTCCTGCAGAAGGCCAACGGCGTACGGCATCAGAGTTGGACGGCCGTGCCGGGCTGACCGGCCGGACGGGCGAAGGGGGACACGGCATGGCGGACACGGATGTCCTGGTCGAGCCGCAGCTGGACGAGCCGGAGGACGGTCCGACCCGGTTCACCGCCCGGCGGGTGATGCGCTGGGCGGTGGTGCTGACCGTCGGCATCCTGGCCGTCCTGGCGATCTGGCAGGAGCCGCTCTACGCGCTGTGAGCGGTTGTCAAGGCGCGAACCGGCCATCAAGCGCTGTGAACGTACGCGTCGATCTCGGCGAGCAGGGCCGACTTGCCGGCGGGCGGGAGGAACGACGCCGTGACCGCCGCCCGGGCGAGGCCCGCGACACCGTCCGCGTCGAGGTCGAGCAGCCGGGCCGCCACCGCGTACTCCTCCTCGAGCGTGGTGCCGAACATCGGCGGGTCGTCGGAGTTGATGCTCACCGGCACACCGGCCGCCACCAGCGTCGGCAGCGGATGCTCGGCCAGTGACGCCACCGCCCGGGTCCGCACGTTCGAGGTCGGGCAGACCTCCAGCGGAATCTGATGCTCGGCCAGGTATGCCATCAGCTCGGGATCCCGCGCGCTGGCGATCCCGTGTCCGATCCGCTCGGCCCCCAGATCGCGCACCGCGTCCCAGACCGTCTCCGGCCCGGTCGTCTCGCCGGCGTGCGGCACGCTGTGCAGCCCGGCCGCCCGGGCCTTGTCGAAGTACGGCTTGAACGCCGGCCGGTCCACGCCCGCCTCCGGCCCGCCCAGGCCGAAGCTGACCAGGCCGTCCGGCCGCTCGTCCAGCGCGATCCGCAGCGTCTGCTCCGCCGCCGCCGGGCCGGCCTCCCCCGGGATGTCGAAACACCAGCGCAGATCCACCCGGAAGTCGGCGGACGCGCCGGCCCGCGCGTCCTCGATGGCCTCGACGAACGCCGGCGCCGGGATACCGCGGGAGACGCTGGAGTACGGCGTGACGGTCAGCTCCGCGTACCGGACCTGCTGCCGGCCCAGCTCGCGGGCGATCTCGTAGGTCAGCATCCGCACGTCCTCGGCGTCCCGGATCAGGTCGACCACGGTCAGGTAGACCTCGATGAAGTGCGGGAAGTCGTCGAACGCGAAGTAGTCGGCCAGCGCGGCCGGGTCGGCCGGGACCGGGCTGCGCCCCTCGTGCCGGGCGGCCAGCTCGGCCACGATGCGTGGTGACGCCGAGCCCACGTGGTGCACGTGCAGCTCCGCCTTGGGCAGGGCGGCGATGAAGGAGGCGAGCTCGGTCACTCAGACATCCTCTCCGGTCGCGGTGCGGGCGACCACGAATATGCGCCGGAACGGGAACGCCACCAACCCGTTCTCCGCCGGGTACGCCGCCGCGAGCCGCTCGCCGAGGTCGGCGCGGAAGCCGGCCCAGGCGGCATCGTCGAGCCGCGCCCGGACCGGCCGGAGTGCGGTGCCCTCCATCCAGCGCAGCACCGGGTGCTCGCCGGCGGCGGGCAGCAGATGCACGTACGTAGTTTCCCAGGCGTCCACTGTGGCACCGAATCCGGTCAGCCGGGCGGCGTAGCCGGCGGCATCGTCCACCGGTGCCTCGCGGAGCTCCGCACCCAGCGCCGCGGCGTACGGCGGCCGGCGGCCGACCTCGCGCAACGCCCGGTGTGACGGGGCGTCGAAGTTGCCGGGGACCTGCATCGCGACCACGGCACCCGAGGGCAGCTCGCGGACCCATCGGTCGAGCAGCTCGCGGTGGTCCGGGACCCACTGCAGCGCGGCGTTGGTGACCAGCACGTCGGTGTCCGGTCCGGGCCGCCAGTCGCGCAGGTCACCCACCCGGAATTCCACGCTGGTACCGAGCCGGTCCGCGCGTTCGATCATCTCCGGTGACGAGTCGATCCCGGTGATCCGCGCGTCCGGCCAGCGCTCGGCCAGCGTGGCGGTGAGCTCGCCGGACCCGCAGCCCAGGTCGGCGACGGCGCGCGGATGCGGCGCGTCGATCCGGGCGACCAGGTCGGCGAACGGGCGGGACCGCTCGGTGCCGTACCGCGCGTAGGCGGCGGGATCCCACATGGCGACTCCAAACCGTACGTACGTTTTGTTGGAGCATAGACTAGGCTGCCCGCGTGGAGAAACGCAGCTTTTCGAGGATGGGTCGCACGGTCGGCGTGATCGGCCTGGGCGCCTGGCAGCTGGGCGCGGACTGGGGCACGGTCACCGAGGCGGACGCGCACGCCACCCTGCAGGCCGCCGCGGACGCCGGCGTCACGTTCTTCGACACCGCGGACGTGTACGGCGACGGCCGCAGTGAGCAGATCATCAGCTCGTTCCTCAAGGGACACCCCGGGATCACTGTCGGCACCAAGATGGGCCGGCGGGTGCCGCAGGATCCGTCGGCGTACACGTTGGACAACTTCCGGGCCTGGACCGACCGCTCCCGCGCCAACCTCGGCGTGGAGACGCTCGATCTGGTCCAGCTGCATTGCCCGCCGACAGCGGTGTTCTCCACCGACGCCGTCTACGACGCGCTCGACACGCTGGTGCAGGAGAAGCGGATCGCGGCGTACGGGGTGAGCGTCGAGAAGGTGGAGGAGGCGCTGGCCGCCATCGCGCGGCCCGGCACCGCGAGCGTTCAGATCATCCTGAACGCCTTCCGCCTCAAACCGCTGGAGCAGGTGCTGCCCGAGGCCACGGCGGCCGGCGTCGGGATCATCGCCCGTGTGCCGCTCGCCAGCGGCCTGCTGTCCGGCCGGTACGACGAGCACACCACGTTCGCGGCCGACGACCACCGCAACTACAACCGGCACGGCGAGGCGTTCGACGTCGGCGAGACGTTCTCCGGCGTGGACTTCGCGACGGGGCTGGAGGCGGTCCGCCGGCTGCGCCCGCTGGTGCCGCCGGGTGCCACCATGGCGCAGTTCGCGTTGCGCTGGATCCTCGATCAGCCGGGCGTGACCGTCGTCATTCCGGGCGCCCGCAACCCGCGGCAGGCCCGGGACAACGCGGCGGCCGCGGATCTGGCGCCGCTGCCGCCCGCGACGCTGGACGCGGTTCGCGAGGTGTACGACGAGCTCATCCGGCCCCAGGTGCACGACAAGTGGTGAGCCGCAACCCGCTGAAGGGCTGGCTGCCGATGGCGCTGGGCCTGCTCCTCGTCGTGCTGGGTGCGGTGTGGACACTGCAGGGCCTGGGAGTTCTGCAGGGCAGCGTGATGACCGGCGTGTCCACCTGGGCGATCGTCGGCCCGATCGTGGCGTTCGCCGGACTGGTGCTCATCGTCACCGGGGTGCGGCTCCGGGCCCGCGCCAAGAGGCAGTAAGAAGCCCCGCATCCTGGAACGGATGCGGGGCGGATCAGGCCGATCTCCGCCAGGCGATCGGCAGCCGGCATCGCCGGCGTGGGCCTTCAGAGGGGACGGACCTGCTCCGCCTGAGGACCCTTCTGGCCCTGGGCGATCTCGAACTCGACCCGCTGGTTCTCTTCCAGAGTGCGGTACCCGCTCGTCTGGATGGCCGAGAAGTGGACGAAAACGTCAGCACCCCCGCCGTCGACGGTGATGAAGCCGAAGCCCTTGTCTGCGTTGAACCACTTCACGGTTCCTTGCGCCATGCTGAACTCTCCTTACTGAAAATGCCGGCCCGATGACACGGGGCCGATGTCCGTTTTCGAGCAGCGGCGCCCCTGAGGCGGCCTTCCGTAAGGACGTCCCATCCGTCCGTCCCGCGGCGCCGGCCGACACCTCGCGACGGGCAGAACCAGCACACCACGTACGCAAAAACTGGGCACACTGTACCTGGAAAACGGGCCCCGAAGCTGCCCCTCGGGCGAACCGAAAAACGCTGCCAGATACAGAAAAGGCCCTCCCACCGCGGCGGTGGGAGGGCCTTTTCTGTATCTGGCAGCGTTTTTCGGTTCGCCCGAGGGGCAGCTTCGGGGCCC
>DATBGW010000201.1:0-5940 GCA_036557765.1 Actinoplanes sp.
GCATAAGGGCAACCACAACTCCAAGATCGGCGGGGATTGGAGGGTGAACCGAAGGGGGCCGGGGCCCGTACCAGGGGACGTGCGGCCTTAGCCGCCTCCGCCCGCCCGGCGTGGCCGCCCGGCGTCTCCACGCCAGGCCGCTGCCGCCGCCGACCGAAGGATCGCCGGCTTGTCGCTGAGCACCCGCCCTCGCCCCGTGCGGAACGATCGACCGCCGGCACCCGCACCGGACGGTGCCAAGGCACCGCGGCGGCGCGTGGTGGCCGGCGCGTTGACGGCCGTCGCGGCGCTGCTCGTCTTCGTCGCGCTGGTCGTCCCCGACCAGTTGGGCCGCTACTGGGCGGAGGCCTGGGTGCCCGGCGCCTTCCTGCGTCTGCCGATCGAGGGCATCATCGGCGCCGCGCTGGTTCTCGCGCTGCCGCCCCGGCCACGCCGCGTGGCCGCCCTGCTGCTCGGGCTCGGCCTCGGTGTCCTGACCGTGCTCAAGCTGCTCAACATCGGGTTCATCGCGGTGCTGGGCCGCCGGTTCGACCTGATCCTGGACTGGCCGCTGCTGGGGGACGGCGTCAACGCGCTGACCGCCACCTACGGCCGGCCGGCGGCGGTCGCGGCCGCCGTCGGGGTCGCCGTCGCGGCACTGGTACTGCCGGCCACTATCACGCTCGCGGTGTGGCGGCTGGCCCGGGTCGCGGGCCGGTACCACCGGGCCGCCACCCGCGCGGTGACCGCGAGCGTCGCGGTATGGGTGGCGTTCGCGCTGGTGGGCACGCAGCTGTTCCCCGGCGCCCCGGTGGCGTCCGACACCTCCGCGGCAATGGCCAAGCGCACGATCGTCAAGGTGCCCGCGTCGCTGCGCGACCAGAAACGGTTCGCTGCGGCGTTGCGCACCGACGCGTTCGCCGGTACGCCGCCGGCCGGGCTGCTCACCGCGCTCCGTGGCCGCGACGTCGTCTTCGGTGTGGTGGAGAGCTACGGGCGGTCCGCGCTCACCGATCCGCAGATGGCCGCCGTGCTGGGTCCGGCGCTGGACGCCGGCGGCCGGCAGCTGGCCGCGGCCGGCTTCGCCATGCGCAGCGGGTACCTCACCTCCTCGACGTACGGCGGCGGGAGCTGGCTGGCGCACGCGTCGTTCCAGTCCGGGCTGTGGATCGACAATCAGCAGCGGTACCGGCAGCTGGTGTCCGGCGATCGGCTGACGGTGGCCGGCGCGTTCCACCGCGCCGGCTGGCGAACGGTCGCGGTGGAGCCGGGCAACAAGAAGTACTGGCCGGAGGGCGAGTTCTACTCCTACGACGAGGTGTACGACTCACGGAACCTGGGCTACCGGGGACCGTCGTTCGCCTGGTCGACGATGCCGGACCAGTACACGCTGGCGGCGTTCCAACGGTCGGTGTACGGCGTGCCGGGGCGCGGGCCGCTGATGGCCGAGATCACGCTGACGTCGAGCCATGAACCGTGGACGCGGATCCCTCCGCTGATCGACTGGGGTGCCGTCGGAGACGGTTCGATCTACCGATCCGTGACACCGCCCGGCGCGAAGCGTTCGTCGCTGTGGAAGGACCCGGCCCGGCTCCGGGGACGGTATGCCGCCTCCGTCGCGTACTCCGTCTCGAGCCTCGTGGACTGGGCCGTCCGGTACGGCGGCCGCAACCTCGTGCTGGTCGTCTATGGCGACCACCAGGCGGTGCCGATCGTCAGCGGTGCGAACGCCGGCCACGACGTGCCGGTCACGATCATCGCGCGGGATCCGGCGGTGCTCGACCGGATCGCCGGCTGGGGCTGGCAGCCGGGACTGCGCCCGGGCCAGCGGGCGCCGGTGTGGCCGATTGATGCGTTCCGCGACCGGTTCCTTACCGCGTTCGGCGGCTCGCAATAGCGTCGGAATGTCACAGACGGCCGGGCCGTCTCGTCCCTGGGTTTGAGAGTCAACGCGCGAAACCAGGGAAGGTGATGGTCATGCGGGTGTTCGTGGCCGGCGGTAGCGGTGTCATCGGGCGGCGCCTGATTCCGCAGTTGGTGGCTCGTGGCCACCAGGTGACGGCGACGACGACGAGTACGGCGAAGCTGAGCCTGCTCGAACGGATGGGCGCCGTGGCGGTCGTGATGGACGGCCTGGACGCGGCGTCGGTCGGTGCGGCGGTGGCCGCGGCCCGGCCGGACGCCATCGTGCATCAGATGACCGCGATCTCCATGGCGCACGCCGGCCGGCCGGATTTCAAGCACATGGACCGCTATTTCGCCCCCACCAGCCGGTTGCGTACCGAGGGCACCGACCACCTGCTGGCCGCGGCGGAGGCGACCGGCGTGCCGCACGTGGTCGCGCAGAGCTTCGGCAGCTTCAACGGCATTCGCCGGGGCGGTTGGGTGAAGACCGAGGAGGACCCGCTGGACCCGGGAACGGGGACGGTCATGCACCGGTTGTTGGAGGCGATCCGGTACGTCGAGGACGTAGTGGTGAAGGCCGGCGGCGCGGCGCTGCGGTACGGCGCCTTCTACGGGCCGGGCGCGACCGAGGACCAGGTCGAGCTCGTACGCAAGCGGCAGTTCCCGCTGGTCGGCGGTGGCACCGGCTACTGCTCGTGGGTGCACCTCGACGACGCCGCGAGCGCTACCGTCCTGGCTGTGGAACAGCGGGCGAGAGGCGTGTTCAACATCGTCGACGACGAACCGGCGCCGGCCAGCGAATGGCTGCCGTACCTGGCGGCATGCGCCGGCGCCAAGCCACCGCTGCGGGTTCCGAAGTGGCTGGCCCGGCTGCTGGCCGGTGACCTGCCGGTGATCATGATGACCGAAGGGCGCGGTTTCGCCAACGCCAAGGCCAAGCGGGAGCTCGGCTGGGAACCGCGGTACCCGTCGTGGCGCATCGGCTTCAAGGACGAGCTGGCGTGACCCGGACCGAGGAGTTCCAGGAGCTGCGGCCGCTGCTGTTCGCGATCGCCTACCGGATCCTCGGCAGCGTGAGCGAGGCCGAGGACGCGGTCCAGGACACCTGGCTCCGCTACGAGGCCACCCCGACACAGCCCACCTCCACCAAGGCGTTCCTCTCGGCCGTCGTCACCCGGATCTCGATCGACGTGCTGCGGTCGGCCCGCTCCCGGCGCGAGGCGTACGTGGGGCCGTGGTTTCCCGAGCCGCTGCTCAGTGACCCGTACGAGGATCCGGAGCGCTCGGCGGAACTGGCCGATTCGCTGTCCATGGCTGCTTTGGTGCTGCTCGAGCGGCTCAGCCCGCTCGAGCGCGCGGTCTTCGTGCTCCGGGAGGTGTTCGGGTTCGGCTTTCCGGAGATCGCGTCGGCCGTGGGCCGGTCGGAGGCGGCGTGCCGCCAGCTCGCGGTACGCGCGCGACAGCACATGGACGCCGGCCGCCCCCGGTTCGAGGCCGACCGGAAGGAACGCGCGGAACTCGCAGGGCGATTCTTCGACGCCTTCCGGGAAGGCGACGTCGACGGGCTGCGGGAGTTGCTCGCCGGCGATGTCGCGATGGTCGGAGACGGCGGCGGCAAGGCGCCGCAATGGCCGCGGAGCATCGCCGGCGCCGAGAACGTGGCGCGCGTGTTCGCCGCGACGGCGCCGCCGTTCGCCCAGGTCGGTGTCGTTCTGGAACCGCACGAGGTGAACGGGCAGCCGGGCGCGATCTTCCGCGATCGGGACGGCAAGGTGCTCAGCATCCTGGTGCTCGACATCCTCGACGGGCGCATCCAGACGATCCGCGCGGTGATCAACCCCGACAAGCTCGGGCACCTGGGCCCGGTGGCGGACGCCTGGGCGGTCAATCGGGAGGCGCAGGAGAGCCGCCGGCCCACCACCGGACGGCGCTAGCGTGCGTGGCGTCTACTGGATAGGTGGCGCCCCCGGCGCCGGAAAATCCACTATCGCTCGTCGCCTCGCCGACCGCTACCGCCTCGAGCTGTACGACACCGACGCGGCGATGCCGGACCACGCTCGTCGCAGTACGGCAACCGACGCGCCCTATCTCGGGCGATTTCAGGCAATGGGCATGGACGAACGATGGCTGACACGGTCGCCGGAAACCATGCTGGAAACGTTCCACTGGTTCCGCGGCGAGGGCTTCGGTCTCATCGTCGAGGACCTGCTGCGCTTCCCGGCCGGGACGTGCGTCATCGCCGAGGGCTTCCGGCTCCTGCCGCATCTCGTCCTGCCACTGCTGGATGATGTGAACCACGCCGTCTGGCTGCTGCCAACACCCGCGTTTCGCGACGTCGCGCTCCAGAGTCGCGGCTCGATGTGGGAGATCCCCGACAAGACCAGCGACCCGGCGCGGGCCAGGCTCAACCTGATCGAGCGGGACCGGATGTTCACCGATCGCCTGACCGGCGAAGCCGAACGCCTGGGATGCCGAACCCTGGTCCTGGACGTCGGCACGACCGAAGCGGAGGTGGCCGACCGGGTGACGCGATCGTTCGGGCTGGAGCCGCCCGATGATTGACGGCATGCGGAGTTTTTACGATCTCGTCGACGAGGCGATCTCGGCCGACGTGTCGGGATGGGACTTCAGCTGGCTGGACGGGCGCGCGACCGAAGAACGACCCCCATGGGGCTATTCGCGGACGATCGCGGCCCGCCTGCCGAACGCCACGGCGGCCCTCGACATCGACACCGGCGGAGGCGAGATCATCGCCGGCGTCGCCGGACTGCCGCCGCGGATGTGTGCCACGGAGAGCTGGCCACCGAATCTCGAACGGGCCCGCGAGCTGCTGTCCCCGCGCGGCGTCGAGGTGGTGCCGACCGGCGAGGGTGAACCGCTGCCGTTTCCGGACGCCTCGTTCGCACTCCACGCGGTATCTGATCGAGGCCCGCCGCTCATAGCACCCAGTAGCCGCGCAGGCCGTCGTCGATCAGGTTCGGACTCCACTGGATCTTCCCGCCCGTCACCGCCGTCACCGGCACATCGAACGCGACCCAGCCGTCCAGGCTCTGCCCGGCGGCGACGTTCTGGGACTGGAACCGTTCGTGGTCGGCGAACGTGTTGAAATCCGGCTGGTAGAGCCGGCCGTTCGGCGCCACGAACTGCAGCGTGCAGGCGCAGGCGAACGCGGAGCCCTGCTTCTGCGCAACCGTGAGGCGGGCCAGGAGGAACGTTCCGCGGGTGGGCCGCTGGTTGAACTCGGCGACGGCCTTCTGCTCGGTGCTGACGATCGTCCACTCCGCCTCGAATCCGCGGCGGTCCCAGACGATCGTCTCGCCGACCTTCGCGGTGTGGGTGCGGTCGCCGGTCTGGCCGGTGGGCGCGGGATACGCCGGGTCCGGCAGCGGATCGCTCCCGCTGTCCGCGGGTGCCGGTGCGGGCGTCGCGGCCGCGACGCGGGGTTTGTTGATCGAGCTGACGGCCGCCCTGTTGGCGGCGACCACGACACCGACAAGGACGAGGCCGGCGACGAGCAGCAGCACGAGCAGGGCAGCGGCAGCGACGATCCACGGCCAGATGCGACGCTTGCGGGGCGGGGGTGCCGGGACCGGCCAGCCGTTGGGTGCCGCGCCCGGCGGGTTCGCGAACGGCGGCGGACCCACCATGACCGGTGGCGCAGACTGTGGCGCGGGAATCGGAGAACGCTGCGGGTCGTACGAGGGCTCTGGGAAGGACACGATCTTCCTTTCGGGTCGGCCGTAGCGCAGCGGCGTTTGTTACTGCACGGCCGGTTCGGCCGTGCGGTTCAATCGACCGCGATCGTGTTCCGGGCAGGCGTCGCCGCGCCGGTGAGCCGGGTGGCGAGGAGCAGCGCCGCGGCGCTGAAGGCGATGCAGACGAGGAAGCCGATCCGGAGAGACGCGGTGCCGGTCGGCCCAGCGGCGCCGGCGAGCAGCGAGGCGATGATGCCCAGGCCGAATCCGCCGCCGAGTTGCGTGGCCGTGTTGAGCAGGCCCGCGGCCAGGCCGGCCCGGTCGTCGTCGAGGCTGCCGGTGGCCGCGATCGTGAACGCGA
>DATBGW010000202.1:0-2007 GCA_036557765.1 Actinoplanes sp.
TCGACGACGGTGCGGCCCGGCGGCAGCTGGTCGTGACGCACCGACCGGCGCATGTCCCACAGCAGCAGTTTGGGGTCGAGGTCCGCGTCGCCGAGTTCGCCGATCCACCGAACGCCCCACGCGCCGAGCGCCTCGACGATCGGCCGGAGTTCCCGCCCGGCGGCGGTGAGGACGTATCGGTGCTCGCGGCTGTCTCCCACCCGGTCCACCAGTCCGGCCCGCACCAGCTGATCGAGCCGCTTCGACAGCAGGGTCGGCGACATCCGCGGCAGGCCGCGGCGTAGCTCGTTGAACCGCTGGCTGCCGCTGGCCAGCTCGCGCACCACCAGCAGCGTCCACCGTTCGTCCAGCAGCTCCATCGCCTTCGCGACCGGACAGAACTGGTGATACGACGCCCCCATGTCGTCAGGCTAGGCCCGCCGGTACAGATGTGGTACTAGCCCGAGCGCTCCCCCGGTCCGCACAGTGACGACATGACTTCACCGACGGAGGACGAGCCATGACGACCACCGCAACCGACGCGGACCGTGCGCTGAAAGCCAAGCACCGGAGCATGTGGGCGGCCGGTGACTACCCGAGCGTTGCGCACGACCTGGTGAGTGAGCTCGGCCGGGAACTGGTGGCCGCCTGCGGCGTGCGGCCCGGCCAGCGGGTGCTCGATGTCGCTGCCGGATCGGGCAACGCGGCGATTCCGGCGGCGCGGGCGGGCGCACAGGTCGTCGCGGCTGACCTGACACCGGAGATGTTCGACGCCGGCCGCCGAACCGCGACCGAGGCCGGCGTGCGGATCGATTGGCACGAGGCCGATGCCGAGGCGCTGCCCTACGACGATGCCAGCTTCGACACCGTGCTGTCCTGCCTGGGCGTCATGTTCGCGCCGCACCATCAAGCGGCCGCTGACGAGCTGACCCGGGTCTGCCGTCCCGGCGGGACGATCGGCCTGATCAGCTGGACGCCGGCCGGCTTCATCGGCCAGATGTTCGGCGTCATGAAGCCGTACGCGCCGCCGCCGCCACCCGGCAGCCAACCTGCGCCGCTGTGGGGCGACGAGCGGCACGTGCGGGCGCTTCTCGGCGACCGGGTCGACGACGTGCGGGCCTCGACGCACATGCTGCACGTCGACTTCTTCGCCACTCCGGAACAGTTCCGCGACTACTTCCGCGCGCAGTACGGCCCGACGATCGCGGTCTACCAGCGGATCGCGGACGACCGCGAGCAGGTGGCCGCCCTTGACCACGATCTCGCCGACCTCGCCGCCCGGCATGCCGGCGCCACCGGTGCGATGGACTGGGAGTACCAGCTGCTGGTGGCCCGCCGCTGCTGACCCGCCGCCGGGCGCGATGGCAGGCTGGCCGGATGCCGCACACCCATCGACTTGATCTTGCCGATGCGAGCGTCCGGGACTGGGACGCCGCCGTGGTGTGGTCGGATCCGGCCGATCCGGATGCCGGCATCGTGCTGGACCGGTCCGCGTTCTACCCCGGCGGCGGCGGTCAGCCGCCGGATGAGGGCGTGCTGCTGTGGGGTGGCGTCCGGACCCGGATACTCGGCACCCGCCGCGGCGACGAGCAGTACCTGCTGCCGGCTCCCGGCGACCCGATCCCGTCGGTCGGCACGGCGGTGCGGGGCGCGCTCGACGACGAGCGGCGCACCGCCCTGATGCGGACGCATTCCGGGCTGCACGTGCTGTGCGGTGTCGTCTACCGCGACTTCGGCGCGTTGGTCACCGGCGGCAACATGGAGCCGCTGTCGGCCCGGATGGACTTCGATCTCACCGAGGTGCCGCCGGACTTCCGGGATCGGGTGGCGGCCGCCTGCAGTGCGGAGATCGCCGCCGACCGGCGCATCGAGGTCTCGATGCTGCCCCGAGAGCAGGCGTTCGCCATCCCGGACATCATCCGTACCGCGACCAACCTGGTGCCGCCGGAGGTCGAAGTGGTGCGCATCGTCGACGTCGTCGGTCTGGACACCCAGGCCGACGGCGGCACGCATGTCGCCTCCACCGCG
>DATBGW010000203.1:0-3086 GCA_036557765.1 Actinoplanes sp.
TGATCTCGCAGCACCGCTTCGACCCGTCCACCGAGACGGTTCTGGCCGCGATCCGGCGCGGCGACCTGGGCCGGCTCACGTCGGGCATCGCGTCGATCGACTGGTGGCGCGGGCAGAACTACTACGACTCCGGCGACTGGCGCGGCACCTGGGATCTCGACGGCGGCGGCGCGCTGATGAACCAGGGGGTGCACACGGTCGACCTGTTGGTCGCGGCGCTGGGCCGGCCGGTCGAGGTGTTCGCCTACACCGGCACGCTCGCGCACCAGCGGATCGAGGTCGAGGATGTCGCGGTCGGCGTGGTGCGGTTCGAGTCCGGCGCGCTGGGCGTCCTGCACGCCACCACCTCCGCGTACCCGGGCCTGAGCGCGCGTCTGCAGGTGCACGGCGACAAGGGGTCGGCGGTCATCGACAACGACCAGTTGGTGTTCTTCGAGACCACGGCGCCGGGCGGCGACGCGGAGGAGCAGTCGTACGGCGCCACGTCGGCGCGTGCGGTTCCGGCGGCGGGAAGGGATCCGGGCCAGCTGTCCGACGCCCACCGGCTGCAGTACTTGAACTTCCTCGGCGCCCTCGACGGGACGGATCGATTGCGCGTCGATCTCGAGACAAACCGGCAGTCGATCGGGGTCATCACCGGGGTGTACGAGTCCGCCCGTACCGGCCGGCCGGTGACGCTATGACGAACCGCATCGCCGTCAATCCGATCCCGTACTGGGCCACGGCCGGCAAGACCCGGGAGGTCTTCGACGAGGCGTTCCGCGACTTTCAGGAGATCGGCTTCACCGCGGTCAAGGCCGACGTGCCCGACGGCATGACCGCCACCGAGTACGCCGGTTGGATCGCCGGATACGGCCTCTCGCCGTCGCTGAGCCTGTTCAGCTCGCCGTTCGACGAAACGGTCGACATGGCGAGCGAGATCGAACGGGCCAAGCGGTTCGCCGCCGAGCAGGTCGAGCTCGGCCTCGACCGTACGATGATCTCCTCGATGTCCGTACCCGCGCGGATGGCCGAACCAGCCGTCGGCGCCGGCTTCGACGAGGGCCGGCTCGGCCGCGCCATCGAAAACTGTGGCGCGGTGTGCCGGGTCCTGCAGACCGAAGGGCTGCGCCCGTTGCACCACTCCCACGTCGGCGGCGTCTTCGAAACCGAACGCGAGATCGTCCGGTTGCTCGACGACCTGGGACCCGACGTCATCGGCATCGGACCGGACACCGGGCACCTGCGTTGGGCGGGCATCGAGCCGGCACCGTTCATCCGGCGCTACGCTGACCGTATCGGAGGCATCCACATCAAGGACTGCTTCCCCGACTACCTGGCTCCCGAAAGCCGGACCGGCATGAGCTACCACGAGGTGCAGCAAACGAAGCGGCTGTGGGCCGAGCCCGGCCTCGGTGTCATGGACATCGCGGCAGTGCTCGCCGCCATCCCGTCCGGCTACGACGGCGACTTCATGATCGAAGTGGACCAGCCCAGCGTCGAGTCGAAATTCGAATCACATCGGATCTCGTTCGAATGGGCCCGGAGCAACCTACCGGCGAGGATCTGATGACCACCATCGAGACCCGGCACCACACCGCCGCGCGGATCGGCGGCGCCGACCACATCCTGACCGAGCGCGAGGTCGAGGAATTCATCGCCGATCGGCTGGCGGGCATCGACGCCGACGGCCGCAGCGTCTGCGTGCTGGTGCCCGACAGTACGCGGACCTGCCCGCTCCCGCTGCTGGTCAAAGCGGTGCACCGGGCGCTGCACGGCCGGGTATCCCGGCTGACCGTGCTGATCGCGCTCGGCACACACGGCGCGATGAGCGAGGACGCGCTGGCCGCCCACCTCGGATACACCGGCCGCGACCTCGCGGAGGTCTATCCGGGCACGAGCGTGCGCAACCACGAGTGGTGGAAGCCGGAGACGTTCGCGCACCTCGGCACGGTTCCCGCCGCCCGGATCGAGGAGCTGTCCGAGGGCCGGATGAGTCTCGACGTCGACGTGCTGCTCAACCGGGCGGTGGTCGACCACGACATCGCGCTGGTCGTCGGCCCGGTGCTCCCGCACGAGGTGGTGGGCATGTCCGGCGGCAACAAGTACTTCTTCCCGGGCGTCGCCGGGCAGAAAATCATCGACGTGTCGCACTGGCTGGGTGCGTTGATCACATCTGCCGAGATCATCGGCACCACCGGACTGACCCCGGTCCGGGCGCTCATCAACGATGGCGCGGCGCTGATCCCGGCGGAGAGCTACGCGTTCTGCTTCGTCACCGCCGAGAGCTCGGACGAACCCCGGACCGGCGCCGACAGCGACCGCAGCAGCGCGCTGCACTCGATCTCGTTCGGCGACTGCATCTCGTCGTGGGAAAGCGCCGCGGAGATCAGCGCGGCCACCCACGTGACGTACCTGGACGCGCCGGTACGCCGTGTGCTGTCGGTGGTGCCGGCCATGTACAACGAGATCTGGACCGGCGCCAAGGGCTTCTACAAGGTCGAACCGGTGGTGGCCGACGGCGGTGAGGTGATCCTGTACGCGCCGCACATCCGGGAGATCGCCACGAGCCATCCGGAGATCCACGAGATCGGTTACCACTGCCGGGACTACTTCGTGAAGCAGTGGGACGCGTTCCAGCACATCCATTGGGGCGTGCTGGCGCATTCGACGCACCTGCGCGGTGCGGGGACGTACGACGCGGACTCCCGCACCGAACGGCTGCGCGTCGACGTCACGCTGGCCACCGGCATACCGGAGGACGTGTGCCGGGCGGTGAACCTGGGCTATCGCGACCCGGCGACCATCGATGTCGCGGAGTTCGCGGCGGACCCGGACACGCTGGTGATCCCCCGAGCCGGCGAGGTGCTCTTCCGCCTGCGCTGAGCCGTCGACTGCCGGACCACCAGACGCACCGGCAGCACCAGCGGAGTGCCTTTGGGCCGCGCACCGTGCGACACGGCGATGCAGTTCTGCACGCCGGTAAGGCCCATTCGGTACAGGGGCGCCGCGACGGTCGTCAGCGCCGGCTCGACGAGTTCGTCATAGATGATGTTGTCGAAGCCGACCACGCTGACATCGGCCGGAACGGCGACGCCCAACTTACG
>DATBGW010000204.1:0-3353 GCA_036557765.1 Actinoplanes sp.
TCATGCCAACCACAACTCCAAGATCGACGGGGAGGTGAGGGCTCTGTACGTTTCGGACTCGACGTCCCGCGTCGGCTGACATGATCGGCTTATGACAGCAGGTAGCGCTGCCGTTACGCTGAGCATCGGATCCGGTGACCCGCCGCGACAACATCCACGGGTGCTCGGCTGGATCCGTACGGCCGCGCTGGCGATGGGCGGCAGTAACCAGAGCCTGTTCCTGCTCGGTGCGCTGCTCCTCGCCCAGGGCACCGCCGCCATCCCGCTGCTGATCACCGGACTCGTCCTCAGCATCGCCGCGATGCCGGGGTGGATCGAGCTGTTGCTGATGTGGCCGGACCGGGTGGGCGGTGTGGCCGCGGTCTGCGGTGAGGCCTTCCGCCCGTACAGCGCCGTGCTGGCCAATCTGGCCGGCACCTGTTACTGGTGGGGCTGGGTGCCCACCTGCGGCCTCACCTCCCTGATGGCGGCGGAGGCGCTGCACAGCTGGTACGTCCCCGGCATACCGGTGACGGTGCTGGCGATCACCCTGCTGCTGTCGTTCGCCACGCTGAACTTCTTCGGGATCCGGCCGGTCGCCACGGCGGCGGTGTGGATCGCCACCGGAGCCGCCACGCTGGCGTTTCTGTCGGTCGTCATCCCGGTCTTCGCCGGAACCGTCGACTGGCAGGACGCGACCAGCTACGCGCTCCGGTCGCCGTTCGAGGGCTGGTTCGGCTCGGTGACCAGCGCGATGGCCGGTCTGTACCTCATCGGCTTCGCGGCGCCCGCGTTCGAGGCCGCCGGCTGCCATGTGGGTGAAACCATCGATCCCAACCGCAACGTGCCCCGAGCGTTCTACGCCAGTGCCGGCATGGCGGTGCTGTTCTTCCTCGCGGCTCCGGTGGTGTGGCTGGGGGTCGTCGGCCCGTCCGGGCTCGAGGGCAACCTCGCGCACACACTCGGGCCGACGTTCGCCCCGCTGCTGGGCGGCGCCGCCCGGGCCGCGGCCATCTGGCTCATGACCCTCAACATGTTCCACGGCACGCTGCAACCGCTGGCCGGCGCGGCCCGTACGCTGGCCCAGCTGGCCGAGGACGGCCTGGTTCCGCGGCTGTTCGGCCGGCGCACCCGGCGCCGCGACGTGCCCTGGTTCGCCACCTGCCTGACCGCCGGCATGTCGATCATCTTCCTGATCATCGGTGACCCGGTGTGGATGATCGCTGCAGCGAACCTGACGTACCTGATCGGCATCTCGCTTCCCAGCGTCGCCGTGTGGCTGCTGCGCAGGCACTCGCCCGATCTGCACCGCCCGTACCGCGCACCGCGCGGCACGATCGTCGCGGGACTGGCCGCGGCGGGCGCGTGGGGGGTGAGCGCCGTCCTCGGCTTCGAACAGTTCGGGCTCCCGACCGTGGTGTTCGGCGTGGCGCTGGCGTACTCGGGAGCCGGCCTCTACGCGCTGCGCGGCTGGCTGGACCGCCGCCGCAGCGCCGACCGGGGGCCACGTCGCTCGCTGCACACCAAGCTGACCGGAGCGATGCTGCTGGTGATGCTGCTGGACAGCGCCGGGTATCTCATCGCGGTCAACAGCGTCGGCGGTCTCGAGCCGGCCCTCAAATCCGCGCTCGCCGACATCTTCGTGGCCGTCGCCCTGATCACCATCTCAGTGGGCCTGGTGTTGCCGGGCACCATCGCGCACGTCGCCAGCCTGGTGGCCGCGGCGGCGAAACGGCTCGCGACCGGCACGCTGGCCGACCTCACGCGCGCGATGGAACGCCTGGCGGACGGCGATCTGGCGGCCGCGCGGGCGCGCGTCGACGCGGCGCACGTCGTGGTGCACTCCGCCGATGAGCTCGGCGCCATGGCCACCAGCTTCAACACCATGCAGGACGAGGCGGCCCGCGCGGCGGTCGCGCTGGACGGCGCCCGGGAGAACCTGCGGAGCACGCACCGCCACGTGGCCCGGCTCGCGGCCATCGTAGAGTCCTCCCGCGACGCCATCATCGGCGTCGCGCTGAACGGCGAGGTCTTCTCCTGGAACACCGGTGCGGAGCGGCTGTTCGGCTACTCCGATGAGCAGATGATCGGGCGCAGCCTGGACCGGCTCAGCCCGCCCGAGCTGGCCGGCGAGCACCGGGACCTGCTGTCCTGGATCGCGGCCGGCACGCCGATCGACGAGTTCGAGACCGTGATGCGCCATCGCGACGACCACCGCATCGCCGTGGCTCTCACCATCTCCCCGACCGGTGACGTGACCGGCGCCCTCACCAGCGCGTCGGTCATCGTCCGGGACATATCCGAACGCAAGGAGCTCGAGGAACAGCTCACCCGGCAGGCGTTCCACGACGGGCTCACCGGGTTGGCGAACCGCGCGCTGTTCCGCAACCGGGTCCAGCACGCGCTGGCCGCCGCCGGCCGGCACGTCACCGGGGTGGCCGTGCTGTTCCTCGACCTCGACGGCTTCAAGACTGTAAACGACTCACTCGGCCACGCCTCCGGCGATCAGCTCCTGCTCGCGGCGGCCCAGCGGCTCACGTCCAGCGTCCGGCCCGGCGACACCGTCGCCCGGCTCGGCGGCGACGAATTCGCGGTGCTCATCGACGAGGCCTCGGAGCAGCTCGCCAGCGCGACGGCGGCGCGGGTGCTCAAGACGCTCGAGGAGCCGGTAACCGTCGACGGGCGGGAGGTGGTCGTGTCGGCGAGCATCGGCATCGTGCTCGGCGACATCGGACACGGCGCGGACGAGCTGCTCAAGCGGGCCGACACTGCCATGTACGCGGCCAAGGCGGCCGGCAAGAGCCGGTACATGATGTTCGAGCCGCACATGCACGACCGCGTCGTGCAGCGCCTGGAGATCGGTACCGAGCTGCAACTGGCGTTGCAGCGCGATGAATTCGTCCTGCACTACCAGCCGATCGTCCGTCTCGATGACGGCACGATGGACGGTGTCGAGGCGCTCGTTCGCTGGCAGCACCCCGGACGGGGACTCGTGCCGCCCGGGCTGTTCATCCCGATCGCCGAGGAGAGCGGCCTGATCGAGTCCATCGGCCGCTGGGTGCTCGACCAGGCTTGCCGGCAGGCGCGGGCATGGGAGGGCACTGCCGGGTTCGGGATCAGCGTCAATCTGTCCGGCCGGCAACTGCAGAACCCGGCCGTCGTCGGTGACGTGCGCGCCGCCCTGCACCGCAGCGGCCTGGATCCCGCACGCCTCACCCTGGAGATCACCGAAAGCATCCTGATGAGTGACACGGCGGAGTCGCTCGACCGGCTCCGCGCGCTCAAGGACCTGGGCGTCCGGATCTCCATCGACGACTTCGGCACCGGCTACTCCTCACTGAGCTACCTGCGCCGCTTCCCGGTCGACGTGCTCA
>DATBGW010000205.1:0-6098 GCA_036557765.1 Actinoplanes sp.
CGAACCATTGTGGTATATCGCCCATGTGGAAGCGTCCAAGCCGGTTCCCTGGTCTCAGTCGACGACTTCGACGGCCGAGCCCGCGCCCGTCAGCCTTTGCGCGTCGTGGGCGCCTGCGGGGCCTTTTCGTAGGGAGAAGGCAGCCCCAGCCGACCGAGGCAGGGCCGCCGAACAACGCCGCCCCAGCCGACCGGGGCCGAACAAGGGTCGGGCAGTGTTTACCGCTTGTCGATGGGGACGAACTCGCGTTCCGGAGAGCCGATGTAGAGCTGACGCGGCCGGCCGATCTTCGTCGTCGGGTCGGCGGCCATCTCGCTCCACTGCGCGATCCAACCGGGCAGCCGGCCGAGCGCGAACAGCACGGTGAACATCTTGGTCGGGAAGCCGAGCGCCTTGTAGATCAGGCCGGTGTAGAAGTCGACGTTCGGGTAGAGCTTCCGCGAGGTGAAGTATTCGTCGGCAAGCGCGATCTCCTCGAGCCGGAACGCGATGTCCAGCAACGGATCCGGCTTGTCCAACGTGGACAGTACTTCCTCGGCGGCCTTCTTCACGATCGCGGCCCGCGGATCGTAGTTCTTGTACACCCGGTGGCCGAAGCCCATGAGCTTGACGCCCTTTTCCTTGTTCTTCACCCGGTTCACGAAGTTGTCGACGTCGCCGCCGTCGTGCTTGATCTGCTCGAGCATCTCCAGCACCGCGGCGTTGGCGCCGCCGTGCAGCGGTCCGGACAGGGCGTTGATGCCGGCCGCGATCGACGCGTACAGGTTCGCCTGACTCGAACCCACCAGCCGTACGGTCGAGGTCGAGCAGTTCTGTTCGTGGTCGGCGTGCAGCACGAACAGCATGTCCAGGATTCTGGCGATCCGCGGGTCGACGTCGTACTGCACGGTGGGCAGACCGAACGTCATGCGCAGGAAGTTCTCGACGTAGTCGAGGGAGTTGTCCGGGTACGGCAACGGATGGCCGATCGACTTCTTGTACGCGTACGCCGCGATCGTCGGAAGCTTCGCCATCAGCCGGATACCGGAGATATCGACCTGCGCCGGATCGGTCGGGTCCAGTGCGTCCTGGTAGAAGGTGGACAGCGCGGTGACCGCGGACGACAGCACCGCCATCGGGTGTGCGTCGCGGGGGAAGCCGGAGAAGAACGTCCGCATCTCCTCCTGCAGCAGCGTGTGGATGCGGATCTTGTCGGCGAAGACCTGCAGCTGTGCCGGCGTCGGCAGTTCGTCGTGGATCAGCAGGTAGGACACCTCGAGAAATGACGCCTGACCGGCCAGTTGCTCGATCGGAAAGCCGCGGTACCGCAGAATCCCGGCGTCACCGTCGATGTAGGTGATCGCCGACGCACACGACGCGGTGTTGACGAAACCCTGATCGAGCGTGACGAAGCCGGTCTCCTTCAGGAGGCTGCTGACGTCGATGCCGCTCGGGCCCTCCACCGCCGGACGTACCGGCATCGACAACTGCCCACCGGAGTGCTCGAGCTTGACATCGGTCATTACGTCCTCACTTCACCCGCAGAGAGCGCACAAACCCTGGCCTTCACCGTAAACCCTGAACCTGGATGGGGCATCAGCCGTCGTTGAGGGGTTGATCACCAGGGGACGCGGCGGCAAAGACCATAGATAATGGTGGCTGGAGGTGGGAATCGATGCAGATACCCAGCGACGCTCCGGTCGTCGTCGGCGTGAACGGCACCGCGGCCGGGCTCGCCGCCGTGCGGCTCGCCGCCCGCGAGGCGGTCGCCCGCGGCCGCGAGCTGCGGGTCGTCCATGCCTTCACCTGGCCCAGACGAGGCGCCTCCGACCAGGAGTACGCGCCGGCCAGGCACGCCGCCGGCCGCCTCGTCGAGCAGGCCGTGACCACGGCCCACCGGTCCACGCTGGGCGTACACGTCACCGGAATCGTCGTCGACGGACTCGCCGTCCGCGTGCTGCTGCAGCTCAGTCGCACCGCCGAGCTCATCGTTCTGGGCGACGACGATGTGGCAGCGGTGACCCGGCTGCCGATCGACTCGGTCCTGCTGCAGGTCGTCTCGCGGGCCTGGTGCCCAGTCGTCGTAGCGCGCGGGCTCCGGCCGCCGGCCGGATCGCTGCTCGCGGCGGTCGACGGTTCGCCCGCCTCCCGGCTGGCCCTGCGGTACGCCGCGGCCGAGGCGCAGCGGCGCGACATCGGCGTCGAGATCGTGCACGTCATCGAACGGGCGGGCGGAGCGGCCGAGAAGGCCGGTCGCCGGGTGCTCACCGATGCGCTGACGGCCGTACCCGAACTGACCGGAGCCCGGACCCGGCTGCTGATCGGCGACCCGGCCAACGCACTCATCCGGGCCTCCCGGCGCGCTCGCGTGATCATCATCGGACCCCGCGGCCAGGACGGAGCCACGCTGCTCGGGCCGGTGGCACAGGAGCTGCTACGCCGGTGCGCCTGCCCGACCGTTTTCGTCCATGGGACCGCTGCCGACGACGGCTCGTCGAGCGGTACCGTGCCCTCAGCGGGAGCGCTGGCCAGCTGACCGGCACGGGACACAGCGCCGACTCGGACGGCTGATTTCCGCCAATTCGATGTTGTCCGCTTGTTATCGTCGCTCCCGAGGTCACTGTGCAAGCGACCACTCTGCGACCGGCGGCGAAGGCACGCGTTCGGCCCCGGGTGACGGCGGTGGGCTCGCGATGCCGCCAGCGACGTTCGTGGCACGCCGGCCGCCCGCTCGGCCTCGGCGGCCCACGCCGGACGTGGACGTGAGTTCATCCGGTCAGTGCTAAACCGCATCAGCAGCCCTGGTGCGCTGCCGCCGACTCCGGCATCATTTCGGCGGGTCCTCGCGTCGACGCGGTGCCGCCGACGGAACGACGGACGACGGTACGGCGGCGGATGGGAGGAACCTCGATGGAATACCAGGTCAGCGCCTGGCTGGTGGTGGCCCTCCTCGCCCTCGCATCGGGCCTCGCCGTGGCGTTGTACGCGGCCACCCGGACCAGCACGGCGACGCCGCTCCGAAGCCGCCGCCCCCGCTGAGTCCCGCCCCCACTGAGTCCCGCCCCACTGAGGTCCGCCCCCACTGAGGTCCGCCCCCACTGAGGTCCGCCGAGTCCCGCCCACCCGCCGGGTCCCACCACAACCCGCCGGCTTCCGCCCACCCGCCGAATCCGGTCTCACACGGCGCCGATCTTGGAGTTGTGGTTGGCACAAAGCCCTACGGAACGGGCATAAAGGCAACCACAACTCCAAGATCGGCGGGGGTTTGGTTGCATCGCCGGGGACGGGCCGGGGCGGACTGGGGCGGACTGGGGTTATTGCGGTCGCTCGGGTCGCGCGGGCCGACTACGCTGGTCGGCATGATCCTGTGACATCGCCTGCTCGCGCTTTGCATCCGGTTCCCGGGTGCCCGGCGGCGCCGTCCGCCGTGGGTCCGCCACAGCCGATGCCCGGGACGATCACCTTCTCACCAGCCACGGCACCCGTCTCCCGATTGGGGGAAGCATGCCTGACCAGCCATTCTCCGTTCACGTCGATCCTGACGCCCTCGCCGACCAGGATCTGACCGCCGTACCGGTGCCACCGGTCGACGGCAAGGGCGGCGACCGGGCCGGCCGTGCCACCGACGAGCACCACGGCGCCCGCGACGGGCGACAGGCCGCACGGCAGCAGTCCGGCCGGGCGCGCTCCGGTCGTGCGTCCGGCGCCGGCGGCGCCCGTTCGTACGCCTTCCGGCGCAGCTAGGCCGCCCTGTACACACACACCGCGATCACGGGGTTGTGCGCGTCGGCAACCGGTTCCGGCCGGCATAACCCCGTGATCGCGTTCAGCGGCAGCGTTCCCGTGCGGCGGGCTCAGCCCAAGATAGCGATCACGTCGTCCAGGTAGCCGTGGTACATGTCGCTGCTCCGGTTGAAGTTGGGACCACCGATGCGCAGCGGAAGCGTGTTCGTGACGTTCAGCGTCGACGGAACCGCCGTCCGCCCGCGGTTCACGCCGTCGACGTAGACGGCGAGCGTCGTGCCGGACCGCTGGCACAGCACCTTGTGCCAGGCGCCGTCGGCCACCGTGATCGACGAACGGGCGATGTACGCAGTGGCGGAACCGCGGCCGACCACCACACACTGCGCGCGCCCGTGGGCGGATCCGATCTGCAGCTTCCACTGGCTGTCGGTCGTCGTCACGCCCTTCTGCATCACGTTCGACGAGCCGGAGAGCCGCGCCGGCGTCACGAACACCGAAGCGCCCCACCGGAACGGCCGGGTGCCCGGGTTGAGGTCCGCGTCGTTGCCGGCTTCGAGCAGCGCCCGTGGGCAGGTGGTGGCGCCCGACGCGCAGCGTGCCGGAAACGCCACGTACCGGCCGGACTTCCCGCTGAGGAAACGGATCGCGCCGCGGTCGGCGGTGCGTACGGTGAGCGGCAGGCCACGGCCGGAGTTCTCGGCGATCCGGCCGGCGGCGGTGGCGCCGGCGTCGAACGTGTAGCGGGCCACGGTGACCGGGCCGGCGGCGGTCGGTGCGGCGGTCGCTGCCATCGCGGGAACGGCGGGCACGACGATCAGGCTCAGAGCGAGCAGTCGAGCGGACATCTTCATGGGCCAGAAACGTACTTAGCCCTCGGCAGGGGACAAAGCTCCTCTTCTGGCGTTTCGGACATTTATCACAGCAGTTCGGACGACTCCGCGATCATGCAGACGGCCACCAGGCGGAGCAGGTGCCACTCCGCGGCCAGCCAGGCGGATCCGGACACGTACGCGCCACCGGGCTGCGGCACCGGGCGGCCCATCCGCTCGGCCGCGGCGGCGATGGACCTCGCGTACGAGGCCAGCCCCTCCGCGTCGGCCGACCGGCCGGCGTGCGCGAGCGCCTCGCGCACCGCGGCCGCGTGCTGGTCGACCTGGGCCAGCAGCCCCGCGTCCGCGTGCGCCGCGACCAGGCCGTCGACGCCGACCCGCGCCATCATCTCGTCCAGCAGCGTGCGCGCCGCACTGGCCGTACCCGCGGACGGCGGCGCGAGGTCCGAGTCGCCGTCGGAAATCGGGGCGAAGGCGAGGAATTCGTTCGTCATGCAGGGAACGCTAGATGCCGGCGGCGCGTCCCGACAGAGGGGTAACCGAACGGCACCCGAGGGCCCCCGGGAGTGCAACCGGATCAGGCCGGGAGCTGATCCATCGCCCGGTAGATGCGCTTGTCGGACACCGGGTACGCGGTCCCGAGCGACTGGGCGAACAGGCCCACGCGCAACTCCTCGATCATCCACCGGATCTCGCGCAGGCCCTCCTCGGCAGCACCCCCGGCGGCGAGCGAACGGTACTCGCTTTCGATCTCGTGCACCTGCGCCATGAGCTGCCGGTCCCGCGCGACGTTGCCGGGCAGCCGCTCCAGGCGGTACGTGATGGCCCGCAGGTACCGGGGCAGCTGGTGCATCCGGCGCCAACCGGTCTCGGTCACGAACCCTGGGTGGACCAGCCCGGCCAGCTGCTGCCGGACGTCGGCCACGGCCGGGGCGAGCGCCGGATCCCGAATGGCGTCCAGGCGTTGGCGCGCCTCGTACGCGCTCGCCAGCACGGCCCGGACCTCGGTGACCACCCCCGCCACGGCCTCGACGAGGTCCGCGCGCACCGCCTCGCGCAGCGTGGCGAACGCCGCCGCGTCCCACGCCGGTCCGCCCGCCTCCTCGACCAGCCGGTCCACCGCCGCGCCGACGCAGTCGTCCAGCAGATCGGCGATCGAGCGGTACGGGTTGGCCCGGGACAACTCGAGCTTGGCCCGGTTGTCCAGCCGGCCCTGCAGGTAGCGGGCCGCGGGCGGCAGCGTCAGCAGGAGCAGCCGGCGGGTGCCCGCCCGCATCGCTGCGACCTGTTCGGCCTCGGTCTCGAACACCCGGATCGCGACGCTGTCACCCTCGTCGGCGAGCGCCGGATACACCGTGACCTCGTACCCGCCACGGACCTGCGCGATCGCGCGCGGCAGCGTACCGAAGTCGCCGGTGGTGATGCCGCCGCGCTCGATGTCGCCGGCGGCGGCCGAGATGGTCGCACGCACCCGCGGCGCCAGCGCGGTCCGCAGGGCGTCGAGGTCGCGGCCCTCCCCCAGCACACCGCCGTGCTCGTCGACCA
>DATBGW010000206.1:0-12289 GCA_036557765.1 Actinoplanes sp.
GCGGGACGCTTTGCTCTGCTTCCTTATGGGAATCGCAGCGTTGAGCTGCGATGACGCCGAAAGCATTTTCAGGCCTGGCACGAACGCTGACTACCTATGGTCACGGTTTCCCTCTGGGGAAGCAGAGCAAGCTGCCTCCACCGGGCGGGGCAGAGCACAGCTGCTTCCCCCAGGGAAGCAGAGCAAAGCGTGCGCAGGAGACCACCGCCCGGCGGGACAACGTATGCGTCGCGCCCGGGACCGTCAACCCGCCAGGCGGTCGACCGCTGCCGCGACCCGTTCGTCGGTGGCGGTCAGGGCGATCCGGATGTGCTGATGGGCCGACGGCCCGTAGAACACGCCCGGCGCCGCCAGGATGCCGCGCTCGGCCAGCCAGTCCACGGTCTTCCAGCAGTCCTCGCCGCGCGACGCCCACAGATAGAGACCGGCCTCGGAATGGCTTATCTCGAAGCCCGCTGCCTGCAACGCGGCCAACAGGGCGGTACGCCGGGCGGCGTACCGGGCGCGTTGCTCCATCACGTGCGACTCGTCGCCGAGCGCGGCGATCATCGCGGCCTGGACCGGTGCCGGGACCATCATCCCGGCGTGCTTGCGCACCGCGAGCAGCTCGCCGACCAGCCCCGGGTCGCCGGCCACGAAGCCGGCCCGGTAACCGGCCAGATTGGACCGTTTGGAGAGCGAGTGCACGGCCAGCACCCCGGTGACGTCACCGCCGCAGACCTCCGGCGAGAGCACCGAGACCGGCGTGGCATCCCAGCCCAGCGACACGTAGCACTCGTCACTCACCACGATCGCGCCGCGTTCGCGGGCCCAGGCAATCACCTTGCGCAGATGCTCGGGCGGCAGCACCCGCCCGGTCGGATTGGACGGCGAGTTGATCCAGACCAGCCGGACCCGCGTGGGGCCGAGCGCGACCAGGGAGTCCGAGCGGACGAGCGTGGCACCGGCCAGCCGCACGCCCACTTCGTACGTGGGATAGCAGACCTGCGGGATGACCACGACGTCGCCGGCGCCGACGCCCAGCAGCGTCGGAAGCCAGGCCACCAGCTCCTTGGAGCCGATGGTGGGCAGCACGCCCACGCCGTCGGGAGCGCCACAGAAGCGCGACGTCCACGAGCTGATCGCCGCGCGGAGGGCCGGACTACCGGCGGTCAGCGGATATCCCGGCGCGTCGGCCGCGTCGGACAGCGCCTGCCGGATGAGCGGCGGTACGGGATCGACCGGCGTACCGACCGACAGGTCGACGATGCCGCCCGGATGTTCCGCCGCGACCGCCTTGGCCGGCTCGAGCAGATCCCAGGGAAAGTCGGGCAGCGTCGACGACAGCGGCACGCTCAGTGCTCGTTCAGGTCGGGCGGTTGCGCGGCCACGAACGACGCGTCCTTGTCGATCTTCCCGACCTTGGAGGCGCCGCCGGGCGAGCCGAGGTCCTCGAAGAACTCGTAGTTGGCGTTCGTGTAGTCCTTCCACTGCTCGGGGACGTCGTCCTCGTAGAAGATCGCCTCCACCGGGCAGACCGGCTCACAGGCCCCGCAGTCGACGCACTCATCGGGGTGGATGTAGAGCATCCGGTTGCCCTCGTAGATGCAGTCGACCGGGCACTCCTCGATGCATGCCTTGTCGATCACATCGACGCAGGGCTCGGCGATGATGTATGTCACGGGTCTTTCCTTCCAGCGCCCATGCCCGAATAAATACTGCCGCGGATCCATGCGGCGATACGAGCCTAGTATCTCGCCGGAAGGGAGGTTGCGGGTGCTCCGACGGCAGGATGTGGGACACCGGGTGGTGGTGCGGCGAATTGTCGGCTCGTCGCAGGATCACCCGCTTTACACCGATGCCCTCGGAGAACTGGTCGAGCTCACCGACACCGACCTCACCATCGCCACGGCGCAGGGCACGCTACGCGTGCCGCTGCGGGACGTGCACCGCGCGAAGCGGGTACCGGCGGCGCGGCGACCGCCGGCCGCGGAGGTGGCCGGGCTCGAGCTGGCCGCGGACGAGGCCTGGCCGGCGCCGGTACGGGCGCGGCTGGGCGACTGGATTCTGCGGTCCGCGGAGAACTGGACCGGCCGCGCCAACTCGGCACTCGCCGTCGGCGACCCGGACCGGCCGCTGGACGCGGCGATCGACGCGGTGGTCGACTGGTACCGCGAGCGCGGCCAGCCGGCGCTGATCAACGCTCCGATGCCGCTGGCGGCGCCGGTCAACGCGGCAGTGGACCGCCGCGGCTGGACGGCGCGCCCACTGGTGCTGGTGCAGACCGCGCCGCTGACCGCGGTGCTGACCGCCGGCCGGGACGACGACGATCTTCCGCCGGTCGAGCTGGCGCGGGCCCCCACCGAGGACTGGTTCACGATGGTCGCCGAGCACAAGGGCTCCCTGCCGGCCACTGCGCGACGGCTGCTCACGGGCGTACCGGAATCGGTGTTCGCGCACGTACGCGACGCCGGCGGCGAGTTGATCGCGGTCGCGCGCGGAACGGTCACCGGGCCGCGACGCTGGCACGGCATCGCGCTGGTGCAGACGGCCGCCGGGGTGCGCCGACGCGGCCTGGCCGCGCATGTGGTGCGGGCGATGGCGACCTGGGCGGCCGAACGCGGCTCGACCCGCGCCTACCTGCAGGTGGAGGAGCACAACGCCGCCGCGGTGACGCTCTACCGGCGGCTCGGATTCACCACCCACCACACCTATCTGACCCGCGTCGCGCCGTAGCTCCTACCTCCGGACCACGCGGCGGGGCTTGGCGGCGCGGCCGCGGACGTACGCGGCGAGCGACCGGGACCGGTAGTCACGGCCCAGCGCCGTGGCCACCCAATAGCCCAGGAGGGTGCCGACGATCGCGAACCCGCCGTACAGCCACACCTGCGAGAAGAAGTTGCCGGCGCCGCCCGCGAACGGCTGGTTACCGCTGATGAACGGGCCGACCAGGATGGTGAGCAGCATCCCGCCAAGAGCGCCGAAGCCGATCTCCCACAGCCACGTGCTGGGCGGAACGCGCTGCGACCGCAGGAACGCCACGACCGCCAGCGCCACGCCGATGACGCCGAACATGATGACCGACGCGCGATCCTCGGCCGCCTGATCGCCGGAAAAGCCCAGGCGGATCACCAGGCGTGTCACCACGTTGATCGCGAATAGCCCGACCGCGAGCGCGGCGGCCGGAAACCATCGCTGCTGCCTCATCGCCGACCTCCGCCGAGATCGTAGCGCGCCGGTCTGCGGCTCAGGATCATCCGGTACGCATAGAACGCGAACGCCAGGCTGCCGACGAGAATGGTGACGAGCGCGACCCAGTCGCTCGCGCCGATCAGGTAGTCGCCCTCATCGGTGCGGATGCCGGCGGCCGCCAGCATGAGCACCGTCCACAGCGCCCAGGGTGGACCCAGCGCCCACGCCCGTTCGGTCGTGGTGACCGCGAACCACGCGATCGCCGGATTCGCCACCGCGGCCAGGAGAATCGAGACCCCCACCGGCACGCCGCCGAGCCGCAACTGGGTGAGAAAGAGCTCGAGCGCGGCGGTGAGAATCGTGGCGAGCAGCGAGATCACCACGCCGGCGACGCGGATCGTGCGATCCAGCGCCCGGTGCTGCGCCCGCTCCTCCTCCGGTGCGGGTGGCGCGGGCACGTCCGAGACGATCACCGGGCCGCGGCCCCGTGCGCCGCGGGCTGCTCCAGCCCCAGGCCGCTGAACAGGTCGCTCTCCCAACCGTACGGGCCGCTGACCTCACCGCGCCGCCCCTTGCCGAGCGTGAAGTACTCGATGCCCATGAACTCGCCGCCGACGTCGCCGGCGATGGCGTACAGCCAGGAGTTGTGCGGGATCTGGGTGGCGTGGGCGCGCATGGCGGCGACCTTCTGCTCGGACCGGTCGGTGGCGTCCACCCGCGCCGCGATCTCCTCGTTCGGCGTACCGAACGGTAGGTCCTCGACCCGCTCCACCGCCGCGAACGGATTGCCCTCGAGTCCCCGGAACGCCTCCATCCCGCCCTCGAGAATGGTCCGCGGCATCGCATTGAAATAGATCTTGGCAGGTCCGTCGTCGCCGGCCAGCTCGGCCGCGCGCATCGCGACCCGGTGCGCCTGGATGTGATCCGGATGCCCGTAGAAGCCGTGATCATCGTCGACGATCATCACCTGTGGGCGTACCTCTTGAATGATCTTGAGCAGGAGGCCGGCGGCCTCGTCGAGATCGGCTTGCCAGAACGCCCGGGGATGGTCGTTGGTGGCGAGGCCCATCATCCCGGAATCACGGTAGCGCCCGGCACCGCCGAGGAACCGGTGGTCGGTCACGCCGAGCGCCGCGCAGGCACGCTGCAACTCGACGAGCCGGTAGCCGCCCAACTGGTCGGCCTCGGCCGCAGCCAGCTGCGCCAGCTCCGGCACGTGGATCTCGCCCTCCTCGCCGAGCGTGCAGGTGACGAGCGTGACGTGGGCGCCCTCGGCCACGTAGTGGGCCATGGTCGCGCCGGTTCCGATCACCTCGTCGTCCGGGTGCGCGTGCACCAGCAACAGGCGGCGCGCGGGCAGGGCATCTGTCACGGCGGCAACTTTACGCGGCGGTTTGGGCCCCGCGCGGGTGGCGTGATCAGCGATGCTGAACCTCGTGGACGTTCCTCCCCGCACCGGCGCGCCGTACGCGGTCACCGTCGGCGGCGACGGCGCCCGAGTGGTCTTTCTGCGCTCGGCGGGTCTGTGGGTGCTTCCGCTGGCCACGGCGACCGAGCGGCTGATCTCGCCCGGCCCGGTCGGCGCGTACGCCACCGACCACCTCGCCCGGGTTGCCGCGTACGCGGTCGACGGCCAGGTGCACCGCGCGGACCTGGTCGGCGGATCGGTGGCGCCGGTGCCGACCGCGCACCACGCGATCGATCCGCGCCCGGACCCGGGCGGCCGGCACATCGCGTACGTGACGCCGGACGCATGCCTGCGGGTGATCCGCCCGGACGGCACCGACGAGCTGCTCGCCGGCGAACCGGACGGGCCGACGTGGCGTGACCCCGGCGGCGTGCGCTGGGGCGTTCCGGATCCGGCCGGCTCGGCGTTCGGCCGGTCCCGCGGCTGGTGGTGGTCGCCGGACGGCACCCAGATCCTGGCCGCACGGACCGCCGGAGCGGTGAGTCTGCACCTGCTCGACCTGGACGGCGGCTGGGTCGACGTTCATTGGGACCGGGAGACCTATCCCTATCTGGTGGAGGCGCGCTGGAGCGACGCCGGCGGCCCACTGATCACGGTGCTGCGCCGGATGCAGCAGCACGGCCTGGTGCTGTCGGTCGATCCCCGGACCGGCGAGACGCAGGTACACGCCGAGCTGGCCGACGCCCGCTGGGTCGAGCCGGTCGCCGGCACGCCCCGGCACCTGCCGGACGGGCGGGTGCTGGTCGGCGGCGAGCTGGCGCACGACGGCTTCGACGCGCGGTGCCTGTTCGCCGACGGGAGCCTGCTGACGCCACCCGATCTGTATGTCCGCCGGGTAGTGGGCGTGCTGCCCAGGCCGGGTGCGCCGGCCGCCGGTCCGGACCTCATCGTCGAGGGCAGCGAGGAGGAGCCGGCCGCCCGCGACGTATACCGGATCCGGACGTCGCTGGGCGGTGGGGCCGCCCAGGCGACCCGGCTCACGCCCGGCGGCGGCTGGCACCGCGCCGCCGTGGGCGGCGACGTCGTGGTTCTCGACGCGACCGTGTGGCGCGGCGAGGCCCGCGTCACCGAGCTGAAGTCGGACGCCGAGCCACTGCGGCGGGCCGCACAGCCGGTGCTGGACCGGGTCACCGACCGGCGGCTGCCGGCCGCCGTGCTGTACCCGTCCCGGTATGTGTCCGGAACGTCCCTGCCGGTGCTGATCGAGCTCGGCGACGGGCCGTTGCGGCAGCAGGTGACGTTCGACGACACCGTCTGGGATCGACGGCAATGGTGGGCCGACGCCGGGTTCGCGGTGGTCAGCGTCGACGGCCGCGGTACGCCCGGTACGGCCCCGAGCTTTGAGAAGGTGGTGCACCGGCGGGTGGTCGACGTGACCCTCGCCGACCTCGCGGACGCGCTGCACGCGCTCGTCGGCAAGCACGCCGACCTCGATCTGCACCGGGTCGCCGTCCGCGGCAGTGGACTCGGCGGCTGGCTCGCCGGCATGGCCGTACTGCGCCGGCCGGACCTCGTCCACTGCGCGGTAGCTCGCGATCCGGTGCTGGACTGGGCCGATCTGCCGGTCGCGTTCGCGGAACGGTACCTGGGCCGGCTGTCCGACTCCCCCGACGTGTACGCCCACCACAGCCTGCGCGAGGAGCCGCCGCCGGACACGTTCGCGGTGCTGCCCGCGGACGCGCCGCCGCAGGCCGAACTGGAGCTGCTCCGGCGTGCGCTCGGGCTCTGAGTATTGGGACGGAAACGTGGTTCTCCGTCCCCGCGAAACGCCGCGACACGAGCAGTGCGTGAGCGCGCTGGCGAACGCGCTCCGGGTCGGGCTGACCGACCTGCGGGTCCTGTCCGGCGTCGCGGTCCGGCTCGGCCCCGGGCGGATCGCGCTGCCGGATCTGATCGTCGCCGGCCCGGTCGACCTGGACGACCCGGTGGTCGACGCGAACGCGGTCCGGCTGGTCTGCGAGGTGGTCTCGCCCACGAGCGCGGTGCTGGACCGGGTTCTCAAGATGCACGGGTACGCGGCCGCGGGCATCCCGTGCTACCTGGTCGCCGAGCCGGACCAGGGCGCGCTGCACAGCCACAAGCTGCGCGGCGGCACGTACGTAACCGGCACCGTCATGCAGCTGCCCTGATCCTCCTCGCCGATCTTGGAGTTGTGGTTGCCCATTTGCCGGACGTCGCCCGATTCGCGCCAACCACAACTCCAAGATCGGCGGGAGGGGGTTAGCAGGCTCGCTTAGGGTCGGGTGCCATGGACCACTTCGACGAGGCGTACGCCGCGGTGCAAGGGGCGCTGGACGCCGGCGCGCGGTACGCCGACGCCCGGGTCATGGTGCGCCGCACCGAGTCGATGACCGCCCGCAACGGCGACGTCGAGGATCTGACGTCGGACGAGAGCGCCGGGCTCGGCGTGCGGGCGCTGGTCGGCTCGAGCTGGGGCTTCTATGCCGCGCCCGATCTGTCCGATGCCACCGCGCGGGCCGCCGGGCGGCGAGCCGCGGAGATCGGTGCGGCCAGCGCGCTGGTGGCCGGCCCGGCGGCCGAGCTGGTTCCGTCCGGCGCGAGCCAGGGCAGCTGGGCCAGCCCCTGCGAGATCGACCCGCTCGGAGTGGCGCTGTCGGACAAGGGCGACCTGCTGGTACGGGCGACTGCGGCGGCCCGGGACGCCGGCGCCGACCTCGCCGAGGGCATCTACCAGATCTGGGACACCCGCAAGTGGTTCGCCTCCAGCGACGGCCACCGCGTCGACCAGCACATCCGGGAGTGCGGCGCGGGCGTCACCGCCAGCGCGTACGGCGAAGGCGAGATCCAGCGGCGGTCCTGGCCCTCGCACCGCGGGCAGTACGGCACGCGCGGCTGGGAACTGGTCGACGAACTCGCGCTGGTCGAGCACGCGCCCCGGATGGCCGACGAGGCCCGGGCGCTGCTGACCGCGCCGCTCTGCCCGGCCGGCGAGACCGCGCTCATCCTCGGCAGCGAGCAGCTCGCGCTGCAGATCCACGAATCGGTCGGGCACGCCATCGAGCTGGACCGCATCCTGGGCTGGGAGGCCGCGTTCGCCGGAACGTCCTGGTTGGACCTGAACCGGCTGGGCACGCTGCGGTACGGCTCGGAGCTGATGAACATCACCATCGACCCGACGTTTCCCGGCGCGCTGGGCAGCTTCGGCTACGACGACGAGGGCACGCCGGCGGCCGCCCGGGACGCGGTCCGGAACGGCGTCTGGGTCGGGGTGCTCGCCGGTCGCGACTCCGCCGCCGCGGCGGGGCTCGACTACGCGGGCAGCGTTCGCTCCGACGGCTGGGCGCGACTGCCGATGGTGCGGATGACCAACGTGGGCCTGGAGCCCGGCCCGCACACGCTGGAGGAGATCATCGCGGCGACCGACGACGGGATCCTGATGGACTTCAACCGGTCCTGGTCGATCGACGACCGCCGGCTGAACTTCCAGTTCGGCTGCGAGATCGGGTACGAGATCAAGAACGGCCGGCGGGGCCGGATGGTGCGGAACCCGACCTACACCGGCATCGGACCGGCGTTCTGGCAGTCGATGGACATGCTCTCGTCCGAGACGGTCGCGTGGGGCACGCCCAACTGCGGCAAGGGCCAGCCGGCCCAGATCGGTCACACCGGCCATCCCGCCGCGCCGGCGCGGTTCCGGAACGTCCGGGTGGGGGTGCACGGGTGAGTGGGTTGACGCTGGCCGATCGGGTCGTGGAGCTGGTGCGCCGCCGCGCCGGTAGCGCCGCGGAGGCCGAAGTGATGGTGCACTCCGCCGCGGAGGCGCTCACCCGGTTCGCCAACTCGGCGATCCACCAGAACGTCGCCGAGGACACCACCACGGTCTGGCTGCGCCTGCATGCCGACGGCCGGACCGCCGCCGGGTCCACCACGATGACCGGAGCGGCCGGCCTGGAGTCCTTGGTGGACCGTACGATCGCGGCGGCGCGGCTCAGCCCACCGGAGCCGGGCTGGCCGGGGCTCACGGCTCCGACACCGCTCGCCCTCGGTAACGGCGCTGGACCGGACGAGGCGACCGCACACGCGTCGGCCGCCGACCGGGCGGCCCGGGTGCGTGACTTCGTCCGCGCCGCGGGTGGCCTCGAGACCGCGGGCTACTGCCGTACCAGTTCCGTGTCCGCCGCGTTCGCCAACAGTGCCGGCCAGTCCGTCGAGGGCCGCACCGCCGAGGCGGCGATGGACGGCATCGCGCGGACCGGCGGAGCGGACGGCGTGGCCCGGCAGGCGGTGGGCCGGCTGGCCGATCTGGACGGCGCCGCCCTGGGCACGCAGGCGGCCGCGAAGGCGCGCGCCGGCGTTCGGGCCGTCGAGTTGCCGCCGGGCCGGTACGAAGTGGTGCTCGAACCATGTGCGGTGGCCGACGTGCTGGCCAATCTGGCGTGGTTCGGGTTCAACGGCAAGGCGTTCGCCGAGCGCCAGTCGTTCGCGGAGCTGGGCACGGCCCAATTCGACCGGGCGGTGACTCTCATCGACGAACCCCTCGGCCACGGTGGCGAACCGGCGCCCGGCCTGCCGTTCGATATGGAGGGCACGCCTCGATCCGCCGTCACGCTGGTCCGCGCCGGGACGACCGCCGCGGTGGCGCACGACCGCCGCTCGGCCGCGGAAGCCGGCGCCTCCTCGACCGGTCACGCCTCGCCATGGTCCCGGACGTGGGGCCCGATGGCCACGCACCTGCGACTCGAACCGTCCGGGACAGCGCCCGCGGCGCTGATCACCGCGATGGGCCGCGGCCTGCTCATCACCGACTTCTGGTACACCCGCGTGCTGGACCAGAAGAGCCTCGTGGTCACCGGCCTGACGCGCAACGGCGTGTGGCTGGTCGAGGACGGCGAGGTGACCAGCGCGGTGACCAATCTGCGGTTCACGCAGTCGTATCCGCACGCGCTCGGGCCGGGCGCCGTCCGCGGGATCGGCAGCACCGCGGTCGCGCTGCCCGCCCGGTGGCCGGGTGGCCGCTGCACGACCCCGGCGCTGCACCTGGCGAGCTGGAACGTGACCGGCAACGCCAGCGGCTGACCGGCCCTTCCCCGCGATCTTGGAGTTGTGGTTGCCCCTATGCCCGTTTTCCACCGCTCTGCTCCAACCACAACTCCAAGATCGACGGAGGCGTCGGGAGGCTAGATCATTGACCGGCATGCTTGACTGGATCGGTGACCGACTTACCGCGCGAGCAGGAGCCGGACGGCGCCGACGAGCCGACCACCGGCGTGCCGGCAGGCGCGGCAGGTCCGCCTCCGCGCGGCGCGGCTGACCGCGCGGGACGCCCGTCCGCGTCCCGGCGGCGGCGCGGCCTTGAGGTCGGCCAGACCACCGGCTCGGATCCGGCCACCGATGCCGGCCGGCGGGACCGCAACCGCCGGCGGTGGTTCGTGGCCGGGATCTCGGTCGCGGCTGCCCTCGTCGCGATCGCGCTGTGCGCCGGCGTGCTCGGCGTGGTCTCCGCGGTGAGCGGCTTCCGCGACCGCGCCGCCGATGCCCGCGAGGACCGCCGGCAGCAGGACACCGCCTGCCTGGAGTTGGAGCAGCGGCTCAACAAGCTCCTCCCGCCCGGCGCCACCGGCACACCGCAGACGCGCGCCATCGCGATCCGCAACGAGAACGCCGCGGTGCGGATCTATGTGTCCGCGACTCCCGGCACGCGCGAGCAGGACGCGTGGCGGCAGCTGCTGGACGCCCGCACCGCGTACGCCGAAGCCCTGGACCAGCAGGCCAAGGCCCGTACGCCGGCGTTCTTCGTCGCGCCGAAGGCGGACGACGGCTCGGCGGTGGCCGACCAGCTGGTGCGGTGGTCTCCGGCGGCCTGCGCGGGTGCGATCCGCCGTCTCGCGGCGCCCGGTCTGTAGCGCCGGGATGTGACGCAGTTGTCGGCATACCTTCCGCACAGACGGTCACACCCTCGGCGTAACGTGTGCGACACGACGTGCCTTGCGCGATGAGGCGCGTCGTCACGCGGTGACGGGCAGGAGAGACAGGGAATGACGACGACGGCGACGAGGCCGGATGCGGGGCATGGGCGTGCCGCGATCGTGGCGCGGACGTTGCGTACCGACCGGTGGTGGTTTCCGCCGCTGATCACGTTCGTGGGTCTGACGGCATGGCTTCTCTACGGCCTGGTCCGGGTCTATATGCACAAGTGGTATTTCGTGGAGCAGTACCACTACCTCACGCCGTTCTACTCGCCGTGCGTGACCAACCGGTGCGTCGAGGGCGCGGCGGAGTTCGGTACGCCGCTGCCGGCGTGGTGGATCATCCCGGAGGCGGCGTTCTCCCTGCCGTTCCTGCTGCTGTTCCGGCTGACCTGCTACTACTACCGCAAGGCGTACTACCGGTCGTTCTGGCTGTCACCGCCGGCCTGCGCGGTGCCCGACGCCCACCGCAAGTACACCGGTGAGACCCGGTTCCCACTGATCTTCCAGAACGCGCACCGGTACGCCTTCTACGCCGCCCTGATCATCTCGCTGATCAACACCTGGGACGCGATCCGGGCGTTCCAGAGCCCCTCGGGCTTCGGCTTCGGGCTCGGCAACGTCATCCTGGTCGGCAACGTGGTGATGCTCTGGGCGTACACGATCTCGTGCCACACCTGCCGGCACATCGTCGCCGGGCGGCTCAAGCACTTCTCCCAGCATCCCGCGCGCTACCGGTTCTGGACCTTCGTGTCGAAGCTGAACACCCGGCACATGCAGCTGGCTTGGATCACCCTGGGCACGCTCGCGCTTACTGACTTCTACGTCATGTGCGTCGCGGCCGGCTGGTTCAACGATCCGCGGTTCATCGGCTAGGAGAGGCAATGACCACGCGAATCGAACGACACCACTACGACGTCGTCGTGATCGGTGCCGGCGGCGCCGGCCTGCGGGCGGCGATCGAGGCCCGGCTGGCCGGCAAGCGGACCGCGATCATCTCCAAGTCGCTGTTCGGCAAGGCGCACACGGTCATGGCCGAGGGCGGCGCGGCCGCCGCGATGGGCAACGTCAACTCACGCGACAACTGGATGGTCCACTTCCGGGACACCATGCGGGGCGGCAAGTTCCTGAACAACTACCGGATGGCCGAGCTGCACGCGAAGGAGTCGCCGGAGCGGATCTGGGAGCTGGAGACGTACGGCGCGCTCTTCGACCGGACGAAAGACGGCAAGATCTCCCAACGCAACTTCGGCGGCCATGAGTACCCGCGGCTGGCGCACGTCGGCGACCGCACCGGCCTCGAGCTGATCCGCACGCTGCAGCAGAAGATCGTCTCGCTGCAGCAGGAGGACTACGCCGCGACCGGCAGCTACGACTCCCGCATCCGGGTGTTCGCCGAGACCACCATCACCGAGCTGCTGCTGGACGGGGACCGCATCGCCGGGGCGTTCGGGTACTACCGCGAGTCCGGCGAGTTCCTGCTGTTCGAAGCGCCCGCGGTGGTGCTCGCCACCGGCGGCGTCGGCCGGTCGTACAAGGTGACCTCGAACTCCTGGGAGTACACCGGCGACGGGCACGCGCTCGCGCTGCGCGCCGGGGCCACGCTGATCAACATGGAGTTCCTGCAGTTCCACCCGACCGGCATGGTTTGGCCGCCGTCGGTCAAAGGCATCCTGGTCACCGAGTCGGTCCGCGGCGACGGCGGCGTTCTGAAGAACTCCGA
>DATBGW010000207.1:0-12188 GCA_036557765.1 Actinoplanes sp.
TGCCGGCGCAGCCACGCGAGCACGGCGTCGGCGGTGCCGGCCAGGTCCTTGCGGAGGTCGTGGGTCGCACCGGGACGCACGATCACCTCAACGGACCCGCCGGCGTCCGGCACGCCGAACGGGTCCCGATCGCCGTTCACCACCAGCGTGGGAACGTCGGTGGGCAGCTCGGCCGCACGGCTGCGGTCCGGCCTGCCCGGCAGGTGGAGCGGGAACGCCAGGGCGAGCACACCGGCGGCGCCCAGCTCAGCGGCGGTTCGGCAGGCCACCCGGGCACCGCTGGACCGGCCGCCGAGCAGCAGCGGGACGCCCACCGGCGCGATGGCCCGGACCACCGTGATCCACGCTTCGTCCAGGTGCGGCGCCGGCGCCGGCGAGCGGCGGCCGGCCATGCGGTAGGGCTGAGTGACGAGCGCCACCCGGACCCCGGCGGCCACTGCGGCATCGCGCACCCGGGTCAGGTCCGGGGCGGAGACGCCACCACCCGCACCGTGACCGAGCACGAGCATGCTGGCGGGCGGCCCATCAGGATCGAAGATCTCTGCCTCGGCGGGTCCGCGCGGTGTCGTGATGAGGGAGCTCGGCACAGCTCCCTATGGTGCGCTACCTCAGCGGCACGAGGTTCAACAGCCGCCGGTCCGCCTCGTCCGGCGTGTCGTCGACCGCCTCGCCGTTGGGCTGCACCCGCTCTCGCCAGGCGACCAGCATCGCCCGCCGTTCGCGTGGTGTCGTGCCGCCCCAGACGCCGTGGCAGTCACCCACCCGCAACGCCCAGGCCAGGCAGGGCCCCGCAACGTCGCACGTACCGCAGAGCGCGATCGCGCTCTCGGACGGCTCGTTCGGGGCCGGAAAGAACGTTTCCGGATCGACGCTGCGGCAAGCCCCGCGAATGCGCCATGCCTCATCGGCGCGGCGTTGCTCGATCGCTCCAAGCAGCCTCGGGTCGCGTCGTGCGATAGCGACCTCATGCGGACGCGGCATCCGTGCCCGTGTCATCGCCCACCTCCCCCGTGGGACCGGTCTAAGCGCGTGGTACTCCTCCGCACCGTGCGGACCAGCACCAACACCGGCGAAGGTTTGTACCGCACGATACGAGATCAGTACAAGGGGTCTTATCTATCTCGCAATAAAGCTTGCGGTGAAGAATCGCCCCATACTCTATGAACGGAGTCAGAAGAGAGTCGGTTCAGAAACTTCGGACTCAACCAGCTCCGGCCCGTTGTTGCGGACGTTGCCGACCGCCGCGCCGACCGGACGGACTTCGATGGCCGCGAGTTCGGCCGGCGACATCACCGACAGCTGCTCGTCCGGATCGCCGCCACCGGCCAGCCAGGACGGCCACCGCTTCGCCGGCAGCACCAACGGCATCCGGTCGTGCACCCGGGTCAGCCCGCCGAGCGCGGCGGTGGTGACAATGCTGCAGGTCAGCATGCCGTCCGGTCCCCAAGCGGACCAGAGGCCGGCGAACGCCAGCGGCGACCCGTCGGTCGGTGTCATGTAGTAGGCCTGGCGGCGCTTGCCGTCGCGGACCCACTCGTACCAGCCGTCGGCCGGGATCAGGCAGCGGCGGCGGGCGAACGACGGCGCGAACGCCGGTGAGGCGGCGACGGTCTCGGCGCGAGCGTTGATCATCCGGGCGCCGGCCCGCGGATCGGTCGCCCATGGCGGTACGAGACCCCAGCGCGCCGTGTCCACGACCCGGGCCGCGTGGCGCTGTGAATTGCGTACGACCGGAACGGGGTCGGTGGGAGCGACGTTCCAACTCGGGCCCGGCCCCGGAGTGATCGTCACCGCGTCGAAGAGCGCTTCGAGGTCCGGGTCGCTGCGAGTGGTCGCGTACCGGCCGCACATGCGGGCAACGCTACGCCCCCTGCCCGGACGTCCGGCTGACCCGCAACGGCCGTGTCCCGCTCCCGCCGTCCAACAGCCCGTTCGTTCGACCTTGGGGTTGTGGACCGCCCGACCCCTTTCATCGATCTTGGAGTTGCGAACGCCCGACCCATTTCGTCGATCTTGGAGTTGCGGTTGGCGCAAAGCCGTGCCGAACGGACATAAGGGCAACCACAACTCCAAGATCGCGGGGAAGCGGGGCGGGGGCGTGCAGAATGGCGCCGTGACGCAGTGGATCGCTCCGACCGCCGCCGGACCGGTGACCGGCACCGTGCGGCTGCCCGGCTCCAAGTCGATGACCGCCCGCGCGCTGGTGCTGAGCGCGCTCGCGGACGGCCCGTCGACGATCCGGCGGCCGCTCCGGGCCCGCGACACCACGCTCATGGCCGCGGCATTGCAGGCCCTGGGCGTACGCGTCGACACCACGACGGACGATCTCTGGACGGTCGAGCCCGCGCCGCTGCGCGGGCCCGCCACAGTGAACGTGGGCCTGGCCGGAACGGTGATGCGGTTCGCACCGCCGGTCGCGGCGCTCGCCGACGGCACTGTCACGTTCGACGGCGATCCGCACGCCCGCGCACGGCCGTTACGCCCGATCGTCGAAGCGCTACGCGCGCTGGGCGTGCCGGTCGAGGCCTCGGCGGACGGTGGCCTCCCGCTCACCGTGCACGGCACCGGCCAGGTCGACGGCGGCGAGGTGGTCATCGACGCGTCCGGATCGAGCCAGTTCGTTTCGGGCCTGTTGCTGTCGGCGGCCCGGTTCACGAAAGGGCTGGTGCTGCGGCACGACGGCCCGCCGGTTCCATCGGCGCCGCATCTGCGGATGACCACGCACATGCTGCGGGCGGCCGGCGTGACGGTGGACGACGGCGTTCCGGACGTCTGGGCGGTCGAGCCCGGCCGGGTGCGCGGGCGTACGTGGGACATCGAACCGGACCTCTCCGGCGCCGTGCCGTTCTTCGCCGCTGCAATGGTGACCGGCGGCGCCGTCACGCTGGCCGGCTGGCCGGCGGACAGCTGGCAACCGGCGGGACACCTCGCCGAGTTGCTCACCGACCTGGGCGCCGAGGTGACCCGGACCGATGCCGGTCTCACCGTGCGCGGCACCGGCCGGCTGCGCGGCATCACCGCCGACCTGTCCGAGGTCAGCGAACTGACGCCGGTGATCGCGGCGCTCGCGGCGCTCGCCGACGAACCGTCCGAGCTGCGCGGTGTCGCGCACATCCGGGGACATGAGACGGACCGGATCTCAGGCCTCGCCCGCGAGCTCCGTTCCGTCGGCGCCGACGTGGACGAGCATCCGGACGGGCTCACGATCCGGCCGGGAACCCTGCGCCCGGCCACGGTGGAGACCTACGCGGACCACCGGATGGCCCATGCCGCGGCGGTTCTCGGCCTGGCCGTCGAGGGACTGGTGCTGTCCGACGTAGCGTGTACGTCCAAGACGCTGCCCGAGTTTCCCGAGCTCTGGGCGAACCTGGTGACCACGAGGAGCTGACCTGCCGGCGCGGAAACGGGAGTACGACGAGGACGACGTCCGGATCCGGCCGGGCCGGTCCTCCCGGCCCCGTACCCGCACCCGCCCGCGGCATGAGGACGCGATCGACGCGATGGTGATCACCGTGGATCGCGGCCGGTATGGCTGCGTGCGCACCGACCCGGACAGCGAGGACGAGGTCATCACCGCGATGCGGGCGCGGGAGCTGGGCCGCAAGTCGGTGGTGGTGGGCGATCGGGTGGCGCTGGTCGGCGACACCTCGGGCACACCCGGAGCGCTGGCCCGGATCGTCCGGATCGCCGAGCGCACCTCCGTCCTGCGCCGCACCGCGGACGACGACGACACCACGCCGGAGGGCCGCCTGGAACGGGTGGTGGTCGCGAACGCGGACCAGCTCGTCATCGTCAGCTCGCTGGCCGACCCACCGCCGCGGACCGGGTTCATCGACCGGTGCCTGGTCGCCGCGTACGACGCGGACATCGAGCCGCTGCTCTGCCTGACCAAGGCCGACCTCGCGGGGCCCGAGGCGGTGCTGCACTACTACGCGGAGCTGGACCTGCCGTACGTCCTGGTCCGCCCGGACAGCGATCTCACCGAGCCCCGCAAGCGCCTGGCCGGACAGGTCTCAGTGCTCATCGGGCATTCCGGGGTGGGCAAGTCGACGCTGGTGAACCGCCTGGTGCCGGACGCTCTCCGAGCGGTCGGGGTGGTCAGCGCCGTGGGCAAGGGGCGGCACACGTCGACCAGTGCGGTCGCGTTGCGGCTGCCCCGGGTCGGCCGGCGGCGTGGTGATCCCGGCTGGATCATCGACACGCCCGGGATCCGCAGTTTCGGCCTCGCCCATGTCAGCGCCGACGACCTGCTGCACGGCTTCCCCGACCTGGTGGAGGGCACCGTCAACTGCCCGCCGAACTGCGGCCACACCGCGGCGGACGTCGACTGCGCGCTGGACGGGTGGGCCGCTGCGGGCAAGGCCGATCCGCGCCGGCTGGCATCGTTCCGGCGGTTGCTGGCCTCCCGGGCCGGCGAGCCCGACCTCCGCGACTGACCCCCGCGGCGACCCACCCCCACCCTTTCCGCGATCTTGGAGTTGTGGTTGGCACAGACCCCTATGGAACGGACATAAGGGCAACCACAACTCCAAGATCGCGGAGAAGTATGTGGGGCATCCGCTAGCGTGCGGTCATGTCCGGTTACGCCGACGATCTCGCCCTGGCCCACCTGCTCGCCGACACGGCGGATTCCATCTCGATGGCCCGGTTCCGGGCGCTCGATCTGCACGTCGCGGCGAAGCCGGACCTAACGCCGGTCTCGGACGCGGATACCGCGGTGGAGAAGGCGATCCGCTCGACGCTGGCCCGCGCCCGGCCGCGCGACAGCGTCCTCGGCGAGGAGTACGGGCTGTCCGCCCCGGCCGCCGGCCCCGGCAGCCGGCAGTGGGTCATCGATCCGATCGACGGCACCAAGAACTACATCCGCGGCGTACCGATCTGGGGCACGCTGATCGCCCTGATGGAGGGCGACACGCCGGTGGCCGGGCTGGTCTCCGCGCCGGCGCTGGGCCGCCGCTGGTGGGGCGCGACCGGCCTCGGCGCGTACGCCGGCAAGCACCAGCGCGCGGCGAGCCGGATCAAGGTGTCCTCGGTCCGCCGGCTCGCGGACGCCAGCTTCTGCTACTCCAGCCTCACCGGATGGGCGGAGAGTGGCCTGCTCGAGCCGATCGTCGACATCATCCTGCAGGTGTGGCGCAGCCGGGCGTACGGCGACTTCTACGGCTACATGCTGCTCGCCGAGGGGGCGCTGGACGCGATGGTGGAGCCGGAACTGTCGCTCTGGGATGTCGCCGCCCTGATCCCGATCGTGACCGAGGCCGGCGGCACGTTCACCGATCTGGACGGCCGCCCCGGGCCGGGCGGCGGCAGCGCGATCGCCACGAACGGTCACCTGCACGCCGACCTGCTGGGCCGGCTGGCCGTGCGGAAGATCGGATAGATGTCCGCCGGCTGGTTCTTCCTGGCGGCGATGATCGCTGCGTACGGTGTGGCGAATCTGCTCCAGTCGGCCGCCGCGGCCCGCACCACCGTGCACCACACGTTCGACCCCAGTCTGCTCCTGCGCCTGGCCGGCCAGCGTACCTATCTGATCGGCCTGCTCTGCCAGATGCTCGGCTTCCTGTTCGCGTTCCTGGCCCGGCGCGACCTTCCGCTGTTCCTGGTGCAGGCCAGCGTGGCCGCCGGGCTCGGGGTGACCGCGGTCCTCGGCGTACTGATCCTCAAATGGAGCCTGCCGGGCGCGGAGGTCGCGCTGCTGGCGTTGCTGCTCGGCGGGGTCACCGCACTGGTTCTGGCCGCGCGGCCGGCGCACGCCCGGCCGCTGGGCACGGCCGGCATCGTGGTGCTCGCCGCGGCCATCGCTGTCATCGCGCTGCTGGGATTCTTCGCGGTACGCCTGCATGGGGCGACCGGGTCGGTGGTTCTCGGCTCGCTGGCCGGGGTCGCGTTCTCGGAGGCGGCCATCGCCGCCCGACCACTGGCGAGCGCGCACTCGATCGGTGCGCTCCTCGGCAATCCGCTGCTCTACCTGCTCATTGTGAGCTCGATCGTGGGGCAACTACTGCTCGGCCTGGCGATGCAGCGTGGTTCGACGACCGCGGCGGTGGCGTCGATGGACGCGGCCGGCGCGGTGCCGGCGGCGATCGTGGGCCTGCTGTGGCTCGGCGACCGGATCGAGCCCGGCCGCGGATGGCTTGCAGCGCTGGGTTTCATCGTGACGCTGGCCGCGGTGCTCGGGCTGACGCGGTACGCGGAACCGCAGCACCACCACGCGACCGCGCAACGCCGGACCCGGACGCTGACCGATCATGCATGAGCCCCGGTGAGCGGGGTACAAGCCAACCAGGCCCTCGAACAAGCGAACAAAGTACGCATTTGGCGCCAGCCACGTTCCGCCGACATGCGCGGACGAGGTGCGTTACGCACAATGGAGCGATCATGCCGAGCGAGGTCCACCATCTGATGGACACCGGAGGGTGGTACCCGGTGATCCGGCTGGCCGGGGTGCTCGACAACGACACCGCGGAGCAGGTGCGATTCGCGCTCGTCGATCTGCTGGCGCAGCAGCCGGAGGCCATCGTCATCGACGTGACCGATCTCCAGCTGCCCGATCCGGCCGCGACGTCGGTTCTGCGGGACGTCGCCCGGGAGACCCTGGACTGGCCGGCCGCGCACGTCGTGCTGTGTGCGCCGACCGCTGAGCCGTGGCACACCACCGGCCTGCCGGTGTGGCGCAGCAGCGCGGACGCATTCGCCGATCTCGGCGAACCGGAAGCCCCACGGCAACTGAGCCTTGAACTGGAACCCGTGGTCGGCGCGGCCCGGCGCTCCCGCGAGATGGTCACCGAGGCGTGCGGCCGCTGGGACCAGCCCGCCCTCGCCGGACCGGCGTGCATCGTGGTCACCGAGATGGTCAACAACGTGGTCGCGCACGCGCGCACTCCGATGATCGTGCTGCTGGCGGTACGGCAGGACGCCATGGCGGTGGCCGTCCGGGACCGCTCGAACACGATTCCGCAATTCACCGGCCCGGTGCCGGCGACGTCGTTCGGCGGCCGGGGCCTGCTGCTCATCGACTCGGTCGCAGACCGCTGGGGCAGCCTGCGGCTGGAAACCGGCAAGGTGGTCTGGGCGGTGCTGCAGCAACCGGACGAACGGCCGCCGGCCCAGCGCCAGTACCGGAACGCCGGCATGGCTGACCGCACCCCTGGGTAGATTGCGGACATGCGAGACAACGACTATCCGGCCGAGGTGACCGATCCGGAGGCCTCCGGGCTGCCGGACACCGCGGATGACGATTCGACCGCGTACGACCAGGTGGAGAGCCCGCGGTGGTCCGACGGGCCGGATCCGGCGGCGCTCGCCGGTGTCGGCCCCGGCGGGTCGAACCGCTACGGCGACACGGCCGAGGAGCAGCGCGCGGGCGAACCGCTCGACTACCGCCTCCGGCAGGAGGAGCCGGACGTCGGCGCCGAGGACCCGATTCCGTCGGCCACCGACCCGATCGACGAGACCGTCGACAGCTCCGAGCAGCGCGACTTCGACGCGGACGTGTGGGGACCGAGCCCGACCTCGGATCCGGACTCGCCGGTGTCGCTCTACGACGACGGCCAGCTGGACGACGACGTGCCGCAGCCGGTCGGCCGCCTGGTCGAACCGGACGAAGGGTACGGCTTCGACAACGAGCCCGACAGCGTCGCGTACGACGCGGGTGCCGCCGGCGGCGGTGCGAGCGCCGAGGAGCTCGCCATGCACGAGACGAACCCGCCGGATTTCGAGTAGTCCCCTCTCCGCGATCCACCAGCAGGCGGTCAGCTGATCGCGTACCGATCGCCGTAGACGCGCCAGGTCAGCGGCGGATTGAGATCCAGGTTGCTCCTGCCGAGGAAGACACGCTGCGCCGTGTCGACCCGCGTCGTGTCGCTGTGCGCCTCCTCGGTCCGCATCTCCTTGACCCGTGCGTTCAGGAACGCCGCCAGCCAGGTCGTCTCGTCACCGCCCTGGGCAGGGGTCTTGGCGACCTTGAGCGCGGCGTTCCGGATACTGCGCAGGCCGGACATGCCGTGCATCACCGCGGCGTCGTAGTAGGCGAACTGCCCCAGCGCCCGCAGCCGGTCCGAGGTGGCCAGCGCCACCGACGGGGTGAAGTACATCCGGTCGCGCTCGTCCTCCTGCGTCTTCTGGAAGACCGGGTCGGCGGCGGCCGCCCGCCACGCGGCGGGATAGCCGGGGTCGAGGCCCGCGTGCGAGTCCGACCCGTCGACCGTACGCAGCGCCGGTAGATATCGGGCCAGCTTGTTGCCCGGCTTGCGGCGGGTGTACTCGGTGACCAGCGCGAGCATGTCCGAGGTGCCGGAGCAGAACCCGACGATGCCCGCCGTGTAGCCGCGGCCGTCGCCGATGTCCTCGATGTAGCCGTACTGGCCGCGCCAGTTGAGCGTGGAGTTCTCGGCGCTCGAGACCAGCTGGAGCGCGACCTCCTTGCGCATGGGATTCGCGAGTCCAACGGCGCTGGCCGGCATGGCGGTTTCCGATTCGGTACGGGTGGGGAGCGGTGCGGCCGGCCCCGGACCGTACGCCTGCATCTCCCAGAGCGAGTAACCGTACGACGTGCCCCGGATGGTGGCGAGCACCCGCAGGTATCGGCCACTGCCGGTGAGGCCCCTGAGGTCGTCGGTACCGCCGTCGCCGGAGGCGGTGGCGTAGAGGTTGGCCCAGCTCGCGCCGTCACTCGAGGTCTGGATCCGGTACGCCTTCGCGTACGCCTTCTCCCACACCAGGCGGACCCGATGAACGCGCTGGGCGGCGCCCAGGTCGATCCGGAGCCACTGTGTGCCCACTCCGGTGCTGGCCCAGCGGGTGTCGGTCCGGCCGTCGACCGCCTTGGCGGCGGTGAAGCCGGGGCCCGCCACCGACGAGGCGATCGCCGGCCGGCCCTTCGACAACACGAGGTCGTCGGCCGCGTGCGCGGTCACCGACACGACCAGTGGAACGCACAGCACCGCCGTCACGCCGGCACCCAGCGCGATCGCCCTAGCCGGGATCCCCACATCCTCAAGCTAGGTCGACAGGGCCTACCGGCGTCGGCGGTTCCGGGAAATCAGCACGATCGCCAGGACGATCCCGCCCACCACGAGCAGGCAGCACAGGCCGCCGAAGATGGGGATGAAACCGAAGCCGCTGCGCCGCCGGCGGTACTTGGCCGCTTCGATCGCCACGTCGGCGACGCCGTTGCTCGCGGCCCAGGCGTGCACCGGCACGACCAGCGCCAGCACGGCACCCGTCACGGCCGCGGCAACCCGCGACCACCACTTCACCACAGCAGACATGCGACCCATCGTGGCTTATCCCGGCAAGCTCAGGGGTACGGCAGGGCCGGGACGCAGACGACGGACGGGAGCGTGCATGGACGCCGACCTGGGACATCTGGCCGAGGCGTACGGCGTGGCGACGACATACGAGGACTGGCACCGGGAGCGTCGGGAGGTCGCGGCCGAATCCGTCATCGGGGTGCTTGCGCTGCTCGGCGTCGACGCCTCCACACCGGAGGCCGTCGCCCATGCGCTGAAGCACCGACCGCATGCGACACTGCCCGGCACGCTGGTGGTGCGGCACGGTACGGCTCGCCCGCTGGCCGAGCCGGGAACGATCGTTCTGGAGGACGGGACGTCGCGCACAGTGACCGAGGTGCCGGCGGATCTCCCACTCGGCTGGCACGGCCTGCGCACCGGGCGGCAGGAGATGACGCTGGTCGTGGTGCCGGACCGCCTGCCCGAGCCGCCGCAGACCTGGGGTTGGATGCTGCAGCTCTACGCGCTGCACTCGGCGGACAGCTGGGGCATCGGCGACCTCGGCGATCTGCGGGCGTTCCTGCGGCACAGCCATGGCGCCGGCCTGGTGCTGCTGAACCCGCTGCACGCCGTGACGCCGACGCTGCCGGTGCCGGCGTCGCCGTACTCGCCGTCTAGCCGGCGCTTCGCCAACCCGCTGTACCTGCGGATCGCCGACACCGACGCGTACCGCCGGGCCGATCCGGCGATCCGGGAACGGGTGGACGCACTACGGCCCGCACCGCCCGCGGACGGGCTCCTCGACTACAGCGCCGTCTGGCAGGCGAAACGGGCGGCGCTCGAGCTGCTCCGGCCGTATGCGGACGACGTGGATCTGGACGCCGATCCGGGACTGACCGACTTCGCCACGTTCTGCGCGCTCGCCGAGGACCACGGCCCGAACTGGCACGAGTGGCCGGAGGAGCTGCGGCGGCCGGACGCTCCAGCGGTACGCGCGGCCCGCACCGGCGACCGGGTGGCGTTCCACGTCTGGGTGCAGCAGCTGCTCAACGCGCAACTGGAGGCCGCCACGGCCGCGGCCCGGGAGGCCGCGATGCCGGTCGGCATCGTGCACGACCTCGCGGTCGGCATCGACCCCAGCGGCGCGGACGGCTGGCTGCTGCAGGACGTGCTGGCGGCCGGTGTGCACGCGGGCGCGCCGCCGGACGCGTTCAATCAGCTCGGGCAGGACTGGGGGCTGGCCGCGTGGCGCCCGGATGCGCTCGCCGCCACCGGATACGGCGCGTACCGGGACATGCTCCGGCGCATCTTCCGGCACGCCGGCGGCTTGCGGGTGGATCACGTGGCCGGGCTGTGGCGGCTGTGGTGGGTGCCGCCGGGCATGGGAGCCGCGGAGGGCACGTACGTGCACTACGACGCCGAGGCGATGCTTGGAATCCTGGCGCTGGAGGCGGAGCGTGCCGGTGCGGTGGTGGTCGGCGAAGACCTCGGCACGGTGCTGCCGGAGGTGACCGAGGGCCTGGAACAGCGCAACATGCTGGGCTCGGCGGTGCTGTGGTTCAGCCGCGACTGGGTGGAGCCGGAGCAACCGTTCCGCGCGGCGGCGGACTTCGCGCACAACGCGCTTGCAAGCATCTCCACCCACGACCTGCCGACCGCGGCCGGGTTCCTGACCGGCGAGCAGGTTCGGGTGCGCGCCGAGCTGGGTCAGCTGGCCGGAACCCTCGAGGAGGAGGCGGCGGCCGCCGCGCAGGATCGGGCCCTGCTGCTCGAGCGCCTGGCCGCCGAGGGATTGATCTCCCCCGGCAGCACCGACGACGAGATCATCGTGGCCATGCACGAGTTCCTGGCCCGAACGCCGTGCCGCTTCATCGCCGGGTCGCTCTACGATGTGCTCGGCGAGGTGGCGCAACCGAATCTTCCGGGCACCACCGACGAATACCCGAACTGGCGGATGCCGCTCCGGAGCAGTCTGGAGGAGATCGCGGAGGATCCGCGCATGCGGCGGATCGCGGGGGTGCTTGCCGACCGGGGTTTGCCGCGGACGACCTCGGGAAGCGTTAGTCCGACCCGAAAGGAGCGAGCATGAGCTTCATGGACAAGGCGAAGGATTTCGCCGATCAGCACGACGAGCAGGTCGACCAGGGTCTGGAGAAGGCCGGCGACCAGATCGATCAGCGCACCGGTGAGAAGTACTCCTCGCAGATCGACAAGGGCGTCGACCAGGCGCAGGAGCGCACCGGCGACGGCGACACCGCCCAGTGATCGAGCCCGCCGCCCCCGCTCAGATAGACAGCGGTGGGGGCGGCGGGTCGTCGTCCACGGCGAACAGCATCGGGTGCACCGGCACCATTCCGGTCTCCCGGTCGCGGCAGCGGGCCGGCGGCAGCAGCGATGATCTGTGCTCCGGATGCTCGGTGCAGTGCCGCATGGCCCGCGCGATGGCGTCCGGATGGTGCCGGCCGCCACCGTACTCGCCGCACTGCGAGCAGTCCCAGCGCCAGAACGCGGGGCCTTCGTCCGAGACGTACCGCCTGATCTTCAGGGGCGGCCCGGCGTGCCGCTGCGCGACCGCGGCCAGTACCGCCGCCATGTCGGCGGCCGGCGGTGGTCCGGACGGCCGTCCGGAGTCGCCGATGATCTCGGCCAGCGCGCTGCTCGTGGGCGCCACCACTCTCCTCCGCTCTCCCGCCGCACCTTATGACGGGTCCGTCCCGACAGTCTGGGAGCATGTGCGGCGCCGGAGGCGGTTTCGGTCCGGCATTCACCCGCACCGGGCACGGCATACTTCCTGCCGTGGCAGAACGCGGGCAGGGTGGACGGCGGGTGGCGGCCGTCGGCACCGGCCTGGCCGAGCTGGTGCCCGACTCCGATCGCGGGACCGCCTGGACCCTGCTGCTCGACGGTGCGCCGCAGTCGTACGTCGATCTGGCCGATCCGACGCACCTGGAATTCGAG
>DATBGW010000208.1:0-2850 GCA_036557765.1 Actinoplanes sp.
GCGGAAGCGGCCGCCCGGGCCGAGCAAGGCGTGGCGGCAGCAGCCGCGTTCGACGCCCCGTATGAGCTGTGCGCCCTCCTGGACGAGCAAGCGTGGCTGGCATGTGAAACCGACCCGGTTCGAGCCAGACACCTGGTGCTGGAAGCGCTGGCCCTCCGCCGTAAGCACGGGCTTCGCACCTGCTACGCCGACAGCCTGGAGATCCTTGCTGCGTTGGAGGCTGACGCCGGCGGCCACGCGGAGGCGGTGCGGCTGCTCGCAGCGGCCGACGCGGCCCGCGACCAGGCGGGCTACCCGCGGCCCCCGGTCGACCGGGCCGACCACGACGCTCTGGTCGTCGCGGCGCGCGCCGCACTCGGCGCCGAGCCCTTCCAAGCGGCGTGGGCGGAAGGGCTCCGCACCCCTGTCGAGGACCGGGTAGCCGCGCTGACCCGCGGACGCGGACCCCGTGGCCGGCCGACCGCCGGCTGGGACAGCCTGACGCCCACCGAAGTGGATGTCGTACAGCTGGTACGCATCGGGCTGTCCAACCCCGAGATCGCGGCACGGCTCTACGTCAGCCGCAGCACCGTCAAGGCCCACCTGGCGCACATTTTCGCCAAGGTCGGCGTGGTCAACCGCACAGAGCTGGCCACCCAGGCGGGCACGCACCTCGATGCATGATCGCGCCCGCGCACCATTCGGGCGTGGCCAGGTGGCCGATGTTGGGCGCCCGGCGATGGTCAAACCTCGAAGCAGCGCATTACGGCACCGAGGGGACGGCGCGAGGAGGATCCATGACGATGATCACGACGAGCCGAGCACCCACCGTGGGAGGGTTGGGTTCCGCGGCGCGGCTGCCACTGCGCCGCGGCTGGCGCCGGGCGACACTCGTGACGCACCTCGTCGCCGGGGGCGCGTGGATCGGCATCGACGTGATCGTGGCGGTGTTGGTGTGCACCGGGCGGTTCGCTGCCGATGTACACCTGCGCGGCGTGGCATACCAGGCCCTGGCGGCGTTCGTGGTGTGGCCGATGCTCACCTCGGGCCTGGTATGCCTGGTGACCGGCCTGATCCTGGGTCTCGGCACCAAATGGGGCCTTTTGCGCTATTGGTGGGTCGCCGTGAAGCTGACGCTCAACCTCATTTTGTGCACGCTGATCGTCGTGAGCCTCCAGCCCGGCATGGAGGAGGTAGCCGCGTACGGACGGGACCTGCCCAGCGGGCGCGCGGATCCCGCGGCGGTGTCCAGATTGTTCTTCCCGCCCGCGGTGTCACTGACCACCCTCACACTGGCCACCGTGCTGGCCGTGACCAAACCGTGGGGCCGCATCCCCATCCGATGGACGCGACGGAAACGCCGATGACGAGCCTCCGGCGGCCGGCGTGCCAGCCACGGCTACCACGGAGAGACGAGGTTGAATGATCACGCTGCGGGAGGAACCGCGGTTGGTGCCGCCGACGACGACGGTGCGCATTTCCTACCTCACCGGTGAGCAAGCAGATCGCTTGGCGCGAGGCGATGACACCGACTGGCTCGGACCGGCCAGCGAGGACTTCCACGGCTTCGTTGACGGACTGCGTGGCGTTGTCGACCGCTGGGGCGTTCCGTCCTCGCTGTACTGGTACGTCGCCGGCGAGCATTACCTGGGCACGCTGGTGATCCGCCACGAACTTACCCCTGAACTACTCGTCGCCGGCGGGCACGTGGGCTATCACGTCGTCACCGCGTGGCGCCGTCAGGGGCACGCGACCCGCATGCTCGAGCAGGGCCTCGTTGAGTGCCGCCGTCTAGGGCTCACTCGCGTCCTACTCACCTGTGAGCCGGACAACGAGGCTTCCCAGCGCGTCATTCTTGCCAACGGCGGCCGCCCCGATGCGACCCTCGGTGACGAACTGCGGTACTGGATCGACACCGATGTACACGGCCGGGAAGGCGAAGCCGGCCGACAGTGAGATGGAGTCCGGACTGCTCCCGGCATGGCGGGCCAGCAGGCACCGTGATGGCCGGAAGCACCGGACGAACCCCGCGCGCTAAGGACGTAGCGGAGCACGCCGCGGGCGAATCGTCCGGGACGCGATCCGCCATCCGTGACGCTCCAGACGTACGACGTCCTCGTACACGACGCTGCCGACCGAACCATCGACGTTGACGCCGATTCCCTTGGAACGGACCCGGACGGTGCCGTCGGAATCCTCGGCGACGTGAATGTTGGTCACGTGGTGAGCGACCGGATTCCGGTCGCCGACCTCCCGGGCCGCGGCGCTGATCGCGGCGGGCCCGATCAACTTACCCCGGCCGAATGCCGTGACGTCGTATACGACGTCCGGAGTGAACAGCTCGCCCATCCGGTCCAACTCGCCCATGTCCATGAGGTGACCGTGCAGCGCGATCAGCTCGTGGATCGCCAGCCGGTCGTTCGTCGAGATTGTCACGGGGTCCCTCCGCCCTGACTGTCCGACGGCGTCATCCTGGTCGCCAGCGCCGTCACCACCCGACGAACGCGCTCGGCGTGATCCGGACCGCCGGGTGAGTAACGGTGCAGGAGACGATGAACGGCGCTGACCAGCGCCAGTGCGAACGCCTCGGTGTCCACGTCCGCAGCGACTCGCCCAATGGCCTGCTCCGCGCTGAGATAGTTGCCGAACGCCTTCTCGATCTCGTCGAGCCCGGGCGCGCCATCATCGAGCGCCTGACGCACCCGGGGCGCCAATGCCGGCTTGGACGCCATGAGACTGGCAAGCGCCGGAAGGTTGGACACGGGCAACGCCAAGGCCGCCTCGGTAAGGTTCCCGGCCACCGTACCCATGCCGGCCCGGGACGGCAGTCTCTCGGCCCCTTCCGCCGCGCGCCTGGCCTGCTCGATGGCG
>DATBGW010000209.1:0-2984 GCA_036557765.1 Actinoplanes sp.
GCTGCGATGGTTGACGATCGCGATGGAGGACCGCGACGCCGGCATGTGGGTGCTGGCCGCCACCACCGGTATGCGCCGTTCGGAACTGGCCGGGGCGCAGCGGGACCTGCTCGACCTCGACGCAGCAGTTCTGACAATCGACCCGACCCGGATCGTGGTCGCCGGCCGCGCCGCGGACTCCGACGGCAAGAGCGACGCCAGCCGCCGGACCATCTCGCTGGATCGCTTCACGGTCGATGCCTTACGCCAACATCTGGCCCGGCTCGACGAAGAACGCGAGGCCTGGGGCGCTCACTACGACGCGCGCGGCTTCCTGTTCTGTCGCCCGGATGGCACGCCGGTGCACCCCGACACCATCACCCGCAGGTTCAACCGACTCGTCGATCGCGCCGGCGTACCTCGCATCCGGCTACACGATGTCCGGCACACCTATGCCACCCTGGCGCTGGACGCCGGCATCGACCCCAAGATCGTCAGCGACCGAGTCGGCCACGCGAACATGAACGTCACGCTGCAGATCTACGCGCACCGCTCCACCGGCCGGGACCGCCTCGCTGCCGAGACCTTCGCGGCGACGCTGTTCGAGCCCAATGAGGGGGACGACCACGGTGCAAACAGTCGCTGACCGACGCTGACCGAAGTGTCAAGTTCCGGTACCCGGGCGACAGTTTGATTCCGGTACCTGCCTGACACCGGTTTCGTGGGCCGCTGACATCGGTTCCTAGCATTGTTGCGGCTGCTGCCTGACATCTGTGCCGTTCCTGCGCAGCTGCCGCCGTTCGCCGGAGCGCAGCGGCTGGTCAAGGGCAGCCCGGCAGGGCTGTCGCGCAGCGGCGCGCAGCGCCCTTGACCGGTCCGAGCACCGGCGCATCGTTCGGCGGCGCAGGAACAGCCCCCCTCGCACGTGGCGACCGGGGGATGGTCAGCCGAGGTCGTCGCCGAACAGGTGCCGTCCCTCGTCATCGGCGCCGAGCAGGAAGGCATAGCGGGCCAGGGCGTCGCGCACGTCGGTCAGGTCGGCGGCATCGTGGCCGACGAACTCGGCGTAGGCGTCGTCGAGGCGGCCGTCCGGGCGGGCGAGCCAGTCGGCGAGGAAGTCCAGCAGCTGGCCGAGCTCGAGCGCGTCGGCGGCCGCGAGCCGCACGTCAGGCACCCTGACCACCACCCGAGGACACGGCGCTCACAGCGGCGGCGTTGGAGCGGTGCGGGCGGCCTTTCGGGTTGGCGAACGCGCCGAGCTCACGCGCCCGGTCGTGGCGGATCGGGTGCACCCGGATCACCTGGTCATCGACTGACAGCTGCACCGACCCGGCCACGATGGCGACGTCGATGCTGGCGTGCGCCCAGCCCCGCCCGGCCCGGTACGGGGTGCCGGCGAAACAGACCGTCCCGGAGCTGTCGGCCTTGCGCGTGACGCTGAGTCCTTCGGTGGGTTCCCGGACGCGGCGCGGCAGTTGCGCCCGCGTCAGCACGGCCTGCCCGAGACGGTCGCGTTGATCGTCCTTGATGCGTTGCACGTGTGTGGCGACCAGCACCCCGTTGTGCAGGATCTCGACCAGCCCGCCGGTCACGACGACCTCGACATGCTCACCGGCGAACGTCGGCCCGGCCCGGTAGGTGAACCCGGCCAGGCTGATCAGGCCACGCTGATCCACCCACCGCGACACCCCCGTCGGCCGCCGCGCCGCCTGCGTCGGCTTGCGCGCCGGCCTCTCGCTCGAGGATCCGGGAGCCTGCTCGACAGCGGCCAATCCCTTACCGGCCAACGCGAAACGCTCTGCCGGCGGCCGGCCACCGAGGGACTGGTGCGGCCGCACGGTGTTGTACTCGACCACCCATGCGTCCAGCGACGCCTGCGCCTCGGCGATCGTGGCGAACTCACGCTCGTGCGGGCGGACCCACTCGGCCCGCATCGTCTTGTGGAAACGCTCGATCTTCCCGGTCGTGGTCGGTGACCGCGGCGCCGTCAACAGATGCCGCACTCCGTTCTCGGTACAGATCCGGTCGAACAACACCGGCCCCGGCCCGCGACCGAACCGGGCGGTGAACACCTTCCCGTTGTCCGTGAGGATCCCTTCCGGCACGCCATGGCGGCGCATCGCCGCCGCCAGCGCGTCACACACCGGCCGGGCGGTCGCCCGCAGCACGAGTTTCGCGGACACGCAAAACCGCGAATGGTCATCGACGCCGGTGACCGCGTGCAGCTCGGTGCCGTCGGCCAGGAAGATCCGGCCGACGATGTCCATCTGCCACAACTCCATCGCCCGACCGCGTTCCCACCGCCGGTAGTCCGAACGGCGCCGCTTGCGCCGCACCCCAGCAACGAGCTCGTGGCGCAGCAACGCCCGATACACCGCCGACCGACCCGGCAACGGCGTCACGCCGTCCTGCCCGAGCTGCCACAAAATCGTGTCCGGACCCCACGCCGGATGCGCGATCCGCGCCGCCACGATCCGCGCCTCGATGACCGCCGGCATCTGATGTGGACACGACCGCGGCCGCGACGAACGATCGGCCAGGTTCGCCAACCCGCCATCCGCGGCATACCGCCGCAGCCACTCATGCACCGTCTGCCGCGCCACCCCGAACCGGCGCGCCACCACCGTCACCGGCGCCCCGTCCAGCACCTCCCGCACCGCCTGATACCGCTGCTCCACCACCGCCAGCTCCACCAGCATCGCCGGCTCCTTCCGCCGCGACCGACCACGATCACGACGAACAGAGCACCGCCGAGCACGCAGCAGAAGCACGCAAGGTGTCAGGTAACTCCCGGAACGGGTGTCGCCCACCTACCGGAACCGCGTCCACGAACTGTCGCCCAGGAACCGAACACGAGGTGTCAAGCATGAGCCGAAGCCGCACAAAGCCGCACAGAACTCGTCCGCCAACGCCGGTATGAGAACCGCGTTTTCCGACCCGTCATCGAGTCCGCCACCGACCAGCACTTTACGGGACCTACTTTGTAGCGGGGCAGGATTTGAACC
>DATBGW010000210.1:0-9852 GCA_036557765.1 Actinoplanes sp.
CACGGCTCCGCGCGCCAGGTCCCAGCGGTGCCGCCGCTTGATGCGGTCGACGAACTCGACGTCCTCCGCGTGCACCCATGCGGGGTCGAAGCGCTCGTCATGGAGCAGATCCGTGCGCACCGCCATGTTGCAGCCGCTCACCAGCAGCTCGCCCCGCGTGAACAGGTCACGGACGGTCGCATCGTTGAGTGCGATCGCCTCGGCGAACGGTGAGGCGTGCGCCGTGACGACCTCACCGCCGACGACGGCGATGTCCGGATCGGCGGCGAAGGCGTCGATGATGGCCCTGGTCCATCCCGGCTGCACGACGGCGTCGGAGTCCACGAACGCCACAACCGGGCCGCGCGCCGCGTCGAGCCCGATGTTCCGGCCATGCGAGATGTTGTGCGAGCCGTTGCGCAGCACCCGCAGCGACAGACCGGCGCGCCGCGCGACGGCACGGGCCGTCGCCACCGTGTCGTCGCTCGAGTCGTCATCGACGAGCAGGACCTCCGCGGGCTGCGGCGTCTGGGCACCCAGCGAGTCGAGGCACGCCCCGATGGTGCGTCCGCTGTCGTACGCCAGGATCACGACGCTGATCACGACGGGCTCCCGTGCAGCTCCAGGGTGCGCCCCACGGAGTACAACCGGATCAGTCCGTGGTCACGGGCGAGTTCGGGCCAGGCGTACCGATCCACATGCGCCGCGATCTCATCCGGGCGCCGGGCGGGTCCATCGAGGGCTTCCTCGATCGCCTCCGCGAGTGCCGTCGCGGTGGGTGGAACCACCCAGCCGGTGTGCCCGTGGTCGACGAGTTCGGTCGCGGCGTTACCCGGGTGGTCCACGGTGATGACGGGGATGCCGCAGGCGTTGGCCTCGAGGGCGACCATCCCGAATCCCTCGCGGACGCTCGGAAGGGCCAGCACCCGTGCCGCCTTCATCACCGCGACCACCTCGGTCGCAGTGGGCAGGGTGCCGGCGAACGTCACGAGGTGGGCGACCCGCGACGACCGCGCGAGTGCGCTCAGCCGGGCGCGTTCCGGACCGTCACCCACGACGAGGCAGTGGACCTGCCGGCCGGCCGCGGCCAGCTTGGCGACGGCGGCGATCAGTAGATCCACGCCCTTGGGGGCGATCAGCCGCCCGACGAAGACGACGTCGGCGCCCTCGGTCGCGCGCGGGACACCCCGCACCGCCGTCGGGTCGAACCCGTTCGGCATGATGTCGATCGGCTTGCGGTAGCCGAGTTCCCCGCGCACGCGCCGTGCCGTACCGGACGACACCGCGACGATCCGATCGGGCAGCCGCACGGCGAACCGTTCCACCGATGCGCCCGCGCGTCCGAGACGCCCGAGATACTCGCGCCAGTACGCCGGCCCCCACACCTCATGCCACGTGGAGATCAACGCCTTGCGGCGCAGCGTCGCGACCACGCGGCAGGTGATCAGCGAGAAGTACGGGAAGCCCGAGCAGTCGATGACGTCGAACCGGTGCCAGAGCAGCCTCAAGCACGCCAGCCCGAAGACCAACGCCTGCGGGATGGAGCGCCGCCCGGACGCCGTGTAGAGCTTCCGGCTCCGGCACAGCCCGTACACCCGGACGCCGTCCACCACGCGGACCGGATCCCGGCCCGGCCACCAGCGCATACCGTACAGGGTCACCTCCATGCCGTTGGCGGCCAGCTGCTGCGCGACTTCGTGGAATCGCCGTTCCCCACCCCCCTTTTGGAACGGATAGACGGCGTCGTAGACCAGCGCCACGCGGACCGGTCCCCGCATCAGGCGGCTTCCCGCGACATCTGGTCGGCGGCGGTGAGGGTCGCCCGATGCCGCTCCACGGGTCGCGAGCTCTCCGACACGCCGGTGTGCGCGTCCACAGTGTCCGGTCGCCGGGTCCGTACACGATGCACGAACAAATGACCGGCGACGAGTGCGCCGTCGCGGAGCCCGCGCAGCTTCGTCTGTCCGCCGCGCGGCCGGTAGTCGATCGGAATCTCCGCGCACCGGAACCCGTTCCGGAACGCCTCCACCTTGATCTCCTGCGAGAACGGCATACCGCCGGACTGAACATCGCAGCAACTCCACACGTCCCGCCTGAAGATCCACATGCCGGATTGCGAGTCGCGGAACGGCAGATTCTCGAACAGTGCCCGGGACACGCCGGTCAGCAGCCGGTTCGCCCAGACGTGGGAGGTCTTCATCGCCTCGGGCTGGACCTGGGCCAGCCGATTCGTCGACACGAAATCGAGATCGTCGGCATCCATCAGTGCCAGCACCTCGGGGAGGATCTCGAACGGATACGTGCGGTCGGCGTCACCGGTCGCGATGATGTCGCCCGTGCTGTTGGCGAAGCCGGCCTTGTAGGCGTTCCCGTAACCGCGGACCGGCTGGATCAGGACCCGGGCACCGTGCTCGCGGGCGACCTCGGCGGTCCGGTCGCTGGAGCCGTTGTCCACCACGAGCAACTCGACGTCCCAGCCGGCCCGGCGGAGCCGGTCCTCGGGAACCGCCGCCAGAGTCGCTGGGATGTTCGTTTCCTCGTTGAGTGCCGGGATAACGACTGAGAGCCGACGCATTCGATCTCCTGGAAATCTTTCTGCAAGGGGTGAGGGGCCGGGGTCAGCGGGCAGAGCGTTCGGGTGAATCGGGACAGGGCGGTTTTCCGAGCTCGTCGGGCATGACCCTCTCGGCGAAGGACGGCAGGTGATCGCGGCGCCGGCGGAGGACGGGATGGCGATGCCGGAGACCTTCCCCGATGGACCGGAACACCATGGCGGCGAACGGAATCGGGTCGTCACCGGCGAACCAGGCGAACTCGTCGACGGAGTGCAGCGAGCGCCACCACGTGGCTCTGTCCAGGGCACCGTCGCGGATGTATCGCCGAGCGGCCGCGGGGTCCAGGTTCTCCGCCAGAAACGTGCGTCCCTCCAGCGCTGGTTGCGGAACGGCCGCCCGGCCGGTCAGGTCAAGGTGCAGCGCACGGACGACGTCGATGCCGGCGGCCGACTCGAAGAGCCGGTGCTGCGCGCCCATCCTCGGGTTGACGTCGAGAACGTGGTACAGGCCCGTGGCGGGGTGCACCCTCAGGTCCACGTCGACGATGCCCGAGTAGCCGACCGGGTAGAGCAGGGCGTCGGCCTGCCCGTGCACCTGCACATCGGGCCGGCTCCGGCCCAGGACCGTGGATCCGCTGTACGGCGGCCAGGAGCGGCGTTTCACGCCGGTCCCGCTGAACAGGATGGTGCCGTCGGCGTCGTAGTACGCGTGGAAGAACCGGTCCCCGTCCCGGCTGGGCGGAATGTACTCCTGCAGCACCAGGCCGGGGTCGTCCGTGGTGGCGTGGTCGGCGAGCCGGCGTAGGTCGGCACGGCTCGGGGCGATCGACGTGCTCGGCAGCCCGGGCACGGTCGGCACCCACGGCGCGATCCGCTTGACGACCACCGGCCAGTCCCCTCCGGGCGGCTCGGCGGTGACGAACTCGTCCCAGGAGCGGGGCCGGATGGTGCGGGGATGCGGAACGTATTCACCGGCGCAGATCAGTGCGAGGCTCTGCTTGTCGATGAGGCTGCGCGCCAGGTTCGGCGGCTGCCGCGGGAAGTCATACGCATCGGCGAGCGCGTCCGCCTGCTCGGAGACAAAGACGGCTCCGGCGTCGTCGACCGGCAGAAGCACCGGCCGGCCGCCGACCCCGGATGCCAGCTCGCCGAGCACGGCCACCGCATCGCCCGGCCCGCTCAGGGTGGCCGGCCAGACATTCTCGGTGCGGACATACCGGGATCGACCCGCAGGTAGGCCGCGCCGTTCGTGCACAACGTGGACGGCGATGCCGGCGCGGCCGAGGCTCCGGATCGCTCCGAGCGTTCCATGGTGGAGCGGGTTGTCGTCGAATTTGATGATCACCACGGGACGGGTGTGATCCAGTTCGGCGATCGGCGTCGCAGAGCTGGGCAAGTGCATCTCTCCAGGCTTCCGGTGTGTGCGAGACCCACCCCCGATGCGTGCGGGGCCCGGGTACCGGCGTCGGACGGAGAGCCACGCTAGGGACCACCTGACCGCTTGTCACGCGGAGAAATGCGATACGGCCCGGCTGTCTCGCATATCGTTAAAGCGGACATCGCGGTGTAACGGATTCGGGTCGTCCATCGCTTTATCACCGATGACTACCCATTGGACGGTCCCGCGCCCGCGCGACTCGACCGGCGAGCCACCGCGCCGCCGGGGAGCTAAAGTCGGCAGGCCAGAGGCCGTCTGCCTACAGATACGGCCGTGCGGCCGGAAAGGCCCAACCCGGACACGCTTCTTTCTTCAGATCTTTGACGTGCGCTTTTGCCCCGCCAGGAAAACGGTATGCCGCATCGTAACCGAACGTTCACTCTCGTGGTGACATCTATCACTGCGGTGGTGGTGATCGCGCTTTTTGTTCTCGTCGTGCGGAGCGGCAGCAGGTCGGTACCGGCCGAAGTTGACCGCGGCGGAACGGACGGTCCGGCAACCGCGGGGTCAGATCCCGCGGTGGAGCAATCGCCGGCGCCCCGCCCGCGCAGTGACTACGACCGCGCGGTCATGGCGGACCGACCGTCGTTCTACTGGCCGCTGGATGAGCGAAGCGGACCGGTGCGCGATCTCACCGGCCAGGCGGGCCCCTCGACGGAGACGACCGGTGCGCTCGGTGTGCCGGGCGTCAGCGGAACGGGCGTGCGCTTCGGCAGCGGAACCCAACGGATCCTGGTCCCGGGCGTCGCCGTGCCACCGGACGGATCCTTCTCGGTGGAGATGTGGCTGAAGCTGTCCGACGTGACCGGCCGGGACACCGGCATCCTCAGCGTCGGGGGCGGCATCACGGTCTCGGTGTCCGGCACCGGCAGCCGCAGGATCCGGCTGGCCGGCAACGGAACGGATCTCCGCTCGTACCGTGGAGTGCTGGGTGATCGCTACCGCCAACTCGTGTTCACCTACGACGCCGGAAGCCGCCGCTGGCGGTGGTATGTGGACGGTACGCCCGATGCCGGCGGCGCGCTCCCATCGGAGGCCGGCCATCCGTGGGCAGGCGCCGGACTGCGGCTGGGCGAGATGGCTGGCGTCACCGTCGATGCGGTCTCGATCTATCCGAAGCCGTTGCCGTCCCGCCGGGTCGGCGCACACTACACGGCCGCGGCCGGTCCCGAGCCGAAGGACCGGTACGTGGGCGGCGTCGCGCTCGGCGGCCTGCAGCCGTGGAACCGGCGCCGGAGCGCCGATTTCGCCGCGATGCGCCGTGCGAATGTCACATGGCTGCGCAGTGATCTCGGCTGGCAGTACCTGGAACCGGCGCCCGGCAAGTGGAACTGGCGACCGTTCGACGACGTCATCCGGGACGCGACCGCCGCGGGACTGAACTACCTCGCGATCCTTCATACCGTTCCCGGCTGGGCGAACGGAGGTGGCGGCGACTACGCACCGCCCGGCGATCCGGCACGCCTGACGGACTACTGCTATCGGACGACCCGCCACTACATCCCGCTCGGCGTGACGGACTACCAGATCGGCAACGAAGTAAATCTTCCTCACCCCGGCTGGTCGGCGCCGGACGGAGCGACGTACGCCCGGCGCTATCTCGTGCCCTGCGTGACGGGCCTGCGACGGGCAGAGCGCGAGCTGAAGGTGACCGTCAACGTGGTCCTCGGCTCGTTGGCGCCGCGCGACTGGACCGGTGGCGCGGACCCGGTGCGCTTCCTCACCGCCGTGTATCGCAGCGGCGGACGCGGCTACTTCGACAGCGCGGCGTGGCACCCGTACACCGGCGCCGACGGCCCGCGGGTCGGGCGCCAGATGGTGTCGGACCCGCGCCGGTTGCATGCGGTCATGGCCGCGCAGGGGGATGCCGCGCTGCCGATCTGGGCGACCGAGTTCGGCTATCCGACCGGCGGTTCGCGGGCCGTCAGTGAACGCCGCCAGGCGGCGTACGTCGGGCCCGCGTTGCGGACCTGGTACAGCCAGAGCTTCGCCGGACCCCTGTTCTGGTATTCGGGGCGGGACACCGGAACCGCCGCCGACCGCGAACAGCACTTCGGACTGTTGCGCCACGACGGATCGGCCAAACCCGCCTACGAGGAGGTGGCGGCCCGGTTCACCCGCTAGCGATCACAACCCCCACAAGAAAGGTGCACGACCATGCTCTATCGATCCATCCTGCGACGCTGGCTCGTGACCACGGCGGCCACGGCCGCCGTCGCGACCGGTGCCGTCACCGGAGCAGTTCAGGCGACCACGTCCGGGATCGCGTCGGCCGGAGCCGCGGCGTGCGCACCGCGCGCCGGCGCCGCACGCGTCCAGCCGGGCGCCACGGCCCAGGAGCCGGAGCTTTACTCGAAGAACGAAGCGAACGCCTATGGCGTGATCAAGGACTCGCCACGACTGCCCAACGGCAGCGTCACCGTCCCGACGGTCTTCCACATGGTCTCCGACCACCCGTTCAGCACTGCTGAGAAGAACCGGTGGACCACGCTCATCGCCGCGCAGATGACCGTGCTCAACGACTCGTACGCGGGCCGCACGGCGCCGAACGCCGCCGACACACCGTTCCGGTTCTCGCTGGTCAGCACGACGTGGACCGTCAACAGCGACTGGTACACGGTCGTGCCCGGCAAGAACGAGCGGGACATGAAACACGCCCTGTACACCGGTGACGCGCGCACCCTCAACGTGTACGCCGCCGACATCGGCGGCGGCCTGCTCGGCTGGGCGTACTTCCCCAAGGGATACAACAACGGCCGCGACTACATCGACGGCGTGGTCATGCTCGACGAGTCGATGCCCGGCGGAACGGCCGGCAAGTACGCCGAGGGCGACACCCTCACCCACGAGGTCGGGCACTGGCTGGCGTTGGAGCACACGTTCGCCCATGGCTGCTCGGCGTCCGGTGACTTCGTGGCCGACACACCGCGCGAAGCGTTCCCGCAGTTCAACTGCCCCGTGGGGGCCGACACGTGCACCGCGCCGGGCCTGGACCCGATCCACAACTTCATGGACTACACACAGGACTCCTGCATGAACATGTTCACGGCGGGACAGGCGGACCGGATGAGCGACGCCTGGATCGCCTTCCGCGCGGACGGCGCGTAGCAACCTCGCACTGCACGGACCAGCGGGTCGGGGGGTCGACGGGATCAGTGTGGTAAGCGATGAGGATCTCGCCGGGGCGGTGACGGCTGCCGCCCGCGGCGACGAAGCCGGCTTCGCGACGGTATGGCGGGCGCTACAGCCCGCCGTACTGCGCTACCTGCGCGTTGTGGTGGGTGACGCGGCCGAGGACGTTGCGTCGGAAACGTGGCTGCAGGCCGCGCGCGACCTGCAGCGTTTCACGGGCGGTCCGATGGCGTTCCGCGGCTGGCTGTTCGGTATCGCACGGCACCGGGCCCTCGACCATCGGCGGCATGCGGCCCGCCGCCGGGAGGAGTCGGCCGGGTGGTTCCAGGACACGGCGGGCGCACCGGCGCCGGATGCCGCCGCCGACGCGATGGAACGCTCGGGTACGGCGTGGGCGCTGCGCCTGATCGCCACACTGCCGCCGGACCAGGCGGAGGCCGTGACGCTGCGTGTGGTGGCCGGACTCGACGTCGCCACCACCGCGCAGGTCCTCGGCAAGCGGCCCGGCAGCGTCCGGGTGGCGACCATGCGCGGTCTGCGCCGGCTCGCGGCACACCCCGAGGTCGTCGCGATGGAGGAGCGGATGCGGGAGTGAGGTGTAACGCGATGCGGATGCTGAGCGCTCTTCCAAGTGCCATGCGTACGCGAAGAACTCGTCGGATCGGCCTGACCCAGGCGGATCGCCTGGTTGCCGGCAACGCGCCCGGCCCCGGCCACCAGGGTCTGGGTGTGCTGCTCGGCGCTGCAACGGCCCCCCCTTCCGTTGAGGAGCTGGCCGGTGAGTCCGCTGCGGTGGCCCGGTTCGTGACGGCGTACCGGGTTCCGGCGGCGGATCTGCCGGCGAGGAATCGCGTACGGGTGAGCCGGTCGGCCAGGATGGTCGCTGTCAAGGTGGCGGCCGGAGTGGCCGTCCTGGCGGCCGGCGGTACCGCGGTGGCGGCGGAGACGGGCAGCCTTCCCGCTGGCGTCCAGCAGCTCTTCTCTGCGCTGGGCGTCCCGGCGCCGGATGGCGGTCCGCAACCCACCGCCACCGCCACCGCCACCGGCGCCGGCCCGACCCGGCCCAGCGGTTCCGCGTCACCGTCGCCGACTCCGGGGCCGTCGCGCGGTGCCGCCAGCACGGGCCCGGCAGAGACAACGGCTCTTGGTCTCTGCCGGGCCTGGGACGACGCCCGCACCGACCCGCGGGGCAAGGCGATGCCGGCCGCGTCCCGGCACGCACTCGCCACCGTTGCCGGTGGAGAGAAGGAGATCGCCGGCTTCTGCACCGATCTGCTGGCCACAGCGGCGACGGCTACCAGCCCTCCACCGAGCACCGGCGACAGCCCCAGCAGTGGTCCGAGCGCGAGCACCGGCAATTCGGGCGGCAACGGGAACGGCAACGGGAACGGCAACGGCAACGGCGGGAACGACGACGGCGGCAACGGGCACGGCAACGGCAACGGCGATGGGAACGGCGGCGGAAACGGAAAGGCGAACGTCAACGGCGCCCCGACACCCACACCCTCAGCGACGGACCCGCAGGATTCATGACGGCGTCCGCCCGCATCCGTCCCGCCCGGGAGGTACCGCACGGTGACCCCGGTCGACGCCGCAGAGCTTCCGAGCCGGTTTTCCTGGATCGGACCGGACGGCGGCGCCGTATCGTCGTGGCGGCAGGGGCGGCGGCCACCGGGCTGCTGACGCTGATCGTGCTGGCACTGCTGGCCGGGCTCACCGGCATCGGCCCCGGTGTGACGCCCGGCTTGCCGGCCGCCGACGGGCACGCGCATCCGGTCCGGACGGCCCCGGACCCGACCGGACCGGCGCCGTCCGCCGCCACCAGGGCCAGAGCGCCCGCCCGGCCCTCAGCGTCCGCACTGACCGCTCCGCCCAGCAATGCCGCGCCGACGGTCACGGCACCGCCCACCACGGCGGCGGCGGTGCCGACCACCAGCGCCACCACACGGGGCAACGGACGTGGGCGCAATCCCAGCCACACTCCCAACCCGCATTCCTCCAAGAAGTCCTGACCGATGGGCACGCGGGTACGGCGGCGGCCGCCGCGAGCGCACTGGGCTCTGCTCGTCCTGTTCAGCGTCGTGCTGCTGGCGGAGTTGGCGTTCACCGGGTACGTCTCCCACGTCGGAGCGGAGGGCAGCGGACCACAGCCTCCCTCGGCCACACCCGGCGCGGCCCCGCCCGCGATCACCAGCGGTTCAGCGGTCCAGCGCATCGGTCCGAACGGCTCGATCACCAGTCGTGACATGCGGGCGCACACCATTGCCCTCACGTTCGACGACGGCCCTGATCCAGTGTGGACCCCCAGGATTCTGGCGGTCCTCGCCCGGTATCACGCACACGCGACGTTCTTCCAGATCGGCTCCCGGGTCAATCGGTATCCAGAGCTTTCCCGCCGCGTTCTGGCGGCCGGTCACGAAATCGGCTCACACACGTTCACCCACCTCGATCTCGCGGTAGCGCCGCGCTGGCAGGTGGATACCGAACTGGCGATGACCGACAACGCGATCGCCGCCGCGACCGGACGGCGCCCGACGCTGTTCCGGCCGCCCTACTCCGCCGGTCCGGACGCGGTAACCGCGAGCCAGGTTCCCGCCCTGCGCCGCGCCGGCGCCGGACATCTCATCGTGCTCGCCGATCGCGACACCAAGGACTGGCGCCGGCCCGGTGCCGCCGCGATCGCCGCGGCAGCGCAGCGCTCCGCCGGAACCGGAGCGGTCGTCCTGATGCACGATTCCGGCGGCGACCG
>DATBGW010000211.1:0-8302 GCA_036557765.1 Actinoplanes sp.
CCGCCGACACAGTGGCGTCCCACACGCCCCCCGCGCCCTCCGCGACGCCGCCGGCGTCGGCAACCTCGGCAACGCTCTCCGCAACGCCGCCGGGAACGTGCGCGACGCCGCCGGGAACATGCGCGACGCCGCCGGGAACGTACGCGACGCCGCCGGACGCCTGTGCGACGCCGCCGTCATTCGCCACCTCACGGGTGACCAGGACGTTCCACGGCAGTCGCGCCCAGAGCGCGGTGCGCGCACCGGCGGCGCGTAACCGGACGAGCGCGGCCGGATCGAGCCGGGTCAGCCGAGCCAGGAAGGCACCCGCGTCGGCGACACCCACCAGCCCGTGCCCGCTCATCCTCGCCGACCGAAGTCCCGAACAACTATCCGCGATCTTGGAGTTGTGGTTGGCACAAATGCGGACCAAGACCGCTTATAGCCAACCACAACTCCAAGATCGCGGGGGAATTCGGCGGCGGGCATGGTCAGGACTCCACGTAGGGCTTGAGGAAGGCGCGTTCGGCCTCGGTGAGCCGGCGCGGGTGGCCGCCCTGGAGGCTGTACGGCACGCACACCGATCGCGCCCGGCTGGCCAGCACGTCGTTGTCGAACATCTCGTACGCGACGGTGAACGCTGCAGCGCGCAGGTCGGACACCCACATCTCGATCCGGACCGGATCGCCGTAGTCGATCGGCCGCAGATAGTCCACCTCGTGCCGGGCGATGACGATGCCCTCCTCGAACGACGTCAGGCCGTGCGCTCGGGCGCCGGTGAAGAACATCGCCACGCGCGCCTCCTCGTAGAGGGTGAGCACGCGGGCGTTGTTGACGTGGCCGAACGTGTCCATGTCGGACCAGCGGACGGCCACGTCATAGCGGAACCGCTCAGTCACGCGTCAGTTTCCGGTAGGTGACCCGGTGCGGCCGCGCGGCCTCGGCACCGAGGCGATCGATCTTGTTCTTCTCGTACGCCTCGAAGTTGCCCTCGAACCAGAACCACTTGCCCGGTTCCTCGTCGGTGCCCTCCCAGGCCAGCATGTGGGTGGCGACCCGGTCCAGAAACATCCGGTCGTGTGAGATCACCACGGCGCAGCCGGGGAAGTCCAGCAGCGCGTTCTCCAGGCTGGACAGCGTCTCCACATCCAGGTCGTTGGTCGGCTCGTCAAGCAGGATCACGTTGCCGCCGATCTTCAGCGTGAGCGCGAGGTTCAGCCGGTTGCGCTCGCCGCCGGACAGCACCTTGACCGGCTTCTGCTGGTCCGGGCCCTTGAAGCCGAACGCCGCGACGTACGCGCGGGACGGCATCTCGACCTTGCCCACCATGAGGTGGTCGAGCCCGTCCGAGACGACCTCCCACACCGTCTCGTCACCGTTCAGACCGGCACGGTTCTGGTCCACGTACGACAGCTTGACCGTGTCCCCGATGCGTACCGTGCCGTCGTCCGGCTTCTCCAGCCCGACGATGGTCTTGAACAGCGTGGTCTTGCCGACGCCGTTCGGACCGATGATGCCGACGATGCCGTTGCGCGGCAGCGAGAACGACAGACGGTCGATCAGAACGTTGCCGTCGAAGCCCTTCACCAGGTCCTTGGCCTCGATGACGGTGTTGCCCAGGCGCGGGCCCGGCGGGATCTGGATCTCCTCGAAGTCCAGCTTGCGGGTCTTCTCCGCTTCGGTCGCCATCTCCTCGTAGCGGTCCAGCCGCGCCTTGCTCTTGGTCTGGCGGGCCTTCGCGTTCGAGCGGACCCACTCGAGCTCGTCGGAGAGGCGCTTCTTCAGCTTGGCATCCTTGCGGCCTTCGACCGCGAGACGCTGCGCCTTCTTGTCCAGGTAGGTGGAGTAGTTGCCTTCGTACGGGTACGCGCGGCCGCGGTCCAGCTCGAGGATCCAGCCGGCAACGTTGTCCAGGAAGTACCGGTCGTGGGTGATCGCGACGACCGTGCCGGCGTATTTGGCCAGGTGCTGCTCCAGCCACTGCACGCTCTCGGCGTCCAGGTGGTTGGTCGGCTCGTCGAGCAGCAGCAGATCGGGGGCCTGCAGCAGTAGCCGGCACAGCGCGACCCGGCGGCGCTCGCCACCGGACAGCTGCGTGACGTCGGCGTCCGGGGGCGGGCAGCGCAGCGCGTCCATCGCCAGCTCGAGCTGCGAGTCGATGTCCCACGCGTCGGCGTGGTCGAGCTCCTCCTGGAGCTTGCCCATCTCCTCCATCAGCTCGTCGGAGTAGTCGGTGGCCATCTGCTCAGCGATCTTGTTGAACCGCTCCAGCTTGGCCTTGGTCTCCGCGACCGCCTCCTCGATGTTGCCGAGAACGGTCTTGGCGTCGTTGAGTGGCGGCTCCTGGGCCAGCATGCCGACGGTGTAGCCGGGCATGAGACGGGCCTCGCCGTTGCTCACGGTGTCCACGCCCGCCATGATCCGCAGCAGGCTGGACTTGCCGGCGCCGTTCGGACCGACCACACCGATCTTGGCGCCCGGCAGGAAGTTCAGCGTCACATTGTCGAGCACGACCTTGTCGCCGTGCGCCTTGCGCGCCTTCTCCAGGACGTAGATGAACTGGGCCACGGTGTGCCCTACCTCCGTGATCGTGTTGGTGAACGGCCGGCGATACAGCTGCCAATGATTCCAGGCGGTCCGGCGGCCTCATACGTCAACCCCGCCGTGCCCGTCCGGATTCCCTAGTCGACCGCCCACTGAGTCTCCGGCCTGCCGTTGGCGTGCACGATGTACAGCCGCCGGGCGTTGACCGAGAACGTGGTGCCGTCGGATGCGGTGACCGCGTACCCGTCGCCGTCGCGCCGTACACCGGTCAGAAACAGCGCGGTTTCCTTCTCCACCCAGCGGGCGTCGGCGCCGCCGCGGTTCGCGTGGTAGTACAGCTCGCCGGCGTCGTCCGAGCAGATCCAGACGGTGGAGCTGGCGGTGCGCAGCTCGAGCTGGACCCGCAGCGTCCCGCTGGCGCCGGACTGGCGGCCCATGTCCTGCGTCTCCGGTCGGCAGGCCGGTGCCGCCGACGGGGTGGTGGTTTGCGGCGAATCGGTGGGTGCCGCGGCGTTAGTCCCGGCGACGTGGCGGGAACTCAGCACCAGGCCCGCGGACATGCCGATGATGCTGAGCAGGACCGTGGCGATGACGACCGGAAAGAACAGCGGCCGGCGGGGCGGTGCGAGATCCACCGGCCCAGGATGTCATCGGCCCGCCAGGCTACCTGACAGTAGGCTCGGCAGGGATCGAACGACCGGAGGTGGCGCACCGTGGCCGAACGCAGCTCGTTCGTCGTTGTCGCCAACCGGCTGCCGGTGGACGAGGTCACCGGCCCGGACGGCGAACGGCAGTGGCGCCCGAGTCCGGGCGGACTGGTGACCGCGCTCCATCCCGTCCTGACACAGCATCGAGGCACGTGGATCGGCTGGTCCGGTGGGGATGGGCCGGCGCCGGACCCGTTCGAGCTCGAGGGCATCCACATCCATCCGGTGCCGCTGTCCGCCGAGGAGCTCGAGCGCTACTACGAGGGCCAGTCGAACGCCACGATCTGGCCGCTCTACCACGACGCGGTGGAGACACCCGCGTACCGCCGCCGCTGGCGGGAGGCGTACCGCGTGGTCAACCAGCGGTTCGCCCGGGCCGCCGCCGAGGTGGCCGGCGACGGCGCGACCGTCTGGGTGCAGGACTACCAGCTGCAACTGGTGCCGGCGATGCTCCGGGAGCTGCGGCCGGACCTGCGGATCGGGTTCTTCCTGCACATCCCGTTCCCGCCGATCGAGCTGTTCATGCAGATGCCGTCCAGGGCCGAGATCCTGCGCGGGCTGCTCGGCGCCGACCTGGTCGGCTTCCAGCAGCGGCTGGCGGCGCAGAACTTCGTCCGGCTGGCCCGGCACCTGCTCGGCCTGCGCTACGAGGGGCAGTCGATCCAGGTGGACGGGCGCCGGGTCAAGGCCGGCGCGTTCCCGATCAGCATCGACACCCGGGACATGGAACGCACGGCGGCCGACCCGGCAGTGCAGGCACGGGCCAAGCAGATCCGCGCCGAGCTGGGCGATCCCAAGATGATCATCCTCGGCGTGGACCGGTTGGACTACACCAAGGGCATCGAGCTGCGCCTCAAGGCGTTCCGGGAACTGCTCGCCGACGGCCGGCTCACCGTGCCGGACGCGGTGATGGTCCAGGTCGCCACGCCGAGCCGGGAACGCGTCGAGCACTACCAGGCACTGCGGGTGCGGGTGGAGCGCGAGGTCGGCCGGATCAACGGCGAGTTCGGCCGCGTCGGTATGCCGGCCGTGCACTACCTGCACCAGTCGTACAGCCGCACCGAGCTGACCGCGATGTACGTGGCAGCCGACATCATGATGGTCACGCCGCTGCGCGACGGCATGAATCTGGTGGCCAAGGAGTACGTGGCCACCCGCGGCGACAGCGGCGGGGCGCTGGTGCTGAGTGAGTTCGCCGGCGCGGCCACCGAGTTGCGGCAGGCGTTCCTGTGCAACCCGCACGATCCGGACGGCATCAAGGACGCGCTGCTGCGCGCGGTCGCCGCCCGGCCGCCGGAGGTTAAGCGGCGGATGCGGGTGATGCAGCGCCAACTGCGCACGCACGACGTGGCGGCGTGGGCCCAGTCGTTCCTCAGCGAGCTGGGAGACTGAGCGTCACGACGTCGCCGATCACGGCGGTGGCCGGCGGCCGGATGCCGGCGGCCGTGACATCCGCCGCGATTGAGCCCAGCGTGCCGCGCACCACCCGTTGCCCGTCGGTGGAGGCGTCCTGGACCACCGCGGCCGGCGTGCCGGGGTGACGGCCGCCCGCCACCAGCGTGTCCACAATGGCCGGCAGGTTCCGCAGTCCCATGAGGACGACCAGCGTTCCGCGCATCCGGGCCAGCGCCGGCCAGTCCACAAGCGAGGCCGGGTCGTCCGGCGGCACGTGCCCGGACACCACGGTGAACTCGTGCGCCACGCCGCGGTGGGTGACCGGGATCCCGGCGCCGGCCGGCGCCGCGATCGCGCTCGTGACACCGGGCACCACGGTGACCGGTACGCCGGCCCGCGCGCAGGCCAGCGCCTCCTCGCCGCCGCGGCCGAAGACGTACGGGTCGCCGCCCTTGAGCCGCACCACGAACTTCCCGGCCCGCGCCCGGTCGACCAGGATCCGGTTGATCTCGTCCTGCACCGCCGACGGGCCGTACGGGATCTTGGCGGCGTCGACGAACTCGGCGTCGGCGCGCAGCTCGCTCAGCAGGGTGCCGGGAATGAGCCGGTCGGCGACCACGACGTCGGCCGCCGCCAGCAGGCGCCGGCCCTTGACCGTGATGAGCTCGGGGTCGCCCGGCCCGGTGCCGACCAGGGCCACGCCGGGCGCCGGGCGCACGTCGGGTGCGTGGCCCGCCTCGAGCGCGGTCGCGACGAGGTCCCGCACGGCCATCGCGCGGCGCCGGTCGCCGTCGTCGGTCACCGCCACTGTGACCGGACCGTGCCGGGTCACCGCCGGTGTCCAGGCGGTTGCCGCGTCGCGATCGTCCGCCCGGACGCAGAAGATCCGCTGTTCCGCGGCGGCCACACTAACCTCCGCGGCCGCGGCCGGGTCGTCCACCGCCACCTGGACCAGCCACGCGCCGTCCACATCGGAGCGAGTGAACCGGCGTTCCAGCCAGGTGATCCGTCCCGCGTCGGCGTGCGCGCGCAGCGCCGGCGTGAGCCGCGGCGAGACCAGGACCACCTCGGCCGCCGCCGCGAGCAGCGCCGGCAACCGTCGGGTGGCCACCGCACCGCCACCGACGACCAGCACCCGGCGGCCGGCGAGCCGCAGCGCTAGAGGATAGAGGGTCACTTCCGGGACACTCCCGCCGCGTCGAACGTGGCGACCTCGTGCAGCACGCGGACCGCGGCCGTCACCACCGGGAGCGCGAGCACCGCGCCGCTCCCCTCGCCCAGCCGCATGCCGAGGTCCAGCAGCGGCGCGAGACCCAGGTGGTCCAGGCCGACGGTCGCGCCCGGCTCGGCCGAGCGGTGCCCGGCGATCATCGCGGTCACCGCGTCGGGCGCGAACGCGGCGGCGGCCAGGGCGGCGGACACCGCGATCACGCCGTCCAGCACGACCGGGATCCGCCGGGCCGCCGCGCCGAGCAGCAGGCCGGCCAGGGCGGCGTGCTCCAGACCGCCGACGGAGGCGAGCACCGCCAGCGGATCGGCGGGATCGGGCGCGTGCCGGCGCAGTGCCGCCGTGACCACTGCAAGCTTCCGGGCGTACGTCGCGTCGTCGATGCCGGTGCCGCGCCCGGTGACGGTGGCCGGGTCAGCGCCGGTGAACGCGGCGATCAACGCCGCCGCGGGCGTGGTGTTCGCGATGCCCATGTCGCCGGTGAGCAGGCAGCGGTCGCCGCCGTCGATCAGCGTGCCGGCGATCCGGATGCCGACCTCCACCGCTGCCAGTGCCTCCGCGCGGGTCAGCGCCGGGCCGGCGGCGAGATCTCCGGTGCCGCGCCGGACGTTCGCGTCCAGGACTGCCAGCCCGCTCGGCACGGGTGTGGCCACCCCGATGTCGACCACCAGCACGTCGGCGCCGGCCGTACGGGCGAACGCGTTCACCACCGCGCCGCCGCCGGCGATGTTGACCACCATCTGCGCTGTCACGTCCTGGGGCCAGGGTGTGACGCCGTGCGCGTGTACGCCGTGGTCACCAGCGAAGACCACCACGGTGGCCGGCTCCGGCATCGGGGGCGGGCACTGTCCGGCCAGCCCCGCGAGGCGTACCGGAATCTCCTCGAGAGCCCCCAGCGAGCCCGGCGGCTTGGTCAGCCGGGCCCGCAGATCACGGGCCGCCGCCATGGCGTCGGTGTCGGCAGGCCCGATCGCCGCGACGGCAGCCGTCAGCTCGGTCGGCACAGTCACACCGCACAGCATGCCGGATCGTTTTGGTCGGCCCTACTTCGGCCGTTCCGTCACGACATGAGCGTTTTTTTCATACCGTTGATGGAGTGAAGATCCGCGCTCTGGCCGATCTCGGCCGCTATGCACCGTTGGCCCGAGCCGGTCTCATCGCCGGGCTCGTCGTGGCCGGCCTCGTCTTCCCGCTTGCGGCGCTCGCCGGCTACGGCGTCAAGTCCGGCTCCGAGGCGCTGCAACGGATGCCAGCCCAGCTCACGGTGAATCCGTCGGCGCAGGCCAGCTACGTGTACGCGGCGGACGGCAAGACGCTGATCACCATGTTCTACGAGGAGTACCGGAAGCCCACGGCGCTGAAGGACATGTCGCCGTACATCCTCCAGGCCATCGTGGCGTCGGAGGACACCCGGTTCTACGAGCACAACGGCGTGGACGCCAAGGGCGTCGCCCGCGCGTTCGTTGCAAACCAGCAGGCCGGCGGCGTCTCGCAGGGCGCGTCTACGCTCACCATGCAGTACGTGCGGATGGCACTGCGCGACGGCGCCCGCACGCCCCAGCAGGCGCTCGAGGCGACCGAGCAGACCACCGTCCGCAAGCTGCGCGAGATGCGGCTGGCCATCGAGCTGGAGAAGCGCCTGTCCAAGCAGTCGATCCTCGGGCGGTATCTGAACTCGGCGTACTTCGGCCACCGGGCGTACGGCATCTACGCGGCCGCGCGGGTGTTCTTCTCCAAGCTGCCGCGGGACCTGACGCTGACCGAGGCGGCGTTGCTGGCCGGGCTGGTCAAGGCGCCCTCGGCGTACGATCCGGCATCGCGCGACCAGAAGGCGGCAACCGACCGGCGCAACTACGTCATCGACCAGATGGCGAAGATGGGTGTGATCACACCCGATCAGGCGGCCACCGCGAAGAGATCCCGGATCCGGCTGAAGCTGTCCACGCCGCCCAACGACTGCGTCTCGGTGCCCCGCAAGCACAACGACTGGGGCTTCTTCTGCGACTACTTCCGCAAGTGGTGGACGCAGCAGCCGGCGTTCGGGCCCACCCCGCAGGAACGGGAGGAGCGGCTGCGCCGCGGCGGGTACAAGATCGTCACCACGATCGATCCGAAGATCCAGGCGTCGGCGATCGAGCACGTGCTGGACAAGGAGCGGCGGCGCAGCCGATACGCGCACGGCGAGGTGGTGATCGAGCCGGGAACCGGTCGGATCGTGGCGATGGCGGTGAACCGCAGATACTCGCTGGACTCCGACGACAACGGCAAGCACAGCGATCCGGCGAAGCGGCGGCTGGGCCTGAAGGGCAACTACCCGAACACGGTCAACCCGCTGCTCGGCGGCGGAACCATGGCGGGCTACCAGGCCGGTTCCACGTTCAAGATCTTCACCATGCTGGCCGCGCTGGATCACGGCATGCCGCTGTCGACGTCGTTCTACGCGCCGATG
>DATBGW010000212.1:0-6837 GCA_036557765.1 Actinoplanes sp.
GGCTGGGGAGGCAGCGCCTTCGAAGCCCTGATGCCCGCCTTGTTCGTCCCCGAGGAGAAGTGGGGTCGGCGCAGCTGGGGCCGGAACCATCCGAACACGGTCCAGGCGCAGATCCACCACGGGATGGTGGAGGCGGGCTACGGCTACTGGGGGTTCTCGCCCGCCAACAACCCCGACGGCGGTTACAACGTCTACGGTGTCGATGCGATCGGCATGAACCCGGACGGCTACCCGTCCAACAACGACTCCACCCTCGTCGACGCGGGCTTCCCCGGCTGTCCGGGGCGTGACGCCAAGCCGGCACCCCCGCCGTCCGCGTACACCAACGGGGTGGTGACACCGCATGCCGCGTTCCTCGGGCTGCGCTGGGACCACGACGCCGTACTGTCGAATCTGGAGCGGCTCCGCCGGAACTTCGACATCTACTCGGACTGGGGCTTTGCCGACTCGGTGAACGTCGACACCGGCGTCGTCTCACCCTTCTACCTCTCGCTGGACCAAGGCATCATCATGGCCGCGATCGGCAACGAGGTCGGCAAGGACGTGCTGCGCCGCGCATTCGGCGGCCCGGACCTGATCCAGCGCGTGCGGCCGGTCATCGCCGTCGAGGAATTCAACGCCTCCGTGCCCGCGTCGACGGGCCGGTAGCGGGTCGCGTTCCCGCTCCTGCTCGCCACGCTGCCCCGGCTGAGCCTGGCCGGTCCGCCGGAGCGCCGCGTCCGGCTGGTGCTGCGCGGCTACGCCACCCTGCCGGTCGCCACCGGCTGACACTTCAGCGGTCTGCCGTTCAGGGCACCATCCAGCCGAGGACGGCCGTGCCCTGCAGGGTGACCAGGATGCACATGAACAGCAGCAACACGAGGCTCCAGCCGAGGACCTTGCGGAAGATGTCGCCCTCCCGCCCGGCCATGCCGACGGCGGACGCGGCGATCGCGAGGTTCTGCGGGCTGATCATCTTGCCCATCACGCCGCCCGAGGAGTTGGCGGCGGCCAGCAGCAGCGGATCGAGCCCGGCACGGGCCGCCGTCTGTACCTGCAGTGCGCCGAACAGCGCGTTGGAGGAGGTGTCCGAGCCGGTCACCGCCACGCCGATCCAGCCGAGGATCGAGGACAGGAACAGGAAGACGCTGCCGGCCTGGGCGAAGAAGGCGCCGAGGGTGTTCGTCTGGCCGGACTGGTTGAGGACGTAGGCGAGGGCCAGCACTGCCATCACCGTGACGATGGCGTACCGCAGATCGACGTAGGTGTCGACGTACGCCTTGAGCGCCCGGCCCGGGCGGACGCGCAGAACGATCGCGGTGAGAATGCCGGCCAGGATCATCAGCGTTCCGGCGGCGGGTAGCCAGCCGAACACGAATGTGACCGACGACAGCGACTTGCCGTTGCTGCCGAGGACGTCCAGGCCCGGCCACGAGAACTTGACCGTCCAGGGCTCGCCTGCCAGAGCGTCCTTGACCGGCCCGAGGCTCGCGATGGTGAAGATGGCGATGATGATGAGGTACGGCGCGTACGCTCGGGCAATCTCGGCGCCGGAGTCTCGCGGGACGGCGGTGTCAGCGTTGCCGGCACTCGACCGGGCCTCCCGCTCATCGCGGCTGTCCTGCGTTCCGGGCGCGTCGCCGAGCACGTCACCCGCGGTGGACACGTCCTCGCCGCCCACGCGGCGCCCGGTCCGGCCGGCTGCGCGCGTGCCGTCCCGCCGACCGCCGGAACGGGCCGGCTCCCGGACGGCCGGTTCAGCGCCCAGATCCGGCGCTTCGGCCGGGTGCCAGACCCGGACCAGAACGACGACGGCCGCGGCGGACAGTAGCGAGGCGATGATGTCGGTCAGCGGCACCGAGACGTAGTTCGACGCCACGAACTGTCCGAGGCCGAACACGAGACCGGCGACCAGCGCGGCCGGCCAGGTCTGGCGTATGCCGCGCCGGCCGTCGACGACGGCGACCAGTACGAGCGGGACGATGACCGCCAGGATCGGGGTCTGCCGGCCGACCATGGCACCGATCGTCTCGGTGGTCAGCCGCGGATCGTCGCTCGCGCCGCTGGCGACGGTGGCCAGAGTGACGATCGGCGTCGCCAGGGCTCCGAACGCCACGGGAGCGGTGTTGGCGATCAGCGATACCGCCGCGGCGTGAATCGGACGGAAGCCCAGTGCCATCAGCATGACGACGGTGATGGCCACCGGGGTGCCGAAGCCGGCTAGAGCCTCGAGCAGGGCTCCGAAGCAGAATGCGACGATGATCGCCTGGACCCGCATGTCCGGGCTGACCCGTTCCATCGAGCGGCGCAGCACGTCGAAGTGCCCGCTGACGACGGTGAGGTTGTAGACCCAGATCGCGTTGAGCACGATCCACAGGATCGGGAAGAAGCCGAACGCGGCGCCCTCGGTGGCCGACAGCAGCGCCTGGCCGACCGGCATCGAGTAGATCACTACCGCCACGACGAGAGCGACGGTGAGGGAGATGAGACTGGCCAGCCAGGCCCGCATGCGGAGCACACCCAGCAGGACGAACAGAGTGAGCAGGGGGAGGGCCGCGAAGATCGCGGAGACTGCGACGGAGCCACCGACTGGATCAACAACGATCTGGAACTGGTCGAACATGGCATGTCCTCAATCAACAAACTTCGATCTCAGCCCTAGCCCGACAATCTAGCCTCTCGGGCGGTGCGAGGAAACCGGAGGCGGTCTCAGGGTGCGGCGGCTCGGTAGATGGCACCCGCGAGGTCGTCGCTGACGTACAGGGCCCGGTCTGGGCCCTGTACGGCCATGACCGGCCGGCCCCAGCGCGAGCCGTTCTGGTCCTGGAATCCGGTCAGCAGCGTCTGCTGCGGGCCGAGGGTGCCGCCGCGCCACGCGAAGAACGCCACCTCCGGCGCTCGCGGTGGGTTGCGGTTCCATGAGCCGTGGATGCCGACCAGGGCGCCAGGCCCGTACGGTGCGGGCAGCCCCGGCGAGGTGGCGAAGCTCAGCCCCAGCGGCGCGGAGTGCGCAGCAATGCCCTGCTCGACCGGCGGCAGTTCCGCGCAGTCGAGCTTCGCACCGTCGGGGTTGTTCGCGATGTCCGGCACGAACGGCCGCCGGGTGTAGCTCAGCCGGGAATCCTTCGCGCCCGGCTTGAGGTCGGGTTCGGGATTGCAGTACGGCCAGCCGAGGTCGCGTCCCGGCGTCAGCCGGGCCAGCGGCTCGAGCGGATGGTCGTTCACGTACGCCTGCGTGACCCGGCCCTTGTCCGACTCGCCGTCACCGTCGTAGTCCCCGTCGTACGGATACTCGATGTTGTCCCGGTTGTTCACCGCGGTCCACACCCCGCCGTCGGGGTCGACCGCCAGCCCGGTGCCGTTGCGCACCCCATGGGCGTACGGCGTGGGCCGCCCGCCGCCCGGCGGAACCCGCAGGATGGCCGCCCGCTCCGGGTTCGCGTTTCGGTCCAGCGCCGACACGTTGCCGGTGGAGCCGATCGAGACGTAGAGCGCGCCGTCTGCGCCGACGGCCACGCTCTTCAGCGCGTGCGCGTACGCGCCGCCCAACTCCGGGCTCCTGGCGTCGGGCAGCCCATCGGCCACCACGCGCTTCCCCGACAGCGTCCCGTCCTCGTACCGGAAGCTGTCGACCTGGTCGCTCTCGGCCACGTAGAGCGTGGTGCCGGCGAAGGCCAGCCCGTGCGGCTGGGTCAACCCGCCGACCAGGGTGCGCTGGGCCGGCGCGGCGCCGCCCGGGCCGGGAACCAACTCGACGACGTCGCCGAACCGCGGCCGCGACACCAGCAGCCTCTTGTCGGGAGTCCACGCCAGCAACCGTGCGCCGGGCACGCGGGCCCAGACGGTGACCGCCCAGCCGGGCGGCACCCGCAGCCGCCGGGTCTGATCGAACGGCGCCGTGTCGGTGCCGGCGAGAGGGCGCACGAGCGTGGCCGCCAGGGCCGGTGCCGTAGCCGCGCCGGCGGATGAGGACGACGGCCCGGTCGCGCTCGACGGCCCTGGTCCCGCCGGACCGTCGGAGGAACACGCGGCGGCCAGGGCGACCGCGAGACCGCCGGTCAGCAGCACCGCGCGCACAACCATCCTCACGGCGCCTTCTGTACCCGGTCGTCCGCGACCACGCAACCGCAGAGCACCCATCTCGTCAGCGGACCCGTTGTCCATGGAGGAGGACGAAGGCGGGCCGACGCAGCTCCTCGACGTCCTGGCGTGGATCGTCCCGGTAGCCCACGAGATCGGCCGGCGCGCCCTCGTCGATGCCGGGCAGTCCGAGGTAGCGACGGGCGTTCCACGACCCGGCACCCAGCGCCGCCGCGGGGCCCAACCCTGCCCGCAACAGCATCGCGATCTCGGTGGCGACCTGCCCGTGCGGGCCCATTCCGGCGTCCGTACCGGCCAGTACCGGCACGCCACGCTTCGCCGCGGCCCGCACGACGTCGCCCTGCCCGGCCAGGCCACGGCGCATCCGCTCGACCGCGGTGTCGTCACCGCCGAAGCCCCGCACCGCGCCCAGGATCCCCGCACCGATCATCAACGTCGGCACGAGCGCCGCGCCGGACGCGACAAGCGCGTCCAGCTGATCGGGACGCATCAGGGTTCCGTGCTCGATGGCGTCGAAGCCGGCGGCCAGCACCGCATCGATGACCTCCGGGACGGTCGCGTGCGCCGTGATCTTCCCGCCCGCGGCGTGTACCACCCGGGCAGCCTCGGCCAGCGCATCGGCCGGGAACGCCGGCGTGATCGCACCGCCGGGTGCGAAAAAGTCGGCGATCACCTTGCACCAGGCGCCCGACGCCGCCACCTCCTCGGCCGCGGCGGCCGGCAACTCGTCCGGGGTGATTTCACGCCCAAGCCCGGGGAAGTACCGGCCGGGCGCGGCGAGCAGATGCCCACCGGTCACGGTCCAGGGCAGACCGATCGCCGGTCCGAGTTCCTGGGAGGCGTAGTCCGGCGAGCCGGGCTCACGAACGGCCAGCACGCCGGCATCCAACTGCGCCCGGGCGCTGGCCCGTACCCGCGCTGGCGGCGATGCCCCGTCACCGGCCGGGCTGAACAGCGACAGGTGCGCGTGCGCGTCGACCAGGCCCGGAACCAGATATCCACCGTCGAACACTGTGCGCGCGTCGTCCGCCACGGTGAACGTGATCCGGCCGCCGACCACGAAGACGTCGCGGACGTCCCCGTCCGGCAGCACGGTAGCGCGCAGGTGTAGCGCCTCGTTCTGCCGGTCAGCATGCGTCATCGCCTGAACCTACGACATAGGCTGCGCCCATGCGGGTGGCGTTCGAAAGCGACGACGAGAACGACACGACCAGGGCGGTGCTCAAGGCGTTGGCCGACGGCGGGCACGAGGTCATCCGGCCGGCTCGGTCGCGGCGCTGGCCCGATCTCGGCAGGTCGGTCGGGCGCGCGGTCGCCGACGGCCATGCCGACTACGGCGTGGTGATGTGCTGGACCGGCACCGGTACGGCGATCGCGGCGAACAAGGTGCCCGGAGTTCGAGCGGCGCTGGCGTGGGACCCGTGGATCGCCCGGGGTGCCCGGCTGTGGAACGACGCGAACGTGCTGGCGATGAGCCTCAAGCGGCTCGCGCCGGATGTCGCCGTCGAGGTTCTCGAGGCGTTCCTGACCACGCCGGAGCCGGATCCCGAGGAAGCGGCCAACATCGCCGAGATCGATCGGCCCTGACTCCAATCAGCTCACCTGCCGCGGATGAGGCGCCCGCCGGCTCTGCGGGCCATGGTCGTCATGGGCTGGTGCCGTGACGACCAGGGAGGTCGGAGAGATGGCAATCGATACGTTCATGGTCTACGTCGGGGTGTATCCCAACGTCGCCCTGGCGGAGGAGGACTACGGCCTGGTCAAGGATCTGCACACCAAGGCCAATCTGATCGATGCGTACGACGCCGCGGTGGTGGAGCGGCGCGCCAACGGCAAGACAGCGATCGTGAAGAAGCATGAGACGCCGACCCGGGTGGGTGGGGTGCTGGGCGGCGGGTTCGGCCTGGCCACCGGGCTGGTGGTCGCGCTGTTCCCGTTCGCGGCGATCGGTGGCGGCCTACTGGCCGCGACTACCGCCGGGGGAGCCGTGCTCGGGTCTGTGGCCGGGCATGCCGCCGCCGGCATGAGCCGCCGCGACCTGAAGGAACTCGGCGAACATCTCGACGCCGGCGAGGCCGGGCTCGTGGTGGTCGCCGTGTCCGACATGGGTGCCAAGGTGGAACAGGCCATGCGTCGCGCGGAGAAGCTGGAGACCAGAGAGCTCAAGGCCGACACCGCCGAGATTGAGCAGGACGCCAAGGTCGCCGGCGCGGACCACTGATTGCTCTGTTGGTGGACTCCACGGTTACGGATGCAGGCGATAGAACCGCCATGTCGCGGTCTCGATCGGCAGTACCTCCACGGCGCGAAAGCCCGCCTCCTGTGCGTACCGCCGCAGCGTTCCAACGCGCATGACGGCGCCGGTGGCGGCGGTCTCTTCGTCGCCCATGGCACCGGGCAGACAGGACGCGACGCTCCAGCCGTAGTGGTAGCGCTCGAGGTCGGGCGCAGGGGCGACGAATTCATCGGCGACCAGCTCGTCGATCATGACGACCGCTCCACCGTCGGCGAGCATTCCGCGTACCGCACGTAGCACCTCGACCGGCCGTGCCATGTCGTGGAATCCCTCCAGAATCGTCACCAGGTCGAACCGCTCGGAAAATCGATGCGTCGCTACGTCGGCAACGGAGAAGGAGATGCGGTCTGCCAGGCCTTCCGTCTCGGCGTTGTGTTCGGCGTCGGCAATGGCTGCGGGGTCGAGGTCGAGACCTTCCACAGTGACGAGGGGATAGGCCTTGGCGATCGCGATACTCGACC
>DATBGW010000213.1:0-18569 GCA_036557765.1 Actinoplanes sp.
GGAGTGTCGGCGGCGGCCGAGCCGCGACGGCGATGCGGCGCCGTGCCGACGCCCGTGCCGAACACCGCTCGCATGGCGAGGTCCTGCTCCATCACGCCGGCCAGCCGCCGGACCCCTTCCCGGAGCCGCTCCGGGGACGAGAACGAAAAGTTGAGCCGCATGTTCTGCCGCCCGGTGCCGTCGGCGTAGAAGCCGGTGCCCGGCACGTAGGCGACCCGGGCCGCGATCGCCCGCGGCATCATCGCCTTCGAGTCCAGGCCATCCGGCATCGTGGCCCACACGAACAGCCCACCCTCGGGCCGTGTCCAGCTGGTGCCGGGCGGCATCAGATCGTGCAACGCCGCCAGCAGCGCGTCCCGGCGTTCGCGGTAGACCTCGCGGTAAATCTTGATCTGCTCCCGCCAGGGCATCGTGGACAGGTACTGCGTCACCGCACCCTGTGCGAACGCGCTCGGGCACAGGATCGACGCCTCGCTCGCCATGACGAGCTTCTCGCGTACGGCATGGGGCGCCAGGACCCAGCCGACTCGCAGCCCCGGCGCGAACGTCTTGGAGAACGTGCTCACGTAGAACACGCCCTCCCGGCGGCGCGCCCGCAACGGCAGCGGGGCGTCGCCGGAGAAGCTCAACATCCCGTACGGGTCGTCCTCGACGATCAAGAGGCCGGCCCGCTGGCAGATGTCGAGCACCTGCTCGCGCCGCGCCTCCGACAGCGTCACGCCGGCGGGATTCTGGTAGGTCGGGATGGTGTAGAGGAACTTCGCCCGGCCCTCGGTGGCGGTGATGGCCTCCGACAACGCCTCGGGGTTGAGGCCGTCGGCGTCCATGGCAACGTGGTGCACCTGCGCTTGGGCGGCCTGGAACACCCCGAGTGCGCCGACGTACGTCGGGCCCTCGGCGAGCACCACGTCGCCCGGATCCAGGAACAGCCGCGCAATCAGGTCGAGAGCCTGCTGGCCGCCGACCGTGACAACGACGTCGTCGGGCGAGGCGCCCTCGATGCCGGACAGCGACATGACTTCGCAGATCCGTTCGCGGAGCTCGATGGTGCCCTGCCCGATGCCGTACTGGAGACTGCTGGCGCCGTGCTCGGAGGCCAGTCGGCCGAGCATGTCGCCGACCGCATCGAGCGGCAGCGCCGCGATGTACGGCGAGCCGCCGGCCAGCGACACCACCTCCGGACGGCTGGCCACCGCGAACAGTGCGCGGATCTCCGAGGTGGTCATCCCGCGGACCCGTCGCGCGTACCGGTCGGTGTAGTCGTCCTGGGTCGTGCCGGTCATGCGGGGCTCACCTCGGAGGTTGACGTCAGTCGCAGGGATCGATCCTAACCGGGGGGCGGTCCGCGGGCTGGGGATAAACCTCCCGTTCAAGGCGTATGCGGCGTAGGATCCCTCCGGGGCGCGGTCGAGCATGTGACCGAACCAGCGCCGGCAAACAACTCCGTAGAGCCCGCACGCTGGGGGATCCGCCCATGTCGCGACGCCTGGTCAACCTGACCCTCGACACGCTCGAGGATCTTCCCCGGCCGTGCCGTCAATGCGTGTACTGGGAGCTGGACCCGGTGTCGGCCGAGCGCGCCTGTGCGACCGGCGACCCCGGCCTGGAGAAGGAGGCGTGGGTCTCCCAGACCCTGCTCGAGTGGGGTTCCTGCGGCAAGCTCGCCTACGTCGACGGGATGCCGGCCGGCTTCGTCATGTACGCGCCGCCCGCCTATGTGCCGCGATCCATGGCGTTTCCGACCTCCCCGGTGTCCGCCGACGCGGCGCTGTTGATGAACGCGCACGTGGTCGCGGCGTTCGCCGGCGGCGGCCTGGGCCGGATGCTGGTGCAAGGTGTCGCCCGCGATCTGACAAAGCGCGGCATCAAGGCGATCGAGGCGTTCGGTGACGCGAAGTTCGGCGAGGCCGGTGAGGGCGAAGAGGGCTGCGTGGCGCCGGTCGACTTCTACCTCTCGGTGGGATTCAAGACCGTCCGGCCGCATCCGCGGTACCCGCGGCTGCGACTGGAGCTGCGGACGGCACTGTCCTGGAAGTCCGACGTCGAGTACGCGCTGGAGAAGCTGCTCGGGTCGATGAGCCCGGACACGCTCCTGCGTCCGGTCCGTCCCGCGACGGCCAGCCGGTCCCAGTCGTAAAGAGTCCCGCGATCTTGGAGTTGTGGTTGGCACGAATGGGGCGTAAGGCCGCGTAAGAGCAACCACAACTCCAAGGTCGGCGGGGGTTTCGGGGGTCAGGAGCGTTCGGCTAACTCCAGGCGGAGCTGGCGGACGTCGATCGAGCCGGTGGGCACGTCGCGTTCCACCGGGAAGTACATCCGCTGCACCGCGGCCAGGATCGCCTCCACGATCTGCTCGCGGAACATCGGATTGACCAGCCGGTCCCGGTCCAGTGGCGAGGTCAGATAGCCCAGGTCGACCCGTACGGCCGGCATCCGGGTCAACCGCAGCAGCTCCCACGTCTTCGCGTGAATGCGGCAGTCCCGCATCCCGGTCCGGACCACGATCTCGCGTTGCACCAGGTTCGCGAGCCGCTCACCGACGGTGGAGCTGAGCCCGTTGCCGGTGCCGTAGTGGTAGGTGGCCACGCCGTCGGCGCCCGCGTTGTCCTGCCCGTCGAGGTGCAGCGAGATCAACAGGTCCGCGCCCAGCCCGTTGGCGAGAGCGGCGCGTTGTGCTCCGCTCATGGGGTGCGCCGGCACCGGGCCACGGGTCAGATGCACCCGCATCCCGGCCGCGGCGAGCCGGCCCTCGAGCCGGGCCGCGATGTCGAAGACCAGGTCTGCTTCGGTCCAGCGGAGCGGACCGTCCGGCACCACCACGCCGAGATCGTCGGCGCTGCCGTGGCCTGGATCGATCACGATGGTCTTGCCGACGAGGTTCGGGCCGGACTGGCGGAACGCCTCGGCCTCACGCAGCCACTGCGGCCGGCCACCGACCACCTTGCGGCCGAGGCGGCGCAGCGCCTTCATCGTCTGCGGTCCGCACGTGCCGTCCGGCGACAGGCCGACCTCACGCTGGAACTGCGCCACCGCACGCGCGGTCCGGGGCCCGTAGATCGCGTCGGCGCGACCGGTGTCGTACCCCATCTCCAGAAGCCGTTCCTGGAGCGCGCGGACGTCCTCACCGACCAGCGCGGCCGGAATCGAGTGATACAGGGTGCGGGCACCGAGCTTCCAGCGGGCGCCGTCGAGCGCCTGCCACGTCTCCGGACCGACGACACCGTCCACGCCGATTCCCCGGCTCTGCTGGAACGCGCGGACCGCGGTGTCGGCCGCGTCGTCAAACGTGTCCGACACGTCGTCGAGCAGGCTCAACCCCACGAGGATCGACCGGATCTCCGACACGGCCGGCCCGGCATCTCCACGTCGGATCGCACGCACGCGCCGCTCCCTCACAGGTCGTGGAAGAACAACTTCCGGAGATTACTACCCAGTGTCAGGGGTGGCCGGACATCGATGCTCCCACATCCACCCAAAGAGCAACGCCCCACACCCGTACGGCGCGGGGCGTTGTGAGTCGTCAGGAACTCAGAGTGCCGACTCGATCAGGTTGATCAGGGCGCCCTTGGGCTTGGCGCCGGCCACCGAGCTGACCGCCTCGCCACCCTTGAACATGGTGAGCGTCGGCACCGACATCACCCGGTAGGCACGCGCCGTCTCCGGGTTCTCGTCGATGTTGACCTTCACGATCTCCACCTTGTCACCCATCTCGGTGGCGATCTCCGCCAGCAGCGGCTCGACCTTGCGGCAGGGCGCGCACCACTCCGCCCAGAAGTCCACCAGCACCGGCTTGTCGGACTGCAGGACATCACTCACGAACGTGGCGTCGGTGACCGCCCTAGTTGCTCCCACTCCGAGACCCTCCTGATCTACAGCTCGAGAAATGACGCGATGAAACGCTCGGCGTCCAGCGCCGCGGCACAACCGGTGCCCGCGGCGGTGATGGCCTGACGGTACGTGTGGTCCACGAGGTCACCGGCCGCGAACACACCTGCAACGTTGGTCCGGGTGTTGGGGTGGTCGACCTTCACGTAGCCCTCGCCGTCCAACTCGATCTGGCCCTTGAACAGCTCGCTGCGCGGGTCGTGACCGATTGCGACGAACACGCCGGTGACGTCCAGGACCTTCGTCTCGCCGGTGTGCACGTTGCGCAGCCGGGCGCCGACGACCTTGCCGTCGGAGCCGAGGATCTCCTCGACGACGCTGTTCCACTCGACCGTGATCTTCGGGTTGCTCAGGGCCCGTACCTGCATGACCTTGCTGGCCCGGAACGCGTCCCGCCGGTGCACGATTGTCACATTCTCGGCGAACCGCGTGAGGAACGTGGCCTCCTCCATAGCGGAGTCGCCGCCGCCCACCACGATGATGCGCTGATTGCGGAAGAAGAAGCCGTCACAGGTGGCACACGACGAGACGCCGTGGCCCAGCAGCTCCTGCTCGCCCGGAACGCCCAGCGGCCGCCACGCGGAACCGGTGGCGAGGATCACCGCACGGGCGAAGTACTCGGTCTCGCCGACGTAGACGGTCTTGAGGCCGTCGGCGCCCGGCTCGGTGGGCCGGTCACCGAACTCGACGCGGGTCACGTCGTCGGTGAGGAACTCGGCGCCGAACCGCTCGGCCTGCTTGCGCATCGCGTCCATGAGCTCGGGACCCATAACGCCGTCCGGGTGACCGGGGAAGTTCTCCACCTCGGTCGTCGTCATCAGCGCGCCACCGGACTGCACACCCTCGATGACCAGCGGCTTGAGGTTGGCCCGGGCCGCGTAGAGCGCCGCGGTGTACCCGGCCGGTCCCGATCCGATGATGATCAGGTTTCGGACCTCGTCCACTGCCGACTCTCCTTAAAAGTCTCCACACCCGGAAACCCCGGCTGCGCACACAAGAACGCCATAGTAAGGAGTCGTGTTCCCCGGACGTCAGTGGCCGTGGCTCACCTCACCGCCGGGCTTCTCAGCCTACCGGCACCGACGCCAGGGTGGCGGCGTCGCCAGCGGGCGCGCCGCAGCCGGGACCGCTCGCCCACGCCCAGCTGCCGTTGGCCGCGGAGAAGCGCACCACCAGCGCCGGCTTGCCCTGGAACCTTGCATAGTCGACCGTCTGCACGGTGATGGTGCCGGCTCCGTTGGCGGTGGCGATCGCGTTCAGGCAGCCCAGTAACGCGTCCCGCGCCCGGAGACGGGCCAGTGGCGCGCCGGTCTCGCCGGCGACGCCGGGCGCCACCGTGGCGCTCTTCGCCGGTGGCGCCTCGACGCGACCGGCGATGCCGCTGGCCAGCGTGGCGGTGTCGTAGTCGGCGCCGGTGGAGCGGATCTGATCACCGGCCGGTGGTGCGGCCACCTGAGGCACGCCGGACGCGACCATCGGCGCGCCCTCCGGCCGGGCCGCGCCCCCGGCGCTCGATGTCTGGCTGTCCGTCGCGGTGTTGGATCGACCGGCCAGGTAGTCGACGCCGACGCCGGCGAACGCCAGCACTCCGGCCGCCGCCGCGATCGGCACGGCCCACCGCCACCGCCGGCGCCGCTTGGCGGGTGCGCGGGACGGGACGCCGCCGGAGATCGGCTCGAGGCGGGGTGCCTGCGCCGCGGTGCGGAACGCCTCCTCCAGGCGTACGGCGAGATCGGTCGGCATGGGCTCGGAGGCGGCGCCGAGAGCGCTCAGCCGGTCCCCGACGGCGGTCATGCCGGTCGCCAGGTCCGCGTGCGCGGCTCGCCAGGCGGGATCGTGGGCCACCAGATCGGCCACCGTGTGGTGATCCGGGGTGCCGTCCAGCGCACCGCCGACGAAGTCGGCCAGCAGGTCGAAATCGACCGCACTGAACTGGTTGCCGGTCACCGTGGATCCTCCCGATCGCGCAGCGGCGTGGCCGCCCCCGTTCCGGATGGGACGCGCCCGGGGCCCGGCGGGTTCCCCGGCGGCGGTCGTAGGTAACCCAGCACCACGGCCATCCGGGCACGCCCGCGGGCGCAGCGGCTCTTGATCGTGCCCTCGGCGACGCCGAGGATCTCGGCCGCCTCGGCGACCGCGTATCCCTGGACGTCCACCAGCACCAGCGCCGCACGCTGTTCGGGAGGGAGCGCCGCGAGTGCCTCCCGCACCACCAGCGCGGTGTCGTGGTCGTGGACCGGCGCTGCCGGCTCCGGGCCGCCGGATGGGCCGTCCTCGGTGCGGTTGCCGTCCGGCAGCGGCACGGTCGGATGGGCCTGGCGCCGGCGAATGCGGTCCAGGCAGGCGTTCACGACGATGCGGTGCAGCCAGGTCGTGACCGCGGAGTCACCGCGGAACCGCGCCGCGCTGCGATGTGCCGAGAGCAGCGCGTCCTGCACGGCGTCGGCGGCCTCCTCACGGTCGCCGATGGTGCGGAGGGCGACCGCCCAAAGCCGATCCCGATGCCGGCGCACCAGCTCCGCGAACGCGTCCGGATCCCCGTCGACATGCGCGCGGAGCAACTCCGCGTCGGTCGGTACGGATTCCCCGGTCACGCGAGCAGGGTAACGCTCTTAATTCCCATACACGGCGATGCTGGTGACGCCGACCTTGTAGCCGCCGCGGCCGTCGTCGGCGGGCGGCAGGTCGGTGAGGAACACCAGGATGTACTGGTATTTGACGTCCTGGTCGAAGCCGTCAAAGATCTTCCGCGAGCCCTCGGTCTTCTCGCTGTCGCTGTCGGAGACCTTCTTGTACGTATTGACGATCTGGTCGTCGCCCGCGGAGGTGTTGCCCGGGTCGCTGGTGCCGGTCCGGACGTCCATCGTCACGCCCGGCGCGGAGGTCTCGACGCGTACGTCGGCGACGGTCCTCGGCGTGCCCAGGTTGATCAGGACGCCCATACCGGGCTTGAGGTTGCCGAAGTTGGACTGCTTGAAGCGCTGGGTCTCCCAGACCGTGTCCGGGTCGTTGTCGACGGTGAACTTGGCCTCGCCGTCGTCCGAGCGGTCGCCACGGGGCGGGTCCACGATCCGGACCATGTCGCCGGTGAGTGCGATCTTCTGCGGCTGCGGCGGCTGGGACTGGTCCCCACCGGTCGCGCCGTTGGCGGCCGGCCCGCCCGTGCTCGTGCCGGCCTGGGTGGGAGCGCCGGTCGGGGTGTCGTTCGACGTGGTGATGGCCCGGATGCCGAACACCAGGCCGACGATCGCGATCACGACGAGCGTGCCGACGCCGAGCATGATCTTGCGGGTGCTGCGCGCCGGCTCGGCCGTGCTGCCCTGCGCGAACCGCAGCGGGCCGACGTCTTCGTACTCGTCCTCGGCCGCGTCCAGCCGGGCCAGCTCGGCGGTGAGCGCGTCCGCCTCGGGCGCCGCGACCCGCGTGTCCAGCAGGTCCATGGTCAGGTCGTCGAGGTACGCCGGGACGCCCGCGCGGACCTGCCGTGGCGTGGCCAGCGTGCCGCTGCCGTCCCGGGTGGCGTCCGGCAGGGCCGATGCGCCGGCCTCGGCGTGCGGCCACCGTCCGGTCAGCGCGTAGTACAGGACGCCGCCCACCGCCCGTACGTCGGTTTCGGTGCTGTCCGCGGAATCCACCCGCGCGTCCGCGAGGACCACCCGACCGTCGTCGCCGATGAGCGTCGTGCCGGGGTGGACGTTGCCGTGCACCATCCCGGTCGCATGGACCGCGGCCAGGGCGCCGGCGATCGCGTGGCCGATGGTGGTGGCCCGGCCGGGATCCAGCGGCCCCTCCTCGGTGACCAGCTCGCGCAGCGCCTCGCCGTCCACCCACTCGCGCACCACGTACGCCCGTTCGCCCTCGTCGATGGCGTCGTACACGCCGACCAGGTTGGGATGGATGACCCGGCTCGCGTCCACCGCGGCCTGCAGCATCTCGGTCGCCGACGCGCCACCCGGGTGGCGGAGCACTACTGCGACCGGCCGGCGCAGGATCACGTCGATGCCGCGCCACACCTGCCGGCCGGCACTGTCGTTGTTGACGTGCTCCTCGAGCCGATAACGTTCGGCCAGGATCTCACCCACCGCGGGGGCACCGAAGGTCATGACCGGTCCGGCATCATCGGCCGCGGTCTCGTGGCCTTCGCCGACCTGGGTCACCAATCCTCCCTCGGTGCTGCGCGCGCATGTCGACACTGACCATACCCGCCCCGGGCCATGGTCCTATAGCTCGTCCCCCCGGCGCGGCATCCCGGCCGACCCATCCGGCCAGCGTCTTTCCACCGAACGGCGCCGTCGTACTGGCTGCTCAGCGCGCTGTCCACACCCGATCCACAGGTCAGCGGCGCAGCTTGCGCCGAACCATCGCGGTGACCTGACCGACCTCGTGTACGCGCAGGGCCGCCGCCGCCCCGAGGTATCCGACAAAGATCACCGTGCCGCCGACGAGGAGCTGGAGGATGGCGGCCGGCCGGCGAGGCGGGTCGCCGCCCGGCAGGAGGCGGACGACGACGAAACCGAGGACGGCGGCGACCGCGGCGGCCAGCAACACCTTGAGCAGCGCGCGGGCGACCGATCCGAGGTTGAGCCGGCCGATCCGCCGGCGCAGCACGGCCAGCGAGATCACCGCCGAGACCAGATACGACAGTGCGTTGCCCGCGGTCATCCCGGCGGCCACCAGCGCGTCGGACAACACCGCGGCCAGTAGCACGTACGCAGCGATGCGCACACCCACCACCGGCAGGTTGATCAGCGCCGCCGTCTTGTTGCCCTGCAGCGAGTAGAACGTGTACGTACACAGGTAGCTGATCGACAGCGGCAGCACCGCGAACGCGCCCACGACCAGCACGCCGGCGGTGGCGGCGGACATATCGCTGGTGAATCTGCCGCCCTGGAACAGCGTGACCGCGATCGGCGCGGCCAGCACGCCGTAGATCACCGCGATCGGGGCCAGGGCGGTGGCCGTGAGCCGGATGCCGCGGCTGAGGTCCGCGCTGACATCGGCGTACCGTCCGTCGGCCGCGGCGGCGCTCATCTTCGGCAGCAGCGCGGTCATCACCGACACGCCGATGATGCCGTGCGCCATCATCGTCAGCAGGAAGACGTTGTTGAAGATCAGAACGCCGGCGTGGTCGCCGCCGACGCCGTTCAGCATGTTGACCACGACGAACACCGCGACCTGGTTGGCCGCGACGTAGCAGAACATCCAGGCGGCCAGCCGGCCGATCTCGCGCAGACCCAGTGCCCGCGGATCCCACCGCCATGCCCAGCGGAAACCGACCCGGCGCAGGGCGGGCAGCAAACCGGCCGCCTGCGCGACCATGCCGAGCAGCGTGCCGCCACCGATCAGCAGGATCATTCCCGGTGTCATGTCCGCAGGCGCGAGGCTTCGCGCGGTCCCGAACGCCGCGATGAAGACACCGCACGTGGCGATCACCACGAGGTTGTTGAGGATCGGCGCCCACATCGGCGCCGCGAAGTGCCCACGGACGTTCAGCACCGCGGCGATCAACGCGGACAGTCCGGTGAAGAAGATGATCGGCAGGATCAGGTAGGCGAACAGGGTCACCAGGTGCTGGTACTGCTCGCTGCTGCGGCTGGCCTGGATGGCGGTGATCAACGGCGCTGCGGCGACCATCAGAACGGTGGCCGCGCCGAGTCCGACAACGGCGAAGGTCAACAGCTTCTGGGTGTACGCCGCACCGCCGTCCGGATCCGCCTTGCGCCGCCGCACCAGCAGCGGGATCAGCACGCTGGACAGGATGCCGCCGAGCAGCAGCTCGTAGATCTGGCCGGGGAGGAACTGCGCGCTGGTGTACGCGTCGCCGACGACCGCGCCCAACGTCATGCCGATCAGCGCGTTCCGCAGGAAGCCGACCACTCGGCTGACCAGGCTGCCGGCCGCCATGATGGCGCTCTGGCCGGCGGTGCCGCCGTCCGGAACGGCGGTGTGATCGTCCGCTGCCGCGGCGCCGGGAAGTTGCGTGTCCACCGAGATCACCGGAATGTCGTCCGGCGGCGGCGGATCACCGTCGCGCGCGGCATGCGCGCTGCGGTACAGGCCGCCGGCCTGCTCCCGAGATACGGACACAGCAGTCACGATAGAGGGAGTCATCCCGCCCGGCGGCGCCGGAGGGCCGTACCGATACGCTGGTCGTCCCATGTCTGTCTTGAACTCGGCGCAGAAGAACGCCGTCGCCGAACTGCTCCGGGTGTCCCCCGTCGCCGACGATCTGGGCCGCCGTTTCGCCGCCGCCGGCCATGAGTTGCACCTGGTCGGCGGTTCGGTACGGGACGCGCTGCTCGGCCACCTCAGCGACGACCTGGACTTCTGCACCGATGCCCGTCCGGACTCCACGCTCGCCGTGGTGGGCGGCTGGGCCGACGCGATCTGGGAGACCGGCCGCGAGTTCGGCACGATCGGCGTACTGAAGGACGGACTGCGACTGGAGATCACGACATTCCGGGCCGAGGCGTACGACGGGGTGACCCGCAACCCGGTCGTCGAGTACGGCGACAACCTGCTGGATGACCTCCGGCGCCGCGACTTCACCATCAACGCGATGGCCGTGTCGGTGCCCGAGCACGTCTTCACCGATCCGTTCGGTGGTCTCGCGGATCTCGCCGCGCGGACGATCCGCACGCCCGCCGAGCCGGCGCAGTCGTTCGGTGATGATCCACTTCGGATGCTGCGTGCGGCCCGATTCGCGGCCCGGCTGCGGTTCACCGTAGACAAACAGGTCATCGCTGCAATGACCGACATGGCGTCGGATCTGGAACGGATCGCCGCGGAACGGATCCGGGACGAGTTCACCAAACTGGTCTGCGGCGCCGACCCGGTGGCCGGCCTGCGGCTGCTGGTCGACACCAAGCTGGCCGACCGGTTCCTGCCCGAGCTGTCCGGGCTCAAGCTGGAGATCGACGAACACGCCCAGCACAAGGACGTGTACGAGCACACGCTGATCGTCGTAGCGAACGCGGTCGGGCTCGAAGGCGACACCGCACCGGACTTCATCCTGCGGATGGCCGCGCTGATGCACGATGTCGGCAAGCCCGCCACCAAGGAGGTCGGGCGCGACGGCCGGGTCAGCTTCCACCATCACGAGGTGGTCGGCGCGCGGATGACCAAGGCCCGGATGAAGGCGCTGCGCTACCCCAAGGACGTCATCGCCGACGTGGTCCAGCTTGTCGGCCTGCACCTGCGCTTCTACGGGTACGGGCGCGGCGAGTGGACCGACTCGGCGGTGCGGCGCTACGTCACCGACGCCGGTCACCTGCTGCCCCGCCTGCAGAAACTGACCCGGTCCGACGTCACCACCCGGAACCGGCGCAAGGCGGCCGCGCTGGCAGCCGACTACGACGCGCTCGAGGAGCGGATCGCCCGGCTGCAGGCCGCCGAGGATCTCGCCCGGGTCCGGCCGGACCTGGACGGTAACGCGATCATGGAGCTGCTGGGCGTACCACCAGGGCCGATCGTGGGTGCGGCCTGGCGCTACCTGAAGGATCTGCGGCTGGATCGTGGGCCGTTGTCGCGCGAGGAGGCCGAGGCCGAACTCCTGCGCTGGGCCCGCGACCACGCCCCGTAATCTCCGCGATCTTGGAGCGGCGGTTGCGCCCCTCCCCCGCGATCTTGGAGTTGTAGTTGCCCTTATGTCCTGTTCGGACTGTTTCGTGCCAACCACAACTCCAAGATCGCGGGAGGGGTGGGTTAGGTGCCCGGCCGCAACCCAGATCGCGGGGGGAGTTACGCGCCGACCGCAACGCCGAGATCGCGGGGAGGGGTGGGCGTTTCGTCGAGGAATGGCGTGGTGGGCGTTTCGTCGTGCTGGATCCGGGCCGGGCGGATCATCGTGACGATGACCGCGAGCGCGGCGACCACGAGTGCGGCGGCCACCAGGAACGCCAGCCGGTAGCCACCCGTCTGAGCGGCCACATCGGACAGTCCGGCGGAGCGCAGGCTGAGGTAGCGGCCCGACGAGAGCGTCGCGAGCACGGCCAGGCCGAGTGCCGAGCCGACCTCGGCCGTGGTGTTGAACACCCCGGACGCGAGCCCGGCGTCCTCTTGGGTCGCCTCGGCCATGGCCAGCGCGGCCAACGCCGGGAACGCCATGCCGGCGCCGGCGCCGAGCAGCACCATCGACGGCAACACGTCGACCAGATACCGGCCCTCCGCCGGCACCCGAGCGAAGATCAGCAGGCCGGACGCGACCAGCGCCAGCCCGGCGACGACCGTGGTGCGAGCACCGAACCGGGCGATCAGCCGGTCCGACCAACGCAGCGACAGGCCGCCCATCACGACCGTGACCGGCAGGAACGCCAACCCGATCCCGAGAGCGCCGTAGCCGAGCACATGCTGGACATACAAAACGCCGACGAAGAACATGCCGAACATGCCGGCCGCGCTGAGCAGCTGGCCCACGTTCGCGCCGGTCACGGCCCGCGACCGGAAGATCCGCAGAGGCATCAGGGGAGTGGCCGCGGTGGCCTCGCGGATGACGAACGCGATCAGTAGCGCGGCCGCGGTCGCGGAAAGCGCAACGGTCCGCGGCGCGGTCCAGCCATCCTCGGCGGCCGGATCGACGATCGTGTAGACCGCGACCATCAGGGCGGCGGTGATCAGCGCGGCGCCCGGAACGTCGGCTCCGCGCCTCAGCCCGGCACCGCGGTCGGCCGGCAGCAGGCGCACGGCCGCGACCGCCGCGGCGAGGCCGACCGGCACATTCACGAAGAAGATCCAGTGCCAGTTGATCCCGTCGGTCAGGACGCCGCCGAGCAACAGGCCGACGGCTCCACCGGCCGAGGCCACGAAGCTGTATACGCCGATCGCCTTCGCCTGCTCCCGTGCGTTCGGGAACATCGTGACGATCATGCCGAGGATGACGGCCGACGTCATCGCGCCGCCGACACCCTGCACGAACCGCGCCGCGATGAGCACCTGCTGAGTGCCGGCCATCCCGCACGCCGCGGATGCGGCCGTGAACACGGCGAGACCGCCGACGAAGACGCCGCGGCGCGACACCAGGTCGCCGATCCGGCCGGCGAGCAGCAGAAGGCTGCCGAACGGGATGAGGTAGGCGTTGATCACCCAGGCCAGCCCGGACTGGCTGAACCCCAGCTCATGCTGGATGGACGGCAGCGCCACGTTCACGATCGTGACGTCGAGAACGATCATCAGCATGCCGACGCAGAGCACCGCGAGGGCGATCCACCTGCTGTCCTTCATCGCGTTCCGCACGGCCGTTCCTCCGTCACTCGTCGTACCCTCCTGGCGATCTTGGAGTTGTGGTTGGCTTTATGTCCATTTCGGACCGCTTCATGCCAACCACAACTCCAAGATCGCGGAAAGAGGTGGGCGTTAGGCTTCACCCGGACAGACCGCGGACCTCCCGCAGATTCATCGGACCCGGACCGATGAGTTTTGGCCGCGGCAGCGGTCTACACGGTGAAGGAGGCCTTGTGGTGGACACCGATTTCGTACGTCAGGCGGATCCATACCGGCGTGAGCTGCTCGCCCACTGCTACCGGATGCTCGGCTCCGTCTACGACGCCGAGGACCTGGTCCAGGAGACGTACGTGCGGGCGTGGCGTTCGTACGACAAGTTCGAGGGCCGTTCCTCGATGCGTACGTGGCTGCACCGCATCGCCACCAACGCCTGCCTGAACGCGCTGGAGTCGCGGACCCGGCGGCCGCTTCCGATCGGTCTCGGCGCACCCAGCTCCGATCCCGGCGATCTGCTCATCGCCGATCGAGAGGTGCCGTGGCTGGAACCGATGCCGGACGACATGGTAGGCACCGATCCGGCCACGGTCGTGGCCGGCCGGGAGAGCATCCGGCTGGCGGTGATCGCCGCGATGCAGTACCTGCCGCCCCGGCAGCGTGCCGTGCTGATCCTGCGCGACGTGCTGCAGTGGCCGGCCGCGGAGGTCGCCGAGATGCTGGACATGACCACCGCCTCGGTGAACAGCGCACTGCAGCGGGCCAGGGCGCACCTGCAGGAGGTGGCTCCGACGGCGGACGACCTGACCGAACCGGACGAAGCGGACCGGCGAGCGTTGCTGGACCGGTTCGTCGCGGCGTTCGAGGCGAAGGACATCGCCGCGATGGTGACAATCTTCACCAAGGACGCGGTGTGGGAGATGCCGCCGTTCACCGGTTGGTACGCCGGCGCCGAGGACATCGCGCGGCTGATCGACACGCAGTGCCCAGCGCAGGGTCCGGGCGACATGCGGTTGGTGCCGACGCGGGCGAACGGCCAGTACGCGTTCGGCCTGTACATGCGCGACGGCGACACATACCGGCCGTTCAACCTGCCGGTCCTCACGCTGACGCCGGACGGCGTCAGCCACGTGTCCTGTTTCTTCGACCTGCGGCTGTTCGAGAAGTTCGGCCTGCCCGCGTCGCTGCCGGCCACCGCGGAACGCCTGCCCGCGGGCGCGGCGTGATGACTGCCGGCCGGCCGTCGCCCGCCCTTGTCGGCGGCGTCGCCGTGCTCGAGCGGGCGATCGCGTACGCGCTGGGCAGCGTGGCGCTGGTGACGCCGGACGCGCTGGTCCGCCCTACGCCGTGCGCCGCCTGGGATTTGCGCGACCTGCTCGGCCATCTGCACGACGCGATGGCGGCGCTCCAGGAAGGCGCCGAAACCGGCTGCGTGTCCTTTGTGGCCGTTCCGGCGCCGGACGACGTGCTGTCCCTGGTACGTGATCGGGCCGCGCGGTTGCTGGGCGCCTGGACGAACGCCGATGGCTCCGGCCTCGTCTTGGTGCACGGCCGGCCGCTCACCGCGCCGTTGATGGCGAGTGCCGGTGCGATCGAGGTGACCGTGCATGGCTGGGACGTCGGCGCGGCGTGCGGCGTTCAGCGCCCGATACCGGACGATCTGGCCGATGAGTTGCTGGATTTGGCGATCGTGCTGATCCGGGACAGTGATCGTCCGGGCCGTTTCGCACCGCCGGTGCCCGTGCCGGCGACCGCCTCGCCGGGCGACCGCCTGCTCGCGTTCCTCGGCCGCTCCCCCGCTTGACGCCCAGTTCGCTGGCGTCTCCGCGATCTTGGGGTTGTGGTTGCCTATATGCGTTCTCTGTCCGCCTTTACGCCAACCACAACTCCAAGATCGCGGAGGGTTTTGTGGGGACGGCTTGTTGTCGTACCCGCGCGGCAGAATCGACGCATGCAGTTCCTCATCGATTCGCCGGTCGGGCCGCTCGGCGTCGTGCTTGACGGCGACACCGTGATCGGCGTGCGGTTCGGCGCGCCGACGTCGTTCGGGCCGCCCGGCTCGCCCGGCTCGCATCCGGTTGTGGACGAGCTCACCGCCTATTTCGCCGGGACGGTGACGGCGTTCTCGGTGCCGGTCGAGCTGCGCGGCGGTTCGGAGTTCGAACAGGCGGTGTGGGGCCACATCGCGGACATCCCGTACGGCGAGATGCGGACGTACGGCGCGATCGCCACCAGCCTGGGCGACCCGACGCTGGCCAGGGCGGTCGGCACGGCGTGTAACCACAACCCGGTGCCGGTCATCGTGCCGTGTCACCGCGTGGTGGGCGCCGGCGGCAAGATGGTCGGCTTCGGCGGCGGCATCGAGCGCAAGCGGCGCCTGCTGGAGCTGGAGGCCCGGGTGGCACTGGAACGGACGTGGCGATGAGCGCCCGAGTCCGTGCTCTAACGGCCGCACTCGTACGCCGCGACCTGGGAGTACGGCGGCAACGTCAGCTCTGACGGTGTAAGCGATGGCGGTCCGGCGCCTCGGAGATGATTCCGCGCAGGGAGGCGCCCGGGCGGTGCCAGACGAACGGGGGTGGGTGCCGGAAGGCCGGGCGCGCTCGCCGACGGCAACCGCCTACCCGCGATCTTGGAGTTGTGGTTGGCACGAATCGGGCTATATGCCGCGAAAGGCCAACCACAACTCCAAGATCGGCGAGGGTTTAGGGCCGAAGGGGGACTTAGCGGTCGACGGTGCCTTGGATGAAGGACTCGACGGCCTGCTTGGCGTCGTGGTCGGCGTACTGCTGCGGCGGGCTCTTCATGAAGTAGGAGCTCGCGGACAGCAGCGGCCCCCCGATCCCCCGGTCCTTGGCGATCTTCGCCGCGCGTACCGCATCGATGATCACGCCGGCGGAATTCGGCGAGTCCCACACCTCGAGCTTCAGTTCGGCGTTCAGCGGAGCGTCGCCGAAGCTGCGGCCCTCGAGCCGGATGTACGCCCACTTGCGGTCGTCCAGCCACGGCACGTGGTCGGACGGTCCGATGTGGACGTCGCTGCGTTGCATCTCGTGCGGGATCTGGCTCGTCACCGACTGAGTCTTGGAGATCTTTTTGGAGACCAGCCAGGTGCGCTCCAGCATGTTCATGAAGTCCATGTTCCCGCCGAAGTTCAGCTGGTACGTGCGCAGCAACTCGACGCCGCGGTCCTCGAAGAGCTTGGCCAGCGCCCGGTGCACGATCGTGGCGCCCACCTGGCTCTTGATGTCATCGCCGACGATCGGCAGCCCGGCGTCGGTGAACTTCTGCGCCCACTCCGGGTTGGATGCGATGAAGACCGGCAGTGCGTTGACGAATCCGCAGCCCGCGTCGATGGCTGCCTGGGCATAGAACTTGTCGGCCTGCTCGGAGCCCACCGGCAGGTACGACACGACCACGTCGACCTGGGCCTCACGCAGCGCCTCTGCCACGTCGACGGGTTCGGCCGGCGACTCGTCGATGATCTCGCGGTAGTACTGGCCGAGGCCGTCGAACGTCGGTCCACGCTGGACGGTGACGCCGGTGGGCGGTACGTCGCACAGCTTCAGCGTGTTGTTCTCACTGGCGACGATCGCCTCGGCGAGGTCCATGCCGACCTTCTTGGCGTCGACGTCGAACGCCGCGACGAACGTGATGTCCGACACGTGGTAGTCACCGAAGACCACATGCATGAGGCCCGGGACGCGGTCGTTCGGGTCGGCGTTGCGGTAGTACTCGACGCCCTGGATGAGGGACGAGGCGCAGTTACCCACACCGACGATGGCGACGCGGACGGAACCCATCGCGTTTGCCTCCTGTTTCATTCTGATTTCACCGTTGTCTGTCCGGATGCGGACTCGGATCTGGTTGGGGTGACCGGCCGGAACGCTCGTTGGTGATGAGCTCCTCCAACCAGCGAACCTCGCGCTCGCAGGCCTCCAGGCCATGGCGCTGCAGCTCGAGGGTGTACGCGTCGAGCCGGTCGGTAGCGCGGGCCAGGACCTCCCGCAGTCCCTCTCGACGTTCCTCGATCCGGCGGCGACGGCCCTCGAGAATCCGCAGCCGCGTGGCCCGGTCGGTCCGGGCGAAGAAAGCGAAGTGCACGCCGAAGCCGTCGTCGTCGTACGTCTCGGGACCGGTCTGGGCCAGCAGATCGGCGAACCGCTCCTTGCCTTCTGCTGTGATCTTGTACACAATGCGGCCGCGGCGGCTGGTGAGCGCCGGAACGACGCCCTCCGGCACCGTTTCGCTGATCCAGCCCGCCGCGTGCAGCCGCTTCAGCGTCGGGTAGAGCGTGCCGTAGCTGATGGCAGCGCGAAGGGTGCCGAGCTTGGTGGCGAGCTCCTTGCGGAGTTCGTAGCCATGCATCGGAGCTTCCTGGAGCAGCCCGAGGATGGCGAGTTCGAGCACTGCCACCCCCTTTGATGTCGCCACGATGTATCGGGCCGATACATCGCCACCGTAGTTCGGGCGGGCAAGTCCCGCAAGACGGTCAGTGCTGCGCAATCGGTGCGGCACGCTGCGTGATGGCTGTCGCCGTACCGGACCCGACCGCGTACTCTCTTCGCCATGCGCACGCAGCGGCAGATCGTCGACTACTCGCTACAGAAGCGAGCGCTGTTGCGTGACGTGCACAGCGGGAAGGTCGGGACGCTGGAAGTGTGTGACGCGTCGCCGTACCTGAAAAGCGCAGCCAGATTCCACGGCGAGCCGACGGACGAACGGTGTCCCGTGTGCCGCCGCGACAATCTGACGCTCGTGCACTACATCTACGGCGACGAGCTCAAGCAGTCCGCCGGCCAGGCCCGGACCAAGGCCGAGTTGCCGGTGCTGGCGATGACGCTGCGTGAGTTCCAGGTGTACGTCGTCGAAGTGTGCCGGAGCTGTGGCTGGAACCACCTGGTCGAGCAGTACCTGCTCGGCCGGGGCGAGCTGGCCGGCGCCGGCACATCGGGCGGGGCGGTGTCGGCAGCTGCCGGCGCGCATGCCGGCTCGGGATCGGCGGTCAAACGAAGGCGAGGGGCCGAGGGGTGATTTCGACCGCGACTCACCCGGCCGACCGGTTTTTCCGTACTAGTTGGCGTGAGCGGCAGGTCATCCGCTGGAATAGTCAGGTTATTTCTGGCAAATCGGTTCCGACGGGACGGCACCCGGCCGTCTCCGCGGGCAAGCACCGCAACATGATGAAGGTCACGGCAAAACCGGTGGTGGCGGATGTTCGCACCACCGCGACCGGCAGGGTGTGACACATGAACTCGTACGGCGACGGTAGCGGTCGCGTGGGCGGAGCAGGAGGCAACGGTTCTGCGCGCGGCCGGGCTCAGGTAGGCCGGGCACAGGTGCCCGGTCCGCCCGGTGGCCAGGCAGATGACGGGTACCCGCAGCACCGCGCGGCGGTCGGGCCCGGCGGCTTCCCCAGCGGCGGCCCGACGCCCGGTGCTGGGCCGGGTGGCTGGCCGGTCCACGACGGA
>DATBGW010000214.1:0-3183 GCA_036557765.1 Actinoplanes sp.
AGGCCGCCGACGCCACCGCTGTCACGACGACCGGATATCGGCGCCGCCAGATCAGCGCGATCGGCCCGACCAGCAGAAGCGCGTAGCTCAGCAGGTCCATCGGCCGGGACATGCCGCCGTCGGCAGCGAGCGTTCGGGCGCCGAGCACGTGGAACAACCCGGCGACGAGCACGGCACCGGGCCAGCCCGGATGCGGTCCGTGCCGCCGCGGGGACATCTGCCGCGCCGCGTCCTGCATGAGATCGAACCTACGGCACCGGCGATGCCCCGGGCATCCGCGTGAGGACTCGGCGTGCGTGCGTCCGCCGCGGTAGCCGGCGGCGGGTCGCTACTCCCCAGGGCGTACGACAGGGCGCCCGGCTGCTCCCGCCGGCGTCGTACAGATGCTTCGCGCGGCCGACGTTCGCGGAAGCGGATCCGGTCACTCTGGATGCAGAACCGCTTCGAGGAGGAAGACCGTGAACCCCAACGACGCCACCTGGTCCGGCCCCAACCGGCTGCGGACCTCCGACAAGGAACGCGAGCAGGTCGCCGAGATCCTGCGGGCCGCGATGACCGAGGGTCGCCTCACGCTGGAGGAGGGTGAGGAACGGCTCGCCGCCGTGTACGCCGCGAAGTTCCGTGACGAGCTCGCCCCGCTGACGGCGGACCTACCGGACGGCGGCCGCCGGGCCCTCGCGGACACACCGCAGGCGCGTGCGGCGAGCCGCCGGGGGATCCGCCGGCACGCGGGCTTCGTGATCGCGATCGCTACCGTGCTGACGCTGCTCTGGGCGGTGTCCGGTGCACACTTCTTCTGGCCGATCATTCCGCTCGCGTTCCTCTTCATGGGGCTCTACCGGCACGCGCGGTACCGCCAATACCGGCACGAGTACCACTACGCGCACCGGGTCGCACCTTGGAACGCGCCCGACTACCGGTGACCTACATCGCGTCGGCGTAACACTCCACCACCGACACGTCGAGCGGGAACCGGACCGTGGTCGCTCCGAACAGCAGCCGTCCCGCCTGGGCCGCGCTGTCGTGCACCGCCGCGACCACGGTCTCGGCCTGCTCGGCCGGGCAGTGCACCACCACCTCGTCATGCACGAAGAACACCAGCTCCGCTTTCGTGCCGTCCAGAGCGGTACGCAGCGTCGCGAGCAGCACCAGCGCCCACTCGGCGGCGGTCGCCTGGATGACGAAGTTGCGGGTGAACCGGCCCCGAGCCCGCCCGGACGCCCCGCCCAGTGACATCTCCGCCTCGGGTGGTTCCAGGTCGGCGTCGCGCCACGCCATCGACGCCGGCGGGCAGGTGCGGCCGAGCCAGGACCGCACCAGGCCGCCGGCCTCGCCCGTACGCGCGGCGGCCTCCACGTACTCGAATGCGGTTGGATAGTTCTGCCGGAGCACGGCCAGCGCGGGGATAGCGGCGCCGCCGGTCTGGCCGTACATGGCGCCGAGCAGCGCGACCTTCGCCCGGGCGCGGTCGCCGTCGAACGCGTCGGTGGCCAGTGCCGCGTAGAGGTCGCCGGCGGCGGCCGCGGTGGCGAGCCGGGCGTCGCCGGACACGGCGGCGAGAATCCGCGGCTCGAGCTGCCCGGCGTCGGCGACGACGAACCGCCAGCCGTCGTCGGCCACCACCGCACGGCGAACCACCTTGGGCACCTGCAACGCGCCACCGCCCCGGGTGGCCCAGCGGCCGGAGACGACGCCGCCCGCGACGTACTCCGGGTGGAACCGGCCGTCGCGTACCCACGCCTCCCGCCAGGCGCGGCCGTGCGCTGTCCAGATGCGGGAGAGCTCCTTGTATTCGAGCAACGGGCGCACCGCCGGGTGGTCGATCCGCCGCAGGATCCAGGCGCGCGTGTTGGGCACGTCGACGCCGGCGCGGGCGAACGCGCGCAGCACCTCGGCCGGCGAGTCCGGGTGCAGCCCGTGGGTGCCGAACGCTTCGTTGACCTCGGTGGCCAGCTCGGCGAGGCGGCGTGGCGGACCGACCGGCTGGGGCGGACCGAGCAGGTCGAGCAGCACCTCGTCGTGCACGTCGGCCCGCCACGGGAGCCCGATCCGACCCATCTCCGCGGCGATCAGCGCACCGGCGGACTCGGCTGCCACGAGCAACCGGAACCGGCCGGGATCCTCCGTGGCGGCACACCGGCGGAGCTGGTCGGCGTACACCTCGGAAAGAACCTGCAGCATGTCGAAGCCGGCGGTGGCCGACGGCGCCGGCGTGGTGTCGAACAGCGCGCCCTGGGTCGAACCGGGCGGCTCCGGCAGGCGCGGCGGTGGATCAGGCGGCACCGGGCGGCCGGTCAAGCGGGCCCAGGCCGCGGGCAGTGCGCGCGGCTCGCCCCAGCGACCGGAGTGACCGGACAGCAACGCCTCGGTGAGCTCGACGTCGTGGCAGCGCTGGACCCGCACCCCGGCGCGCAGCAGGGCCGGATAGATGTCGGCGGTCGCGGGCCACACCCACCGTGGCGCGTGCGCTGACTCGCGCGCCGCAACGGCCGCCGCCAGGTCCGCCACCCGGTGCGGCGGACCCGACGGCGAGCCGTCCGCGTGCAGGTCCTGCAGCCGGCCGGCCCCGTGCCCGGCCGGCTGCTCATCGGCGACCACCGCGACCAGCACGCCGCCATTCTCCCGCCGGGGTACGACATTCCTGGCCGATCATGGAGCTGTCGGCGTTCCCCCGATGCCCGCGCCGCCCGTTCCGATGATCTCCGTGGCAACGTCGTGTCCCGGTTTCCACACGAGTCGTGCATCCTCCCGGTTCACCCCCCGCCGGCCCATACCGTTCGATTCCGCGATCTTGGAGTTGTGGTTGGCACAGATCTATCCGAAAAGGACATAAAGGCAACCACAACTCCAAGATCGCGGAGGGAGGCGTGTGGAGGGGAGGCGTGTGGTGGACGTCGCGGCTGCTCGGTTTGCGGGGTTCGGGGACCCTCAATAGCCTGGATTTCATGGCGCGCGAGCAGGATCCCCCCATCCGGGCTGTCGCCAAGGTCCCTACGCCGCGGCAGCAGCGTGGCGTCGCCCGCGTGCCCGAGCCGGTCGATGCGACCAATGTGATCGATTCGCCGGAACCGGGCGCTCCACCGGTTTTCGTCGATGACACCGGTCGCCGCGGCCGGGTGTGGGCGTGGCTCGCGGTGTTCTTCGCACTGCTGGTTCTTGCCCTGATGGCGGCGCTCTGGTGGA
>DATBGW010000215.1:0-2993 GCA_036557765.1 Actinoplanes sp.
GAGGAGATCGGGGTACGGGACGGAGCCGACCTCGTGGTCGACGGGTACGGGTTCGCGCCGTCCTTCTCCATCTGGACCACCATCGAGGAGTGCCTGAACCCGCCGGTCATCTGGGAGGCCGGCCGCGGCTGGTACACCACCGCGCCGTTCAGCGAACCCGAGGTCTTCGACTTCCCGGGCGGCATCGGGCCGGTGGAGTGCGTCAACGTGGAACACGAGGAGGTGCTGCTGATCCCGCGTTGGATCGACGCGCGCCGGGTCACGTTCAAGTACGGGCTGGGCGCCGAGTTCATCGAGGTGCTGAGGACCCTGCGCAAGCTCGGTCTGGACGCTACTTCGCCGGTGCGGGTGGGCGACGTGTCGGTGTCGCCCCGGGATGTGGTGGCCGCCGTGCTGCCCGACCCGGCGACGCTGGGCGGCCGGATGACCGGCGCCACCTGCGCCGGCACGCTGGTCACCGGCCTGAACACCGACGGCGTCCCGGCGGCGGTGTACCTCTACCACGTCGTCGACAACGAGTGGTCGATGAAGGAGTACGGGTCGCAGGCGGTGGTCTGGCAGACCGCGGTCAACCCGGTCGTGGCGCTGGAGCTGCTCGCGACCGGCGTGTGGTCCGGCGCCGGCGTCCTGGGCCCCGAGGCGTTCGACGCCGATCCGTTCCTGGACCGCCTCGTCGACTACGGCTCACCCTGGCACATTCGCACGCAGTGATTCGGCGAGGATGTCCAGGCCGCGGGACAGCTCGTCGTCCGGGATCACCAGCGGCGGCAGGAAGCGCAGGACGTTGCCGTACGTGCCGCAGGTGAGCACCAGCAGACCGGCGGCGTGGCAGGCCTTCGCCACGGACGCGGTCCGGGCCGCGTCCGGTTCGATGCTGCCCGGCCGGACCAGCTCGATGGCGAGCATGGCGCCCCGGCCGCGGACGTCGCCGATGCCCGGGTCGGTCGACGCGAGCTCCTCGAGCCGCGGCTTCATCGTCGCCTCGATCCCCCGGGCCGCCCCGGCGAGGTCCAGCTCCCGCATCGTCTCGATGGCCGCCAGCGACGCGGCGCAGGCGACCGGGTTGCCGCCATAGGTGCCGCCCAGCCCGCCGGCGTGCACGGCGTCCATCACCTCGGCCCGGCCGACCACGCCGGCCAGCGGCAGGCCGCCGGCCATGCCCTTCGCAGTGGTCACCAGGTCCGGTTCCACGTCCTCGTGCTCGCACGCGAACCACGTCCCGGTCCGGCAGAAGCCGGTCTGGATCTCGTCGGCCACGAACAGCGCGCCGGCGCCGCGTGCCCACGCCGCCAGCGCCGGCAGGAAACCCGGGGCCGGCACCACGAAGCCGCCCTCACCCTGGATCGGCTCGATCAGCACCGCCGCCACGTTGTCGCCGCCGACCTGCTTGTCGATCACGTCGATCGCCCGCCGGGCCGCGTCCGGGCCGGCCAGGCCGCCGTCGCGCAGCGGGTACGACAGCGGCGCCCGGTAGATCTCCGGCGCGAACGGCCCGAACCGGTGCTTGTACGGCATCACCTTCGCGGTCAGCGCCATCGTCAGGTTGGTCCGGCCGTGATAGGCGTGCTCGAACACCACGACGGCCTGTCGCCCGGTGGCGTGGCGGGCGATCTTGACGGCGTTCTCGACCGCCTCGGCGCCGGAGTTGAACAGCGCGGCCCGCTTGTCGAACGTTCCCGGCGTCAGCGCGGCCAGTTGTTCGCACACCGCGATGTACGACTCGTAGGGCGCCACCATGAAGCAGGTGTGGGTGAAGCGCTCGACCTGCTCACGGACGGCCGCGACCACGCGGGGCGCGGCGTTGCCGACGCTGGTGACCGCGATGCCGGAGGCGAAGTCGATCCAGTCCCGGCCGTCGACGTCCCGGATCCCGCCCCCGCCGGCACTGTCCACGTAGGACGTCACCACCGAGCTGACGCCGCGCGCCACCGCGGCGGTCCGGCGCTTGTGCAGTTCTTCCGATGTGGACATCTCTCCCCCTAGAACCTCCCCGCGATCTTGGAGTGCAAGCCCTGTCTCGCGATCTTGGAGTTGTGGTTGCCTTTATGTGGCTTTCCGAATGGTTTGTTCCAACCACAACTCCAAGATCGCGGAGGATGGAGCAACTCCAAGATCGCGAGGCCTTCATGCGTCGAGGCTGTGCATGACGTGCTTGATGCGGGTGTAGTCCTCCAACCCGTACACCGACAGGTCCTTGCCGTGCCCGGAGTGCTTGAAGCCGCCGTGCGGCATCTCCGCGACCAGCGGGATGTGGCAGTTGACCCAGACGCAGCCGAAGTCGAGCCGCTGCGTCATCCGCATGGCCCGGCCGTGGTCGCGGGTCCACACCGAGGAGGCCAGGCCGTACTCCACGCCGTTGGCCCAGCGCACCGCCTCGTCCTCGTCGGTGAACCGCTGGACCGTGATGACCGGCCCGAACACCTCGTCCTGGATGATCTCGTCGGCCTGCTGAAGCCCCGAGACGACGGTGGGGGAGTAGAAGTAACCCCGGTCACCGACCTTGCTGCCGCCCGCGTCCACGCTGGCGTGGTCCGGCAGTCGCTCGAGGAAGCCGCTGACCCGGGCGAACTGGTCGGCGTTGTTCAGCGGGCCGTAGTCCGCGTCCTCGTCGTCCGGTCCCGCGGTCCTGGTGTTCTTGGCCTGGTCGGCGAGAGCCGAGACGAAGTCCGGATAGATCCGCGGGGACGCCAGCACGCGGGTGGCCGCGGTGCAGTCCTGTCCGGCATTGAAGTAGCCGGCTCCGGCGATCGCTTCGGCGGCCGCGGCCAGGTCGGCGTCATCGAAGATCACCACCGGGGCCTTGCCGCCGAGTTCGAGGTGGGTGCGCTTGAGGTCGGCGCTGGCGGCCAGGGCCACCTCCCGGCCGGCCCGGGTGGAACCGGTGATCGAGACCAGCTGCGGGGTGGGGTGCGAGACCACGGCGCGGCCGGTGTCCCGGTCGCCGCAGACCACGTTGAGCACGCCGGGCGGGAGGAACTCGGCGGCGATCTCGG
>DATBGW010000216.1:0-10814 GCA_036557765.1 Actinoplanes sp.
AGCCGGCCGCCGGTTCGTCCAGGCAGAGCAGGGTCGGGTTGGTGGCCAGCGCCCGGGCGATCTCCAGTCGCCGCTGCTGCCCGTACGCGAGGTTGCGGGAGACGTCCCCCGCGCGCCGGTCGATGCCGACGAACCGCAACAGCTCCATCGACCGGTCCCGGCCGGTGCGCTCCTCACGCCAGTGCCGCGGCATCCGGAACAGCGCGCCCAGCACGCTGGTCTTGTGGTGCGCGTCCACGCCCACCATGACGTTCTCCAGCGCGGTCATCTCCGGGAACAGCCGCACGTTCTGGAACGTGCGGGCGATGCCGCCGCGGGTGATCTCGTGCTTCTTCTTGCCGACGATCGACTCGCCGTTGAACCGGATCGACCCGCTGGTGGGCCGGTAGACGCCGGTCATCGCGTTGAAGCAGGTGGTCTTGCCGGCGCCGTTCGGCCCGATCAGGCCGAAGATCTCGCCCTTCTTCAAGCTGAAGCTGACGTCGTTGAGCGCCACCACGCCGCCGAAGCGCAGCGTGACGTGATCGACCTCGAGCAGCGCATCCGGGTCGTGCGGTGGCACCGGCGGGCCGGCGACCTCGTGGCCGGTCGGCGCCGCGCGGTCGACCGGACGGGCATCGGAGGCGTCCAGTTCCCCCGGCGTGTCGATATGGGGCTCGCTCATGCGACCACTCCGCTTCGCTCCGTGGCCACATGAGGCTCGCTGCGCTCACTCAACGGGGGCCACCTCCTTCTCGCGGTCCCGCAGCTCCATCGCCCGCCGCCGGCTCGGGATCAGACCCTGCGGCCGGAAGATCATGATCAGGATGATCACGACGCCGAAGATCGCGAACCGGAAGCCGAACAGGTCGGTGCCGAAGAACGGGTCGCTGATGCCGCGCAGCCGGTCCGGGATGTACGAGATCAGCGCGCCACCCAGGATCGCACCGGCGATGTTGCCGGAGCCACCCATGACCACGCCGGCCAGGATCAGAATCGAGAACTGCAGGATGAACGTCTGCGAGTTGACGAAGCCCTGCTCGCCGGCGAACAGCACACCGCCGAGCCCGCCGATGAACGCGCCGATCGCGAACGCCCACAGCTTGTACTTGATCGTCCGCACGCCCATGATCTCGGCGGCTTCCTCGTCCTCCCGGATCGCCAGCCAGGACCGGCCGACCCGGCTCCGGTCGAGGTTCCGCACGCCCAGGATGACCAGGAGGATGACGGACAGGCCGAGCCAGAAGTACGGCGTCGCGTCGGCCACCCCGAATATCGGTTTGCCGTCGGACAGGGACCCGGGCGGGTGCGGAATGCCGGTGAATCCCCGGTCACCGCGCAGGGTCTCCGTGCTCGTCGCGACGATCCGGATGATCTCCGCGAAGCCCAGCGTCACGATCGCCAGGTAGTCGCCGCGCAACCGCAGCGTCGGCCAGCCCAGGATCAGACCGGACAGCATGGTCGCCGCGAGCGCGATCGGGATCGCCGCCAGCCACGCCCACTTCGTGTGCAGGACGCTGTCCGGCGAGGTGAGCAGCGCGGTGGTGTACGCGCCGACGGCGAAGAAGCCCACGTATCCGAGGTCCAGCAGACCGGCGTAGCCCACCACCACGTTCAGGCCCAGCGCCAGCAGCACGTAGTAGGACATGTTGAACAGCGCGCTGGGCCAGTCGATGCCCTGGGTGACGATCTGCGGGCCGATCACCGGCACCTGAGCCGCGTACGGCAACAGATACGCCAACGCGACGAAGACGAGGATGATCAGGCCCCGGATCGGCCACGGCATCCGGCCGAACCAACCCCGTACGCCACCCCGCTTGTTCCTCTGCTTCGGGGTTTCGACAGACGTGCTCGTATCCGTAGTCATGCTGGGCCTGCCTTTCGCATGCGCTCGTGGCCCTCGCAACGCTGCGTGCGCTCGCTCATGCTGGGCCTGCCTTTCGCATGCGCTCGTGGCCCTCGCTTCGCTCGGTGCGCTCGCTCATGCTCTAGCCCTCCCCAGTGACTCACCCAACAGACCCGTCGGCCGGATCAGCAGGATCAGCACCAGCAGCACGAACGCCACCGCGTGCAGCCACTCGGTGCCGAACAGACCGGCCGCGTAGTTCTGCAGCAGGCCCAGCAGCAGGCCGCCCAGCAGCGCGCCGCGCAGGTTGCCGATGCCGCCCATCACGGCCGCCGTGAACGCCTCGATGCCCAGCAGGAAGCCGGCGTCGAACCGGGTCACCCCGATCTTGAGGTCGTACATCACCGCCGCGATGCCGGCCATCAGGCCGCCGAGCAGGAACACCAGCGAGATGACCCGGCCCTTGTTGACGCCCATCAGCGCCGCGCTGTCCGGGCTCTGCGCGACCGCCCGGATGCCGCGGCCGAGCCGGGACCGGTTGATGAACCGGTCCAGCACGAACATCGACACCAGCGCCAGCACGATGATCAGGATCTGCTGGTTCGTCACGTGCATGTTGCCGATGACGAACACGTCCTTCTGCACGATCAGCGGCGGCACACCACGCACGTTGCGCTGCGTGACCACACCGACCGTCTCGGAGATCGCCAGCGACGCCCCGATCGCGGTGATCAGGAACGCCAGCGGCGGCGCGTTGCGGTGGCGCAGCGGCCGGTACGCCACCAACTCCACAAACAACGCGGTGATGCCCGAGGCGATGATCGCCGCGACCAGGCCCAACAGAATGAGGCCGACCACCGCGAAGCCGGTCGGGGTGGGCGAATTCTGATCCAGGCCGAAGAAGCCCCACAGAATCAGGCACGCGTACGTGCCGAGGAGGAACACTTCGGAGTGGGCGAAGTTGATCAGTCGTAGGACGCCGTACACGAGCGTGTAGCCCAGCGCGAAGAGCGCGATGATCGCGCCCTGGGTCAGGCCGGTGATCGTGAGTGGCCCGAAGTTGTGGATCAGACCGGAGAAGTTCACCGCGACCTCCCGAAACGAGAAGGTCGGTGTGGCCGGAGATCAACTCCGGCCACACCGTCCCCTACAGCGAGTGACAGGGCTGAATCAGGACTTCTTGATCTCCTGGTCCACCTTCGCGTCACCCGAGTCGTCGAACTTGTACGCGAAGACCCTGATGTACTGCGGGTCCAGCTCGCCCTTGTCGGTGAACTTGTACGTGTTCGCGACGCCCTTGTAGGTCACCGTCGACAGGTACGTGTTCATCTTGTCGATCGCCGTGTTCCCCTGGTCGATGCCCTGCAGGAAGATGTTCGCCGAGTCGAACGCCGCGTCCGAGTACGTTCCGGCGGGCACGTTCCACTTCGCCTTGTAGTCGGCGAAGAACGTGCCGCCCGCCTGCTCCGGCGGGGCGCACGGGCAGGTGACGATGGTGCCCTTGGCGGACGCGATGCCTGCTGCCTTCGACAGGCCCGGGTCCTTCATGCCGTCGCCACCGACCAGCGTGCCCTTCCAGCCGGCCGCCGTCAGCTGCTTACGGATCAGGCCGCCGTTGGCGTAGTAGCCGCCGTAGAACATCACCGTCGCGCCACTGCCGACAACCTTCTGCACCAAACCGGAGAAGTCGGTCTGCTTGCCGTCCGCCTCGGTCTTGTCGGTACCGACCACCAGCGACCCGAGCGACTTCTTGACGATGTCCGCCAGACCCGCGCCGTACGCGGACTGGTCATCGCCCACAAAGACCTTCGTCGGCTTCATCACTTCTTTGATGTACTGCGCCGCGGCGGGACCCTGGGAGTTGTCGTTACCGAGCGCACGGTGGAACACCTTCCAGCCGTTCGCCGACAGGGTCGTCCGGGTCGCCGACGGCGAGATCATCGGAACGCCGGCCGCCTCGAAGATCGGGTCGGCAGCCTCGTTCTCGCCGGAGAACGGCGGGCCGACGACACCGATGATCTTCTTGTCCGCGACCAGGTTCCGGGCCACGCCCGGCGCGACGGCCGGGTCGCCCTGCGAGTCGAATTTCTTGACAACGACGCAGTTCGCGCCGTTCTTCTCGTTGTACTGGATGACCGCCAGCTCGAAGCCCTGCTCGATGTTGACGCCCAAGTTGGCCGCCGGACCGGTCAGAGCGCCGAAGAAGGCGAGCTCGTAGCCGCACTTGGAGTTGCTCGCCGTACTGCTTCCGCCGCCCGTGTCCTTGTTACACGCTGCAGCACCGGCGATCAGCCCGACCACGGCCACACCGCCGATGGCTCGTGCGAGACCCTGCCTCAAGGTGGAACCCTCCTCCATACCGAACCCACCGAGCCACCGCAGGTCGAATGGCACTTGCGTACCGGCACGACACAGCTGCGCCCGTTCTGGGGCGGGACGCTATCCCAGATTGCGGGCCCGGAGTAATAGTTCATCCGGCCTTTCACCGAACCGTTACGTCCGGTGACGCCCAAAACGAGTGGGGTGTTACAACCCGCGGCATCGGTCAGGCCGGTGGCGTGCCCTCCGCCTCCTGCCCCTCGGCCAGGATCCGGTCCGCGACCTCACGCATGGTCATCCGGTGGTCCATCGCGGTCCGCTGAATCCATTTGAACGCCTGCGGCTCGGTCATCGCGTACTTGGTCATCAGCTCGCCCTTGGCGCGCTCCACCGACTTGCGGGTCTCCAGGCGGTCGGTCAGGCCCGCGACCTCCGACTCCAGCGCCGCGATCTCCGAATACCGGGACAACGCGATCTCGATCGCCGGCACCAGGTCCGACTTCTGGAACGGCTTCACGAGGTACGCCATGGCGCCCGCCGCCCGGGCGCGTTCCACCAGGTCGCGCTGGCTGAACGCGGTGAGGATGACCACCGGTGCGATCCGGCCGCCGGCGATCCGCTCGGCTGCCGCGAGGCCGTCCATGATGGGCATCTTGATGTCGAGGATCACCAGGTCCGGTGACAGGTCCTCGGCCAGGCGCACGGCGGTCTCGCCGTCACCGGCCTCACCGACGACGTCGTAGCCCTCCTCCTGGAGCATCTCCGCCAGGTCCAGCCGGATGAGGGCTTCGTCCTCGGCAATCAGCACCCGTCTGCGCTCGGCGCCCGCCCGCGTATCGGCCACGAACCCCTACCCCCAACGCTCCACCAAGTCGCGACACCCGGGACGCGGGTGTCACCCTCATCAGCGTAGTGGGTAGGCTGTGTCGTGCTCGTATCAGCGTGACGGTTGTCGCGACTCGAACGGGCGAGCCGGGGTGGTGGAATGGAATACACGGATGACTCAAAATCATTTGCCTGAGAGGGCATGCGGGTTCGACTCCCGTCCCCGGCACCGCAAGGAATGTCGTACCCGTGGTAGACGATGCCTGTGTGCATCCCCCTCAGTTCCGCGAACGTGCGCTTAAGCTTCGTGCCGCTGGCGTTCCCTTCGGTGATATCTGTCGTGATCTGCAATTGCCGCGTCGGACGGTCGGTAATTGGTTCTATGGCGAGCGCGCCCGGCTCCGAGCGGAGCGTGAGGCGCACCCATCCCGATGTGTCAGGTGCGCCGATCCGCCGCTGAATCCGGCAAATCCGACCGCCTACGCCTATCTTCTCGGCCTATACCTCGGCGACGGCCATCTGGTGACGGCTGCCCGGGTTCCAGTACTCCGGATCTATTGCACGGCGGTCTGGCCCGGCCTCATTGATGCCTGCACGGAGGCCATGCTTGAGGTGCTGGCCCGGAAAGTGCACACGGTCAGGAGGGGCGGTTGCATCGTTGTGCAGAGTTCGTCGAATCATTGGCCCTGTTTCTTCCCGCAACACGGGCCGGGCAAGAAGCATGACCGTCCGATTCGTCTGGCTGACTGGCAGCAAGAGCTCCTAAAAGAACGCACTGGGCATTTCCTACGTGGATTATTTCACTCCGATGGCTGCCGTGTTACGAATAGGGTCACTCGCAATGGAAAGACCTACGAATATCCGCGTTACATGTTCGCGAACGAATCTGTCGACATCATGAAGCTCTGTCAGGAGTCGCTCAATCGCCTGGGAGTTGAATGGCGGATGTGCCGGCCCAACCTTCTGTCGGTCGCGCGCCGGGGGGCGGTCGCCGAACTTGACAGGCACGTCGGACCGAAGGGGTGACGCCGGTTAGCCCCTGTCCTTTCCCTTGCCCTTGGGCGACGGCGTCGGATGCGGATGCGGCTTCGCCTTCTTTTCGGGCTTGTCCTTGCCGTTCCCCTTGCCGCTCGCGGATGGACTGGCGGTCGCGCTCGGTGACGCGTCCAGAACGTCGGCGCAGAAGTCATCGATCCGCTTCTCGCCGCCCGCCAGGTCGGCGAGCGCGTGCCGGGTCTCCGCCGGCACTGCCTTGCCGTGCGGGTTCGTCCGGGCCGCGTCCCAGGACCGGCAGAGGTCGAGAGCCCAGACCTCTGCCGGATCCGGAGCGGCACTCCGCGAGGGCGGCGCGGAAATGGCCGGTGATGGAGCAGCCGTGCCGGCGCCGGTGCGGCCGGCGCCGGTGGCGGTGGGTCGCGGACCGCCGTCCGGCGCCGGGACGCCCAGCCCGGTCAGGAACTGCCGGGCGCCGGCGGGGAGGTTGCCCGTCTCCGCCGCCACCGCGGTACCACCGGCCGCCAGGACGGCCACCCCGGCCGCCACCTTGACGGCGGCCATCCTGGCGGACCGCGATGCCCGAACCGGAGTCCTCGCCGGCGGCACCGGCGCCGCACCCCGGTACGCCGCCACGAACCGGGCCACCGCGGCCCTCTCACCGGCCAGCTCCTCGACGGACGGCGGAGCCGCCGCGGCGTCGAGCAGTACACCCAGGCCCCGGTGGCCGGGGCCCGGCGTCTCACCGGAGACCAGCCGGTCCGCGTCGGCCCGGCCGATCCGGCGAGTACTCCGGATCCGCATCGCGTTCTTAAGAGCGCGCAGGAGTCCCATCGCGTTACACCCGTCGCCAGCGGTCGTCGACGGCGGCGACGTCCGGATGCGCGGCGAGCCGGCGCAGCCCGCGCATGGTGGCGACTCGGACGCTGCCCGGACGCTTGCCGAGCACCTGGGCGGTGGTAGCGACGTCCAGCCCGGCGACCACCCGCAGGGTCACGGCCTCGGCCTGGTCCGGTGGCAGCGTGGCGATGATCCGCAGTGCCCACGCCGTACCGATGCTCTCCATCGCGTCCGCGGCGGCGTCCGAAGGTCCGGAGCGTTCGGCGTCGTGGAGGGATGCGACGGGTGAGGAGGGGCGCCGCGCGGCCCGGCGCTGCTCGTCGATGGCCCGGTGCCGGGCGATGCGGAACAACCAGCCGCGGAACGCGGTGGGGCCGCCGTCGAAGCGGGACAGGTCCCGGGCGGCCTGCAGCCACGTTTCGGATGCGACGTCCTCGGCGGCGTCGCCGATGACCACCCGCAGGTACCGCAGCAGCGGCGGCTGCAGCGACCGCCACAGCACGGCGAAGCCCGCGTCGTCACCGTCGGCCGCGGCCTTCAGTGCCTCGGCGAGGTCGTCGTCCTGCACCACCGGAATCCCGTCGACTCATGATCTGGCCGAGCCAGCACACGCTACACCCCCGCGACCCGCGAAGATTTTCCGCCAAAAGACCGGATCGCACCGGTTCCGGGTGTTGTCATGGCAGTACCAGCACGGGCGGAAGGGGCTCCATGGTGCGGTCGGGCTCGTCGTACTTGGCGGTGGTGCGCCAGGGCATGTGGGGGTTCCTGTTGTTCGCTGCAGTGGCATGGCTGGCGATCGGGTGGTCCGTGATGCGGCTGGAGCCGGCCGGGGTGGCGGGCGTGGCCGGGTCGGTCGTTCTGTTCGGGGCGCTGACCGAGGGCGTCCGGGCGTTGGCGCCGACGCGGACGTGGTGGCTGAACGCGGGCATGGCGCTGCTGTTCGCCGTCACCGCCGTCGTGCTGTGGGCCGGCGACGGGACCACCACCACGGCGGTGGCGCTGCTCGGCTGGTACCTGATGGTGCGCGGCGCGGCGGACGTCGCGGTATCGATGCTGACCCGGGAGACCGACCGGATCTGGGGTCTGCTGATGGTAGTCGGCGTGCTGGAGGCCGGGTTGGGCTTCTCCGCGGCCAGCCCGCCGGCGCGCAGCACCGACCTGGCGTTGACCGTGCTCGGCGCACTCGGACTGCTGCGCGGCGTGGCGGACCTGGTGACGGCGCTGCGGCTGCGCGAGGCCGCGGTGGCCCGGGCCGACGTGCTGGACCTGCCGCCGGAGCGGGCGGACGGCCTGGCCGGCTATACCGCGGGCCGGACCGACTACGAGGCGGCACCGACGCGCACGGTGAACGAGCACCCGAAGCCCGCCGGCCCCGCGGCCGCGAACGACAAGCGGCCCGGACCGCGGCACCGGGCGACCGCGAGGAGCAAGGCCGGTCCGCCGCCCGAGACCTTCCACGACGAGGTGCTGCGGGCCAGCGCCGACCTGGACTCGATGCTCGCGCTGGCAGGCGTGACCGGCGCCGCGGTCGGTGCCGGTGTCGCGGAGCAGTTCGACATCCCGGAGGTCCCGGACACGCCCGAAGGCGTCGAGGACGTCGCGCCGCGCCCGGAAGCGCCCGCGGCCGGCTGATCGTCAGGCGCCCACGCGCCGGAGCAGCCCTTCCTGGACGGCGCTGGCGACGTGCCGGCCCTCGCGGGTGAACATCCGCCCGCTGGCGAGGCCCCGGGCACCGCTGGCGGACGGGCTCGTGCAGTCGTACAGGAACCACTCGTCGGCCCGGAACGGCCGGTGGAACCAGAGCGCGTGGTCCAGGCTGGCGCCGATGACGCCGCCCGGTCCCCACACCTCGCCGTGCACGCTGAGAACGGTGTCGAGCAGGGACAGGTCGCTGGCGTAGGTCAGCGCGCACGCGTGGATCAGCGGGTCGTCGGGCAGCGTTCCGGCGATGCGCATCCACACGCGCTGCTGGTCGTTGGGGGTCCGGTCGCCGGGCGGCACCCAGCCGGGCACGCCGACGTACCGGACGTCGATGGCCTGCGGCGCCCGGGCGAAGACGTCGGTCCGCTCGGGATACCGCGCGATCCAGTCGGTGATGGTGGGCACCTCGTCCGGGCCGGGCACGTCGGTGGGTGCCGCCGTGTGGTGGTCCAGCCCCTGCTCGATCACCTGGAACGACGCGGACATGAAGAAGATGGTGCGGCCGTGCTGCTGGGCGGTGGACCGGCGGACCGAGAACGAGCGGCCGTCGCGGATCTTCTCGACGGTGAAGTCGATCGGGACGGTGGGGTCACCGGGCCGGACGAAGTAGCCGTGCAGCGAGTGGACGGACCGCTGCTGGTCCACGGTGCGGCCGGCGGCGACCAGCGCCTGGCAGGCGACCTGCCCGCCGAACACCCGCTGCGCGCCGACCTGGGGGCTCTCGCCCCGGAACGTCGCGGTGTCGATCTGCTTGAGGTCCAGTACCTCCAGCAGCTGGTCGACCGCGGCCTGCCCGCGCAGCGGGCCGGTCATCCCAGATCCACGCCGGCGAACGAACCCAGCTGGTGGACCCGCAGCGTGTTGGTGGAGCCGGGCAGGTTCGGCGGGCTGCCGGCCACCACCACGACGTACTCGCCGGCGCTGGCCAGGCCCAGACCCAGCATCATCGCGTCGACCTGGGCGAACATGTCGTCGGTGTGCTCCACCAAGTCGGTGAGGAACGTCTGGACACCCCAGCACAGGGCGAGCTGGTCACGCACTTCCGGTACCGGCGTGAACGCCAGCAGCGGCAGCTCGCAGTGCAGCCGGGACAGCCGCCGGACGGTGTCCCCGGTCTGCGAGAACGCCACGAGCGCCTTGGCGCCGATCATGCGGGCGATCTGGGACGCGGCGACGGCCAGCGCGCCGCCGTGGGTGCGCGGATCGTGCTGCAGGCGCGGCACCCCGAACGAGCCGCTCTCGGTGGTCGAGATGATGCGGGACATCGTGGTCACGGTGAGCACCGGGTACTTGCCGACGCTTGTTTCGCCGGACAGCATCACCGCGTCGGCGCCGTCCAGCACCGCGTTGGCGACGTCCGAGGCCTCGGCGCGGGTCGGGCGCGAACTCTCGATCATCGAGTCCAGCATCTGGGTGGCCACGATGACCGGCTTGGCGTTCTCCCGGCACAGCTGGACTGCTTGTTTCTGCACCAGCGGAACCTGGTCGAGCGGCAACTCGACGCCGAGGTCACCCCGGGCCACCATGACGCCGTCGAACGCGAGCACGATGGCTTCGAGGTGCTGGACCGCCTCCGGCTTCTCCACCTTGGCGATCACCGGGACGGTCTTCTGCTCCTCCGCCATGATCTGGTGGACCAGCTTGACGTCGTCCGGCGAGCGGACGAACGACAGCGCGACGAGGTCGACGCCGAGGCGGAGCGCGAAGCGCAGATCCTCCTCGTCCTTCTCGGACAGCGCCGGCACGCTTACTGCGACGTTGGGCAGCGAGACGCCCTTGTTGTTGGAGACCGGCCCACCCTCGACCACGAGGCAGCGGATGTCGTCGCCCTCGACGCCGACGACCTCGACCGCCACCTTGCCGTCGTCGATCAGCAGCCGGTCGCCGACCTTGACCTCGTGCGGCAGTTTGCGGTATGTGCAGGAGACGCGCTCCCGGGTCCCGAGGATGTCCTCGCTGGTGATGGTGACGACGTCGCCGGTCTGCCACTCGTGCGGGCCGTCCGCGAACCGGCCGAGCCGGATCTTCGGGCCCTGCAGGTCGGCCAGGATCGCGATGGCCCGGTCCGCCTCCTGGGCCGCGCCGCGCACGAGGTCGAACATCGCGCGGTGGTCGTCGTGGTCGCCGTGGCTGAAGTTGAGCCGGGCCACGTCCATGCCCGCTTGGACGAGCCCGCCCATACGTTCGGCGGTGGCGGTGGCGGGACCCATGGTGCAAACGATTTTGGCGCGGCGTGTCACAGCCATGAGGGTAGTGTCTCTCCCCTTTGGCCTTTTGTCTGGGTTGCCCTCACCATTCCCCGCGATCT
>DATBGW010000217.1:0-7403 GCA_036557765.1 Actinoplanes sp.
GCATCACGTGACGTTCCCTCCGATAGCCCTCGGGGACCTATACGCCGGGGCGTACTCCCAGGGTTCAGTCGAACTGGACAAGAAGATCTTCATGTCCCACGGTGATCGTGACCGCGCCGGCCTCGACGGCGGCCAGCCGCCGCTCGAGATACGCCGGAACGGGCAGCTCCGGGCGCTGTTCCGCGGCGGCTCCGGTCCAGCCGCGCAGCCATTCCGCGGCCAGGGCGCGCCGGTCCGGGCCGAGCCGCCACGGGCTGGGCCGCGCGATCACCCGGGCGCCGTGCCGGGTGAGGGCCGCCGTCGCGACCTCCGAGGCGTCCGGGCCGAGCAGCCGCCGGCCACCGGTCGTACGCCGCTGGTGGTCGTCGAACGCGCCCGCCACCGCGGCGTCGAGTTCGTCCGGCGGGTCGAACGCCACGTCGCCCACCACCGACAGCGTGAACAGCGCCGGAGTCCGGGCGGCGGCGAGCGCAGCGGCGATCCGGTCCACCTCGTCCGCGGTGAACAGGTCGAGCAGCGCCGAGCAGGTGACCAGGGACGTTCCGGCGAGGTCATCGGCGGTCAGCACGGTGGCGTCGCCGAGGTGGGTGTCCACGCTCTGCGCGGGAACCGTCGCGGCGGCGTGCGCCAGCAGCTCCGGATCGCGGTCCTGCAGGATCCAGCGCTGGGGGTGCGGGAGCCGCGGCGCGAGCCACCGTCCGAGCGAGCCGGTGCCGCAGCCCAGGTCCCGGACGACGACCGGCGGATCGAGGCGGAGCAGGCCGGGCAGGTCCGCGGCCCGCGCGGCGGCGTCGGCCGGTTCGCGCAGCTCCAGCCAGGTGGCGCTGAATTCGCCGGTCACCGGTCCAGCACCGCGCTGACCCGCCGTACGGTGTCGTCCCAGCCCGGAAGGTGATCGCGGCGCGACCGGGCCGATGCGCGGAGCTGCTCGCGCCATCGGGCGTCGGTGAGCCAGCGCCGCAGTTCGGCGGCCAGTGCCGCCGGGTCGGCCGGTGGCACGAGCACGCCGGGCCGCGTTCCGCCCGGCACGGCGCCGAGCGCCTCCGGCACGCCGCCGACATTCGTTGCAAGCACCGGGATGCCGCGGGCCAGGGCTTCGGTCACCACCATGCCGTACGTCTCGGCGCGCGACGGCAGCACGAGCAGGTCGGCGTCGGCGTACGCGGCGTCGAGCGCTTGCCCGGTCCGTGGGCCGACGAACCGGACGCGTTCGTGCCGGGCCGCCGGAAACCCCGGGGCGCGATCGAGCGTGCCGACGCAGACGCAGCTCCACGGCAGGTCGTCCAGTGTCGCGAGCGCGTCCAGCAGCACGTCCTGTCCCTTGCGCGGGATGACCGCCGCGACGCAGAGCAGCCTGCTCCCGGTCGTGCTGTGCGTGGCCAGAGCAGCCGGCGCGACCCCGGGCGGCGCGACGTGCAGCCGGTGCGGCGGAACGCCGTACCGGTCGGTGAGCCGGCATGCCGCCGCGGTGCTGGTCGTGATCACCTCCGCCGCCGCGCGCAACGTCCGATGTTCCAGTCCGGCGAGGCGCGCGGCCTCATCCGCCGGCAGGCCGGTCTCGTCGGCGAGCGGGAGGTGGACCAGCACGATCAGCCGGAGCCGGTTCGCGGCCGGCTCGAGAACCTCGGGCACGGCGGCCGCCACCAGCCCGTCGAGCAGCACGGTCGCGCCGTCCGGCAGGCGTTTCAGGGCGCCGGCGAGCGCGTCCCGGGCGGATGCCGGCGGGCGCGGCCAGGGCGCGGGGATCGCGATCTCGTGCACGTCCCGGGTTCGGGCGAGGCCATCGCAGAGTTCGCGGTCGTACCGGTTGCCTCCACTCGGCGCCGCGGAATCGTCGATTCCGCCGGGCAGGACGATGTGGACGGTCGTCATAGCGGCCGCTCATAGCCGGCCCAGGCGAGGTGCGACTCGTGCAGCGTCACGGCGATGCCGGTCAGGCCGCGCGCCGCGTCGCCGAGCGCGCCGTCGGCGATCCGTTCGGCGAGCCGGTCCGCGACCACCTTCGCCAGGAATTCCGTCGATGTGTTGACCCCGGCGAACTCGGGCTCGTCGTCGAGGTTCCGGTAGCTGAGCGCGCCGCAGATCGCATGCAGCTCCTCGCTCGCCCGTCCGATGTCGACGACGATGTTGTCCGCGTCCAGCTCCGGGCGCCGAAACGTGGCGTCCACCACGAAGGTGGCGCCGTGCAGCCGCTGCGCCGGTCCGAACACGTCGCCGGTGAAGCTGTGCGCGATCATGATGTGATCGCGGACGGTAACGCTGAACACGCTCTTACGCTCCCGGACTGGAGTAGGTGACCAGGTGGCACATCCCGGGCAGATCGCCTGCGGCGAGCCGGGGCAGTATGTCGGGCAGGTCGTCGAACCGGCACTCGCCGGTGATCAGCGCGTCGAACGCCGGGTTTGTCAGCAGCTCCAGCGCGATCGCGCGCCGGTCGGCATGGCTGCGACGGCCGCGCCGGACCGGGGCGATCGTACCGACCTGACTGCTCCGCACGGTCAGGCGGCGGGAGTGGAAGTACTCGCCGAGCGGCACGCTGACCGGCCGGTCGCCGTACCAGCTGAGCTCCACCACTGTGGCGTCCGGGGCGAGGAGCTCCAGGGCGCGGGTGAGCCCGTCACCGGTGGCGCTCGCGTGCACCACCACGTCACAGTCGCCGGCGGCATCCGCGGGCAGCGCGAATCCCACCCCGAGCGCGGCGGCCACGTCGGCGCGGCGCGGATCCGCGTCCACGAGCTGGACGGACGTGCCGGGGAAGCGGGCCAGTACCCCCGCGACCGAGCAGCCGATCATGCCGGCGCCCACCACCGCGATCCGGTCGCCGATCAGCGGCGCCGCGTCCCAGAGCGCGTTGACCGCGGTCTCCACGGCTCCGGCGAGGACCGCGCGGCGGGGCGGGACGCCGTCCGGCACCACGGTGACCGCGTCGGCCGGCACCACGTACGCGGTCTGGTGCGGATAGAGGCAGAACACGGTACGGCCGCGCAGAGGCGCCGGGCCCTGCTCGACCACGCCGACGTTCAGGTAGCCGTACTTGACCGGCGCTGGAAAGTCTCCCTCCTGGAACGGCGCGCGCATGAGGTCGTGCTGGCTCGGCGGCACCCCGCCGCGGAAGACCAGCGTCTCGGTGCCGCGGCTCACCGCACTGTGCAGCGTACGGACGAGCACCTCGCCGGGTGCCGGGTCCGGCAGCGGCTGGGAGCGAATCTCGCCCGTACCGGGCGCGGCGAGCCAGAACGCGCGCGCGTCACCCGTCACGGGCACTCTCCTTCCCCCGCTGAACCGATCGCGCCCACGGCGCGTGTCCCAGGACAGCGGCAACCATACGCCTTCGGAGGCACGGTGATCTTGAGTAGTGCAGCGGCTCCGTCTCGCGGGCCGGTGGCCGGTCTGATGGCTCAGGGCGTTCTGCTTCTCGCCCTGGACGCGACCGTCGGGCTCACCACCGCGGGATGGGCGGCCGGCGTCGCGTACGCCCTCGGGCTCTGGATGACGCTGACCGCGGGCCTGCAGGTGGCCGGGATGAGCGCGCTCGGCCCGGCCAACCGGGTGACGCTGGCCCGGGCGAGCCTCGTCGCCGGCGTGACAGCGCTGGCGGTCACGTCGATCGACCGCCACGTCCCGACCACCGTCCTGGTCGCGCTTGTCGGCACCGCCTTGGCGCTGGACGGCGTCGACGGCCAGGTCGCCCGCCGCACCGGATCCACGTCGGTGCTGGGCGCGCGGTTCGACATGGAGGTCGACGCGTTCCTCATCCTGGTGCTGAGCGTCTTCGTGGGCGGCATGTTCGGCTGGTGGACGGTCGCGATCGGCGCGTTCCGGTACGTGTTCATGGCGGCCGCACGGGCGGTGCCGTGGCTGGCCGTACCGTTGCCGCCGCGGTTCTCACGCAAGGTGGTGGCCGCCGTACAGGGGATCGTGCTCGTCGTCGCCACGGCCCAGGTGTTGCCGGCGGCGCTGGCGTACGTCGCCGTGCTGGCCGCACTGGTGTCGCTCACCTGGAGTTTCGGCCGGGACATCGCGTGGTTGTGGCACGTCGAGCAGGCCCGCCGCGTGCCGGCCCTCCCGGTAGTCCGCCAGCCCGTCCCGGCCTGATCCTCCCTCGCGCTCCCTTCCTCCGCGCTTTCTCTTTCCGCGATCTTGGAGTTGTGGTTGCCTTTACGCGGCTTTTGCGCTGCTTTATTCCAACCACAGCTCCAAGATCGCGGGGACGTCACACTCGCCGGACAGCGCCCGAAGGGGGAGGCGGCACCGCGTCCGGGTGCAGGATCGCCGCGATCGCCTCGACGCCGTCGACCAGCCGCGGGCCCGGCCGGACGACCAGGCCGTCGCCGTCGATCGCCCACACCGCTGCGTTCGGTAAATGCCGCGCCACGGTCGCGGCCTGCCGCGCCGCACCGTCGAGGTGGAACCCGCACGGCGTGACCAGGACGATGTCGGGCTTTGCCGCCGCGAACTCCGCCCACGTCGTCTGAACCGAGCGGGCACCGGGTCGGGCGGCGACAGGCTCGCCGCCGGCCGCCCGGAGGAGATCCGGAACCCAGTGGCCGGCCGTGAACGGCGGGTCCACCCACTCCACCGCCGCAACCCGGGGCCGCGGGCGGCCGGCGACCGCCGCGGCCACCCGGTCCAACCGGTTCCGCAGACGCCGGACGAGGTCGTCGGCTTGTTCCGGCACGCCGGCGCGCGCACCGACGGCCCGGAACGTGTCGAAGACCTCGTCCAGGGTGTGCGGATCCAGTGACAGCACGTCGGATCGGCAGCCGAGGTGGTCCAGCGCATCCTCGACGTGGTCCGACGGCAGCGCGCAGACCCGGCAGAGGTCCTGGGTCAGGATCACGTCCGGATCCAGGCCGGCGAGCGCGCCGGCGTGCAACGTGTACAGGTCGCCGCCGGCCGCGAGCCGCTCTCTGACGTAGGCGTCGATCTCGGCGGGCGTCATGCCGCGAGTGTCCCGGCCGCCCACCACGACAGTCTTGTCGGACCGCGCCGACGGCGGCTCGTCGCATTCGAAGGTGACGCCGACGAGGTCGTCGCCGAGCCCGAGCGCGTACACGATCTCCGTGGCAGAGGGCAGCAGCGAGACAAGGCGCATGCCCCATCCTCCCGCACGCCCCCCTCTCCCCGCGATCTTGGAGTTGTGGTTGCCCATACGCGGCTTTACGTCGGTTCTGTTCCAACCACAACTCCAAGATCGCGAGGGGATAGGGGCGGCCCCGTAGGCTCGGAGTGTGGACTCCGCGGACGGTGCATTGCGCGCGGCCGCCGCGTTGGGCCCGTACTTCGCCTGGGAACGCCGTTCCACGACTGCGGCTGAATTGCCCGCTACCGGCGACCTGTCCATCGATGATGTGCCGGCTGCGGACGGCCGGTCCGGCGGTGTTGTGCCGGCTGGCGGCGACTGGTCTGGTGGTGTTGTGTCGGCTGGCGGCGACTGGTCTGGCGATGATGTGCCGACTCCGGTCCGCCGGTCTGGTGGCGGCTGGCGGCCGCTGACCGCGCTGACCGATCCCGAGGCGGTCGCCGAGCGGATCGAAGCCGCACGGGCGGTTCTGCATGGACCGGTACGGGCGGTGGCATCCGTGACGTTTCTGGGCATCGCGTCGCGGCTGGTGTCGCCGCCGTTCGCCGCCCTGGTTCTCGCGGGAGTGCTGCCCGTGCCTGACCGGCTGTGGTGGCGACCCGTGCCGAGTGGCCCGCTGCCGATCGCATACGAGTCCGCCGGCACAGTGCCGGCCGACACCCGAACGTTCGTGGCCACCGCCGTGATGGACACGATCGCGCCGGTGCTGGCGGCGTTCGCGGACCGCTACCGGATTTCGGCGAGGGTGATGTGGGGCAACGTGGCATCGGCGCTGGCCGGTGCGGCAGGTGTGCTCGCCGACTCCCGGCCGCAGCATGCCGACCGCGCCGGTATGGTGCTCGAGCGCGCGCTCGCGGAACCGCCGCTGTCCGGCATGGGCGTTCTGGCGCAGCCCGATCCGGGCCAGGCCCGGCGATTTCTGATCCGGCACAACTGCTGTCTCTACTACCGGATTGCCGGCGGCGGCGTCTGCGCCGACTGTGTGCTGATGCCGGATCCCGTGCGGCGCCGCGCCTGGGGCGCAGCACTCGCCCGCTCCGCGGCACCCTGACCGGCCGCGCCCCTGACGTTCGTGACCTTGGAGTTGTGGTTGGAACAAAACCTAGTGGAGCGGACATAACGGCAACCACAACTCCAAGATCGCGGAGGACGTGCGGCGGCGGTCGCGGTTGTGGCGGTTTTCCCGATGCTGACCACCCTGCGTGATGTGCTGCCATGGGCGATCACCTACAGCGATCGGAGCGGGCGTGGACACCTGGCAGATGATCAAGGCAGAGCGGATCGCGACGGCCGATGCGCTGGCAGAGCTCCCACCGGCAGATTGGGATCGCCCGTCACTGTGCACCGGATGGACCGTGCGGGACGTCGTCGCGCACATGATCGACAGCCAGACCGTGACTCCAGCCAAGTTCTTCGCACGGTTCGCGGCCAGCGGCTTTCGGTTCCAGGTGATGACGCGCCGCAACGTCGCGGCGATCCGGGAGGGGCGGTCCGACCCGGAACTGCTGGAGTTGCTGCGCAGCCGTACGGACGCCCGTACCGCCCCGCCCGGCCCGGTGCTGTCCTGGCTGGGCGAGGCGATCGTGCATGGGGAGGACGCGACTCATGGGACCGGCGGCTACCGTGCCCACCCCATCGAGCACCTGGTCGCGGTCGCCGACTTCTACAAGCGGAGCAACGCCCTGATCGGCACCAAGCGGCGCATCGACGGACTGACGTTGCGAGCCACCGACGCGGACTGGCGGCACGGCGAAGGCCCCGAGGTCAGTGGCCCGTTGATCACCCTGGTGCTGGCCATGACCGGCCGCACGGCCGTGTTGTCGGACCTTGGTGGCGACGGCGTCGCGATGCTGCGCGGACGACCATAACTCAATGTAGCCGAACGGCGGAGCGATCACGAAGAGTCATCACCGTTATCATGCTGCCGTGCATATCAGCGAGGCAGCGGTGGCAGCGGTTGTAACGGTAAGTATTGCGGGCACATCGTACGCTGCGTTCAACTCCGATGCGCTGAGGCGCCATGCCGAAGTGGTCGCGAACGCCGGGGACTGCCATGCCGTGGACACCGCCATCGTCGGCTACCTGGCCGATCACGGCGTTGCGCCGACCGTCATCGACCAGGTCATGCCGTACGTCCACGGCGACGTGTCCGCCTACCGGATCGTCAACGGACAGGCCGCCGGCCCGGGTTGCCCGGCCGGACGGCGGCCAGGCTGATCCGCGCCCGTTAAGAAGGCCGCCGGTCAAGGCCGCCGGTCAGGGGCCGCCGGTCAAGGCCGCCGGTCAGGGGCCGCCGGTCAGGGGCCGCCGGTCAGGGGCC
>DATBGW010000218.1:0-11794 GCA_036557765.1 Actinoplanes sp.
CTGGAGGCCAACGCGGCGCTGATGGACGCGTACAACACCGACGTACGGCCGCTGCTGGCCGAGGTGCGTTCCGACGCCGGCCTCGACCCGGACCCGATCGGCGCGTACCGGCGCAGCGGTTACCAGGAAAAGATCGTGAACGAACGGGTGGGCGGCGAGCAGGCCGGCTGGGGCGCCTAACCGCGACCGACGAACGGCATTCCCGTGGCCATGATGGTCATGGTCAGGACGTTGGCGTCCAGCGGCAGGGTGGCCATGTAACGGACCGCCCTGCCGACGTCGGCCACGTCCATCACCGGTTCGGCGCGCACGCTGCCGTCGGCCTGCGGCATTCCCGACGACGCCGCGCTCATCATGTCGGTCGCGGCGTTGCCGACGTCGATCTGACCACAGGCGATGTCGTACGCCCGCCCGTCGAGCGCCGTGGCTTTCGTCAGCCCGGTGATCGCGTGTTTGGTGGCCGTGTACGCGATCGAGCGCGGGCGTGGGGCGTACGCGGAGACCGAACCGTTGTTGATGATGCGCCCGCCGCGCGGGTTCTGCGCGCGCATCACCCGGAACGCCTCGCGGGTGCACAGGAACGCGCCGGTGAGGTTGACCGCGACCGCGCGGTTCCACGTCTCCAGGTCGAGCGCGTCGATGTCGGTGGCCGGCGGGAACACCCCCGCGTTGTTGAACAGCAGGTCCACCCGGCCGTGCCGCTCGACTGTCGTGTCGAACAGCCGCCGCACGCTGTCCTCATCGGTGACGTCGGCGGGGATGGCGTCCACTGTGCCGTTCCCGCTCGCGGCGACCACCGCGTCAAGCGCGTCCCGCCGCCGGCCGGCCACGACGACGGTCCAGCCGTCCCGGGCCAGCGCCTGCGCCGCGGCGGCCCCGATTCCGCTCCCGCCCCCGGTGACAACGGCGACTCCCCTGTCCGGCATGACTCTCCTCCTGTTGTGGACGCGATCTCTCCGTCAATCTCCCCCGCGATCTCTGCGTCAATCTCCCCCGCGATCTCTGCGTCAATCTCCCGCCGATCTTGGAGTTGTGGTTGGCCGGAAAGCGGACGAAGTTCGCGAAAAGGCAACCACAACTCCAAGATCGACGGGAAGGCGATGGAGAGATCGCGGGGTTCGGACCGACTCTTGACCAGGATCATCCCGCGTGCCAAGGTTTCGGCAATGTTGCCATCGCGAACGTCTGTTCGCATAGCGAACGCGGAGGTGACCGCATGGAACAGCGAACGCTGCTCATCAACGGCGAGCAGGTCCCCGCGGCCGGCGGGCGGACCACCGAGGATCTGAGCCCGACCGACGGTTCGGTGATCGCGACGCTCGCCGCCGCGTCGCCCGTGGACGTCACCAAGGCGGTCGATGCCGCCGACGCCGCGTTCGCCGCCTGGTCGGCCACCGCGCCGTCGCAGCGGCGGCAGATCCTGTTCCATGCCGGCGACCTGCTGGAGGAACGGGCCGAGGCGGCCGCCGAGTTGATGGCCCGGGAGACCGGTGGCACGTTCGGCTGGTCGTTGTTCAACGTCGGCCTGGCCGCGAACATGTTCCGCGAAGCGGCCGGACTCGCCACCGCCCCGATCGGCGAGGTGCTCGCCACCGACAACCCGGACGCGATCTCACTGGCGGTCCGCCAGCCGGTCGGCGTGGTGGCCGCGTTCGCGCCCTGGAACGCGCCTATCATCCTCGGCACCCGCGCCGTGGCGGCGCCGCTTGCAGTCGGCAACACCGTGGTCGTGAAGGCCAGCGAGGAGGCGCCCCTGGCCTGTGCGCTGTTCCTGGCGGACATCCTGATCGACGCCGGTCTGCCGCCGGGCGTCCTCAACGTGGTCACCAACGACCGCCGCGACGGCGCGACGATCGCGGAGACGTTGATCGGCGACCGCAGGGTCCGGCGGGTGAACTTCACCGGATCCACGACGACCGGGCGTCGCATCGCGGAGCTGGCCGCCCGAAACCTCACTCCCGCGCTGCTCGAGCTGGGCGGCAAGAACTCGGTGCTGGTGCTGGACGACGCCGACCTCGACTACGCGGCGGAGGCGGTGGCGTTCGGCGCCTACCTCAACTCCGGGCAGGTGTGCATGTCCGCGGACCGGGTGCTCGTGCACCGGGCGGTCGCCGACGAGTTCACCGCGCGGCTCGCCGCGAAGGCCAAGGGCCTGCCCACCGGCGACCCGGCCGACCGTTCCGTCGTGATCGGACCGCTGATCAACGCGGGCGAGGCCCGCCGGGTGGCCACGTTGGTCGACGAGGCGGCGGGCGCCGGCGCTCGTGTGCTGGCCGGCGGCGGTACGCCGGACGGTGCGCACTACCCGGCGACCGTGCTGGCTGGTGTCACGCCGGACATGCGCATCCACCACGAAGAGATCTTCGGTCCAGTGTGTACGGTGCTCACCGTCGCCGACGAGGACGAGGCCGTCGCGGTTGCCAACGACAGCCCGTACGGCCTGACCGCCGGCGTGGTGACCGCCGACCAACCCCGTGGTCTGGCGGTGGCGCGCCGCCTGCGCACCGGCATCGTGCACGTCAACGACCAGTCGGTGGACGACGAGCCGATGGCCCCGTTCGGCGGCGTCGGGGACTCCGGATTCGGCCGGTTCGGCGGCCGGGCGGTGCTTGATGCGTTCACCGACCTGCGCTGGATCACCCTGCAGCAGCGCCCGAAGCACTTCCCGTTCTGAGCATGGCCCGCATCGTTGCGTTGGGCGACGCGGTCGCCGAGCTCGTGCACGACGGGGACACCGTCGCGCTCGAGGGCTTCACCCATCTCATCCCGATGGCGGCCGGCCATGAGATCATCCGGCAGGGCCGCCGCGGGCTCACGCTCGTGCGGATGACCCCGGACATCGTGTACGACCAGCTGATCGGCGCCGGGTGCGCCGCCAAGCTGGTGTTCTCCTGGGCCGGTAACCCCGGGGTGGGCTCGCTGCACCGGTTCCGCGACGCGGTCCAGGAGGGCTGGCCGGTGCCGTTGGAGATCGAGGAGCACAGCCACGCCGGCATGGCGAACCGGTACGCCGCCGGAGCGGCCGGACTGCCGTTCGCGGTGTTGCGCGGATACGCGGGCACCGATCTGCCCGCCCAGACCGCGACCATCCGGCCGATCACCTGCCCGTTCACCGGCGAGGTGCTGACCGCGGTGCCGGCCCTGAACCCGGACGTCGGCATCGTCCACGCACAGCGCGCGGACCGGGCGGGCAACGTCCAGCTCTGGGGCATCACCGGCGTCCAGAAGGAGGTCGTGCTCGCCTCGGCCCGGTCGCTGGTGACCGTGGAGGAGATCGTGGACGAGCTGTCTCCGGTGCCGGGAGGCGTGATTCTTCCAGCATGGACGGTCACCTGCGTCGCACATGTGCCGGGCGGCTCGCATCCGTCGTACGCCATGGGCTACAGCGACCGGGACAACGACTACTACCAGCAGTGGGACGCCGTCAGCCGGGACCGTGCGGCATTCCGGGACTGGCTCGCCGGACTGACCCCACGAACCGGAGTAGCCCCATGAGCTGGACTGCCGACGAGATGATGACCATCGCGGCCGCCCGGGCGCTGCAGCCCGGCGCGCGCTGCTTCGTCGGCATCGGGCTGCCGAGCACGGCCGCCAATCTGGCCCGCCGCACCAACGCACCGGACCTCGTCCTGGTGTACGAGTCGGGCACGCTCGGCGCCAAGCCGGACCGGCTGCCGCTGTCCATAGGCGACGGTGTCCTGGCCGCGACCGCGGACGCCGTCGTCTCGGTGCCGGAGATGTTCAACTACTGGCTCCAGCCCGGCCGCATCGGCACCGGCTTTCTCGGAGCGGCACAGATCGACCGGTACGGCAACATCAACACCACGGTCATCGGGACCTACGGCGATCCCACCGTACGGTTGCCCGGCGCCGGCGGAGCACCCGAGATCGCCGCGTCCTGTCGCGAGGTCATCGTCATCGTGCGGCAGAGCAAGCGGACGTTCGTGGACCGCGTCGATTTCGTGACCTCGGTCGGGTACGGCGGCGGGCCGGGTGACCGGGCCCGGCTCGGCCTCCGGGGCCGCGGCCCGGTGCTGGTCATCACCGACCTCGGCGTGCTGGAACCGGATCCGGACACCTGCGAGCTCACCTTGACACGCCTGCATCCCGGCGTCACCGCGGATCAGGCGCGCGACGCCACCGGTTGGCCGTTGCGGGTCGCGTCTCCGATCGGCGCCACGCCACCGCCGACCGATACCGAACTCACCGAGCTGCGAGCGCTCACCAAGGGAGGGTCATGAGCGTCCATCCGCCGCTGCTGTCGCCCGCCTACAAGTCCACAGTGCTCCGTGCGCCACGGCGGGAGCCGATCCCGCTGCCGCACACGCTGACCGAGCTCACCGGGCCGGCGCTCGGCGAGGGCCTGGTGATCGCGGGCGACGCGGATCTCACCGCGGCGAACGGCGGCGAGGCCCAGGGCCAGCGCATCATCGTGCACGGCCGGGTGCTGGACAGCGGCGGCCGGCCGGTGCCGGACGCGCTCGTCGAGGTGTGGCAGGCCAACGCGGGCGGCCGCTACCGGCACAGCGTGGACCGGCACGACGCACCGCTGGATCCGCACTTCGCCGGCGGCGGCCGGGTGTTGACCGGCCCGGACGGCGAGTACCGCTTCGTCACGGTCAAGCCCGGCGCGTACCCCTGGGGCAACCATCCGAACGCGTGGCGGCCGGCGCACATCCACTTCTCGGTGTTCGGTCACGCGTTCACCCAGCGGCTGGTCACCCAGATGTACTTCCCCGGTGATCCGCTGTTCCGGTACGACCCGATCTTCAACGCGGTCCCGGACGACCGCGGCCGGCGGCGGCTGATCGCGGACTTCGACCTGTCCGCCACCGTGGAGGCGTGGGCGCTGGGATTCCAGTGGGACATCGTGCTGCGCGGCCGCGAGGCGACGCCGATGGAGACACCATGAATGGGTTCTCATCGGGTTCTGTGCGCCGACCGAGGGTCCAGGCGCCGGAAGCAACACAGCTTCCGGAAACCCCGTCGCAGACCGTCGGGCCGTTTCTGGCGATCGGCCTGCCGTGGCCGGAGGGCCCGCTCGTCGTTCCCGACGGTACGCCCGGCGCGTTCTGGATCCGCGGCGACGTCCGCGACGGCGGCGGCGAGGTGGTGCAGGATGCGCTCGTGGAGACATGGCAGGCCGATCCGGACGGCCGGTTCGGCGGAACGTTCCGGGGCTTCGGGCGGTGCCCCACCGACGAACGCGGCCGGTACGCGATCCACACCCGCAAACCGGGCCCGGTTCCGGCGCCCGCCGGCGGCTTTCAGGCCCCGCACATCGACGTGTCCGTGTTCGCGCGTGGCTTGCTGCAGCGGGTGGTGACCCGGATCTACTTCGCCGACGAGCCGGCCAACGCCGCCGACCCCATCCTGGCGTCGGTGCCGGAGGACCGCCGTACGACCCTGGTCGCCGAACGGGACGGCGACGGATACCACTTCGACATCCGCTTGCAGGGCCCCGATGAGACCGTCTTCTTCGACCTCTGAGCCGGGCGGCCTCTTCGACGGGGTGCTCGCGGCGGGAAGCGTGCGGGCGGCCGTCGCCGATCCGGCGTGGCTGCGGGCCCTGCTGGATGTGGAGGCGGCGCTCGCGGTGGCGGCGGGCCGGGTGGGTTTGGTGCCGGAGGCCGACGCCGCCGCGGTGGCGGCCGCGTGCGCGGATATGGACGTGGACGCCGCCACGATCGCGGCTGTCGGCGCCGAGGCGGCCGGCTCCGGCACGCCGGTCGTGCCGCTGGTCCAGCGCCTGCGCGCCGCCGTGCCGGACGACGCGGCGCGAGCCGTGCACGTTGGCGCGACCAGTCAGGACATCATGGACAGTGCCGCCATGCTGGTCGCCCACCGCGCGCTCGGGCCGCTGCTGGCCGACCTGCAGGCGGCCGCGGACGCGTGCGCCGCGCTGGCCGACCGGCATCGGGACACGCTCGTCACCGGACGGACGCTGCTGCAGCAGGCGCTGCCCCTCTCGTTCGGCCTGGTGGCCGCGGGCTGGCTGGCCGGCCTCGACCGGGCCCGGCGCCGGCTCGCCGCGATCCGCGCGCACGGTCTCGCCGCTCAGCTCGGCGGCGCGGTGGGCACGCTCGCCGGCTACGGGGACGAAGGTGTCGCGCTTCTCAGAGCGTTCGCGGCCGAGGTCGGCCTTGCCGAGCCGAACCTGCCCTGGCACACCGAACGGACCCGGATCGCCGACCTCGCGGGCGCGCTCGGCGCCGCTGCGGGCGCGATGGCCAAGGTCGCGCGCGACATCGCCCTCTCGGCGCAGACCGAGGTCGGCGAGTTGGCCGAGGGCGGCGGCGAGGGCGGCTCGTCGACGCTGCCGCACAAGCACAACCCGATCCGGGCGATCGCCGCTGCGGCGGCGGCGGCGCAGGCGCCCGGGCTGGTCGCCACGCTGATGGCCGCCATGCCGCACGAGCACGAGCGCGCGGCCGGCTCCTGGCACGCGGAGTGGCGCCCGTTGCGGGCGCTGCTGGAGAGCACCGGCTCGGCGGCCTCCCAGCTGCGGGTGTCCCTCGAGGGCCTGCGGGTCGACACCGGCCGGATGCGGTCCAATCTGGACCGGTCGGCCGGCACGCTGCTCGCCGAGCGGGTCGCCGGAGCGTTGCGTCCCGCACTGGGCGCCGAGGCGGCGCACGCGGTGGTCCGGGAGGCGGCCGCCGCCGGCACGCTCGGCAGCGATCCCCGGATCACCGCGCACCTGTCCCCGGCCCGGATCGCCGACCTGCTCGACCCCGCCGGTTACTTGGGCAGTGCCGGAGCGTTGATCGACCGCGCCCTGGCCGCGGCCCGCGCCCCTGATGACGTCCCCCGCGATCTTGGAGTTGTGGTTGGCGCGAAAGCGGACGAACCCCGCGAAAGGGCAACCACAACTCCAAGATCGCGGGGAGTCGTCAACGTGTTCTATCGGGTTGACGGGCCGGCGGACGGGCCGCCGCTGCTGATGATCAACTCGCTGGGTGCGGACCTGCGGATGTGGGAGCCGCAAGTGCCGGCGCTGTCCCGGCGGCACCGGATGATCCGGTACGACGCGCGCGGGCACGGCCGTTCGCCCGTACCGGACGGCCGCTACTCCCTCGCCGATCTGGGCCGTGACGCGCTGGCGCTGCTGGACCGGCTCGACGTCGCGTCGGCCGACATCTGCGGCCTGTCGCTCGGCGGCATGACCGCGATGTGGCTTGCCGCCCACGAGCCGGACCGCGTCCGCCGGCTGGTGCTGTGCTGCACGTCCGCGCTGCTCGGCCCGCCGGAGGGCTGGGTCGAGCGGGCCGCGACCGTGCGCTCGCACGGCACGGAGGCCATCGCCGACGCCACGATCGCGCGATGGGTCACGCCGGCGTGGGCCGCCGCGCACCCGGACGCCACCGCCGAGTTGCGGGCGATGGTCGCCGCCACGCCGGCCATCGGATACGCGGGCGCGTGTGCCGCGGTCGAGGAGATGGACCTGCGGCCGGACCTGATCCGGATCAGCGCGCCCACCACGGTGCTCGCCGGCGCGGACGACCCGTCAACGCCGCCGGAGCACGCCGCCGCGATCGTCGCCGGCATCCGCGACGCGCGGATGCACGTCCTGGACGATGCCGCGCATCTGGCCACGTACGAGCGTCCCGACATCGCGAACCGACTGATCCTGGAGACTCTCGATGACTGAGCCCGACCGCCGCGACGTCGGCATGGCGATCCGCCGCGAGGTGCTCGGCGACGCGTACGTGGACCGGGCGATCGCGGCCACGACGCCGTTCACCGCCGCGTTCCAGGACTTCATCACCCGGTACGCCTGGGGCGACGTGTGGTCCCGCGAGGGGCTGGACCGGCGTACCCGAAGCTGTGTGACGCTCGCGGTGCTCGTCGCGCTGGGCGCGCACGACGAACTCGCGATGCACGTCCGGGCCGCCCGTCGCATCGGTGTCACGCCGGACGAGATCCGCGAGGTGCTCCTGCACACCGCCGTGTACGCCGGTGTGCCGGCCGCCAACTCCGCGTTCGCGGTGGCGCAGCGGGTGCTGTCCGATGAGGATTGACCGCGAGCCGCATCACGTTCAGTCGCTGCGGCGCGGTCTGGCGGTCATCCGGGCGTTCGACGCGACCCATTCCGAGCTGACGCTCAGCGAGGTCGCGCGCATCTGCGATCTCACCAGGGCGGCCGCGCGGCGCTTCCTGCTCACCCTGGTGGACCTGGGATACGTGCGCTCCGACGGCCGGCTGTTCTCGCTCACGCCGCGGGTCCTGGAGCTCGGGTACGCGTTCCTGTCCAGCCTCTCGTTGCCGGAGGTGGCCGAGCCGCACCTGGAACGCCTCGTCGCCGAGGTGCACGAGTCCTCCTCGCTGTCGGTGCTGGACGGCGACGACATCGTGTACGTGGCCCGCGTCCCGACCAGTCGCATCATGACCGTGGCGATCAACGTGGGCACGCGATTCCCCGCGTACGCGACGTCGATGGGGCGGGTGCTGCTGGCGTCCCTGCCGGACGACGAGATGCGGGCGTACGTCGATCGCGTCCGGCTGGACCGGCTGACCGGCCGGACCGTACGCACGGTGGCCGCCCTGCGGTCCGAACTCGACCGGATCCGCGCGCAGGGGTACGCCATCGTGGACCAGGAACTGGAAGAGGGTCTCCGCGCGATCGCCGCGCCGATCCGGGACCGCACCGGCCGGGTGGTGGGCGCGGTCAACGTATCAGTTCAGGCGAGCCGCGCGTCGGTGGAGACGATGCGCCGCAGCCTGCTGCCGCCGCTGCTGGTCGCGACCGCGCGCATCGACGCCGACCTGAGTGTCGGCGCCCCGCAGCGCCGCCGATCGGGCTGACCGCAGCCACGCTGTCGGAGATCCGACAGAGCACGCCGCCGGGCGGGCCGGAAGACGAGTCTCCGGTCATGACCATCGCACGACCGCCGGACGGGCGGGTCCGGCCGATTCCCGAACAGTGGGCGGTCGACGCCTGCGTCCGGATCACCGGACTCCGCAATCTCAAGGATGTCGCGTTGGCCGGGGCACAGCCGGCGGGGGAAGCGGCGAGACGAGCGGCCGTGGCACGCGCGATCGAAAGCTTCCTGGACACCGCGGTGGACGCGTTCGACCGCAGGGCGAAGTGGATGGGACGTCGCGGACCGATCGACCGCTGGCGCGGAACGTCCGTTGTGGTCGCGTACCAGAGCCTGCACGCCGCCGAGGTGTTCCTGGTCGACCTCCTGCCCGACGAGCAGATCCAGGTGCTCGTGCCGTCGGTGGTCGCGAGGGCCACGGCCGCGCTGATGCCGGGCGATCCGCGCCGGGCCGCGATCGAGCAGCTTCCCCAGCAGGTGGCGGAGCTGCGCCCGGGCTACCGGACCGCGGTGCAGCAGGCCATGCGGATCGGATACGACGCCTCCGACCGTACCCATGTCCGGGTCCGCAACTTCCGGAACATGTTGTTCGCCAGCGCCGCGCTGCTGATGGTCCTGTTGGGAGCGCTGGTGCTCCTCGTCGCGCGCAGTCCCGAGGCGATGCCGCTGTGCTTCACACCGGGCAACACGTCGGTCACCACGACCACCTCCGCCGCGCAGGCGCAGACCGTGTGCCCGAGCGGGGACGGCAAGCACCCATCCGGTGGCGACGTCGTCATCGTCGCCGGTCTCGGACTGCTCGGCGGCGCGCTGGCGGCGGCATTCTCCATTCGCAACGTCCGCGGCACCTCGACCCCCTACGACGTGCCGATCGCCCTGGCTCTGTTGAAGCCGCCACTGGGCGCACTTACCGCGATCAGCAGCATCCTGCTGCTCGGCGGCAACTTCGTCCCAGGTCTGTCCGAACTCGACAGCCAGCGGCAGATTCTGGCGTACGCACTGGTGTTCGGCTACGCCCAGCAGCTGATCTCCCGGCTCATCGACAACCAGGCCGACTCCATCATGAAGAGCCTGCCCGGCAAGGATGGCGGCGACAGCCGCCAGGTGACGCCGGTGACCGCGGCGCCGGTGGCACCGTCGCCGTCGCCCGAACCCGGTCTGGTGGCACGGATCCGGCAAGCGATCCGGCCATCGCGGAAGCGTTAAGACGCTACGCCGTGGCGGCGATCGCGTGCGCCAACGCCAGCCGCTGCAGCACCAGCCGGGTCTTGGTCTCCTGTGCGGTGTCGCTGTCCAGGCCGGCCACGCGCAGCGCCGTCCCGAAACCCTCCTGCGCCGCCGCCGCAGCCTCCGGCGGGACCCGCAGGGACAGCTCCAGGAAGTCCAGGTCCGCGACCGCCCAGCGCTCGGCCGCCACCTCGAAGCCGGACCACTCGACGGTGTCCCACTTGCGAGCCTGCACCGGGCCGAGCACCGACAGCCGGTCGTACCGGACCGGCACCGCGGCGCAGTCGGTCAGGAAACGGCGGTGCCGGCCGCTGAACAGCCGCCGCGGGCTGGCCCGGCCGGCTAGCGCCCCGTCCAGCCGGCCGGAATCGCGGGAAGCGACGAGGGACGCGGCGAGGACCTGGCGGGTGCCGGACCAGTCCTCCTCGAGCCGGAAGCTGTGCTCGTCCTCCTTGCGCATCTCCGTCCACGGCAGAATCAGCCGGGCGCGGTCGCATGGGCGCAGTTTGACTGTGACGTCGTCACCGTCAGGCGTCCGCCGCACTCTCAGGATCACGCCGTCGTCCAGCAACGGCAGTGTGGTGTGCCCGGTCAGGTCCTCACCGAAGTAGATCTGCCGGCGCTCGCCGTCGCCGAGCAGCCCGAGCACGGCGAGCGCGGCGTCCGCCCGCGCACCGGTGAAGTTGACCTTGATCTCAACCGCATCAAGCCGTTCCGTCATCAGGAAACACCGTCCATCTCCGACGTTGGCACCGGCAGTGTCGGCACGTCACCGAGCACCTCCGGGGCGAAACCCAACTCCGTCAGGGCCGGCACCGCGGCGTCCGGCGCCATCGCCTCCACGACCACCGGGTCGCCCGCCATGGTCAGAGGCACGACCCGCAACGGCGCGACCATGGCGGGCCAGCCGGCCACCGTGGCGGTGAACCGGATCCGGCGCACCGGCATCCCGGCGGCCACGTCCCGGGCGAGCAACGGATGCGGGGCGGCCGCCATGCCGGCCTGGCGGGCGAAGCCGCGTTCGGAATCGTTCTCGCCCACGAACAGACATCCGCCCGCCGGCACACCGGCACGGGCCGCCGCGAGCCGGAAGATGGCCGGCGAGTCCTTCCGCAATCCCACGTCCCGGCTGTAGATCCGGAGCTCGGGTGCGAAACAGTCGCGGATCCCGGCGGTGCTGAGCACCGCGTCCACGGCGCCACCGTCGTCGTCCCCGGTGTTGGAGATGACACCCAGCCGCAAGCCGAGGTCGCTGAGCTCGTCGAGGACCGGCATCGCGACGTCGAACACCTCGAACCCGATCAGGTGGATCGGCGGCGGCGACAGCACCGGCGCGCCGAGTGTGTCGCCCAGGTCGAAGTAGACGGTCGTGATGTGGACCGGCTCCATGGTCACCCCCGTCAGGACGCGGAGTACCGGCGGCGGCGTACCGTGGGTTCGCCGTCGCCGTCCTCCTCGACGATCTCGTGCGTGGCACCCGGCGGCAGGTCCTCATCCGCCGGCACGGCCTCGCCGCGCACCTCCAGATCCTCCTCGAAGCGGCGGCGGGCCTCCTCGGCGTCCTCGTCGCCGGTCGGGTCGCCCATCAGTGGCTCCCGAACCCGCAGTCGAACCGGATCCGGCGCAACTCGAGCGCTCCGTCGCCGGGCCGGATCTCGTGCGTGGTGTACGACCCGGCGACGATCGGTGCGTCACCGACCACCTCGTCGGCGGCGTCGATCCGGCCGCGGCGGATCAGGTCCACC
>DATBGW010000219.1:0-11315 GCA_036557765.1 Actinoplanes sp.
CGACTACCAGGGAGCGACATTCCTACGCTTCGACGACGGCAAGGTCGTGGCGGTCTGGTCGGTCAACGAACTTTTCACCGTCCTGCAGCAACTTGGCGTCGAAGTCACTCCACCGGGCTGACCACAAACGCTGCCGCCGCACCCTCGACTGTTCGTGGCCTGTTCCTGGGCCGGAACAGTGCGATCTCGTCGGAATCAGACGCTTGAAACCGCGTGCTCGGCATGGCCGCCACACCGACGAGGCGTCGTGTCGCCGCAGACCCACGACCGGCGTAGGACCCCGTCCATCACTGGACCCGGCTGTCACGGTACGGGCGGATCCGGGTGCTCGGCCCGAAAGCGGGCCGCCTCATCGTGGCTGATCAGTGACGCGTCGAGCAGCCAGTCGACCGCTCGGCGGGCGGCTCGGGTCTCACGGAACGCGTGCCAAGCCGGCAGCAACTCCGGATACTCCTCGTGCAATTCGTCCTTGAACCGGCGGAACGCACCACGGCCGTTGATCGCGCGGGCAAGCCGGCGGGCTGCGTGTTCGTCGCTGACCAGCTCGGTGAAGTCGGCCATGTCCTCGTACCAGACGTAGGAGGGCAGCGGATCGATCGCTACGAGATCGAGATCGTCAAGGTCGACCGGCGTCTCGCCGTCGATACCGCCCTCCGGAGTCCAGAACATGATCTCACCGGTCTCCGGGCTGACCAGGTACAGATGTTCGCCGTACGGGTTCTGGTCCGACAGCGCGAACGCGATCTCATCCAGATCAAGCTGATCGATTTTCAGCACGGTCCACCTCCAGCCCATCCGGTCCGAGCCAGAGCGTATCCAGAAGTCAGACAAGCGGCGCAGCGGGCTCACCCGTCAGCGGCTACCCAGCGGGCGGCGGAACCTGCTGTGGGCGCGACCGCCTCCGTTGCGTAGTCGCATGGGGCGAACGTTGCACCATGCGGGGCGGATCAGTGGCCGATGCGTACGCAGCAGCTGCCGGGTCGGCGCACCATCCGGGCCTGTACCCGGGTCTCGCCCAGCCCGTCCAGGATTCCGGTGATGAACGCGTGGTTGAGCCCGCACACCAGCTCGGTCCGGCGGACGGCGAGCACGTGGAACGGGCAGTTGCGCAGCACGATGGTCCCGTCCGGGTCCGGCTCCGGCTCGAAGCCGAGCCCGGCCAGCGCACCTGCCAGGTCATGGCCGGTCTCTGGCAGTCGGGCGCCGACCTCCCGCCCGCGCTGGTGCGCCAGCCGGGACGCTGCCCGGGCGGCGTCGGCCGGTTCGGTGGCGACGGCGTCGGCGAGGATCTCCCCGATGAGCTCGTACCGGCGTTCGGGGATGGCCACCGCCACACCCGCACCGGCCGGCTCGTAGACCTTGGGCGCCCGGCCACGGCCCCGCGGACGGCTGGCCGGCGCCTCGTGCCAAGCTCGCAGCAGCCCGGCCTCGACGAGCTTGTCGAGGTGGAAGGCGGCCAACCCGCGCGAGATGCCGGTCGCGTTGCCGGCCTCGTCGCGGCCGACCGGGTGGCCGGCGCGCCGGACGTACTCGTACAGCGCCCGCCGCGACGAGTCGGCCAGCGCCACCACCGCAGTCCAGCGGTCCGGCGCAACCATCAGATATCACCAACATCCACTGTTTAAATCACATCAGGCCGGGTAGTCTGGGAGCTTCATGTCAAGCTTTACTATTTAGGTACGAGTGAGGTGCGCATGCTCCGATCATCCCTCCGCCGAGCCGCCACCGTGGCAGCCGCCGTGCTGCTGTCGCTTCCGTTCGCCGCCGGCACCGCCTCGGCCGCGGCGGACACGACCCCGCCGACCACGCCTCGCATCGGGTACGCACAGGGCTTCCAGTGCCTGATGGTCATCATCGGCTCGAACCGGTCCACCGACAACGTGACACCCCAACCGAACCTCCGGTACCAGGCGTTCGCCGACGGCGTGTCCATCGGCTTCCTCGCCGACCAGGGGCACATCTCCGGCGCGTGGGGCGTGCTGCACGTCTTGAAGCCCGGCCCCAACACGATCACCGTCCGGGCCATCGACGCGGCCGGCAATCGCTCAGCGGCCAGCGGTGGGGTCGTCGTGAACGGCTTTTACACGCCCGGCTGCACGCCGGGACATCTCTGATCCGATCCCGGCCCGCGGAGGATCGCCCGATCCTCCCGGGCCGTCCGGCCACACCATCGCTCACTCCTTCGCAGGGCGCCGAGAGACCACAGCCCGCCGGCGGCGGTGGCACCTCATCGTGTGGTGCCCGCTTCGAGGCCTCCGGGCTCGCGGGGCGGCCTGCAAGTCACATGGTCGGGCCGCACGAGCGTGCGGTATCGACAACGCGACGCGTCCATCCGCTCTGCACGCCGGTGCTGGCCTGAAGCGAACCACCGGCCCGAGAACCGGGCCGTTGGTTCGCATGAAAGATCATCGTGGGGCGGGCGGGACTCGAACCCGCGACCGAGGGATTATGAGTCCCCTGCTCTAACCCGCTGAGCTACCGCCCCGTACCGGCGGCGATCCTATCCCGCGAGCCCAACGGGGAGCGAACGGCCTCAGGCCGCCACGGACGCGCCGATCGAGGTCAGCACCGCCCCCGCGGTACGCCATCCGCTGGCGAGCGCCCCCTGGATCGATGGACTGTCCCGGTGATCACCGGCCACGAACAGACCATCACCGAGGTCCACCGGCTTGTGCAGGTGACCCTGCGGCGGTCGCGCCGCGGGCAGCGCCTCCGGCAACGTCACCACATTGAGCAGCTGCCAGTCGTCGGTCGGCACGCCGTAGAGACGGGCGAGCTCGACCCGCAGCACCGCCTCGGAGGCGCCCGACGGTGCCGACGCGCCGACCACGGACGCGGCGATCAACGACTTTCCGGCCGGCGCGTACTCGGGCGCCGCATTGCTCATCACGACCGAGTTGGCCACGATCTCCCGCCGGTCACCGTCGAGGAGGAGGGTGGGTTCGTCCAGCGGTGCGTGATCGGCGCCGAAGTAGAACGTGGTCAGGCCGCGCATGTCCGGCGTCGGCAGCGCCGGCAGGAGTGCGGCGGCGTTGACCGGGTCGGTGGCGACCACGACCACGCGGCATCGGATCTCACCGCCGCTGGTCACTACGGCGCCGGGCCGGACCTCGAGCGTACGGGCGCCGACCAGCAACTGCGGGTACGGCAGCGGGCCGGCGATCGCGGCGGGCAGCGCCGCCATGCCGGACGCCGGCACGCCGATCCGGCCACGCGCGAACGAGCGCAGCACCATGGCCAGCACGTGGCTGGAGGTGTCCAGTGACCGGTCCGCGAACACCCCGGACAGGAACGGGCGCAGCACCTCCTCGATGAGCCGGTGCGACAACCCGGCGGCGCGTAGGGCGTCCTCCGTGGTGACCTCGGGCGACTCGAGCAGGCGGGCCACCGGGTACGTGGCGCAGCGCGTCGCCAACGCCGCGAACTTGAGCCGGTCGGCCATCGTTCCGACACCGGAGTTCAGGGTCCGGGGGGCGCCGAGCGGGTCCCGCAGCGGGTTGTCCAGCCGGTGCAGCGCGCCGCCGCGGCGAATCAGCACACCGGGCGTGAAGTACCGCATCTCGAGCGCGTCGATGTCGGCCAGCGCGGACACGCGGGGGTACGCGGTGTTCAGCACCTGGAAGCCGCGGTCCAGGCGCCAGCCGTCCACGACGTCGGTGGCCACCCGGCCGCCGATCCGGTCGGATCCCTCGACCAGCAGCCAGTCGACGCCGGCGCGGTCCAGCCTGCGGGCGGCAGCGAGCCCGGCGAGACCGCCGCCGACGATGACGACGTCCACCGCTACCGGCTGCGACACAGGCACCTCACAGGAGGACAAACAACGCAGACCTCAGCCTAGCGGCGGGCAACCCACGCGGCAGTGAGAAACAGGAAGCCCTCACCGATCTTGGAGTTGTGGTTGGAGCAAAGCCCTGCGGAACGGACATAAAGGCAACCACAACTCCAAGATCGCGGAGAAGGGGAAGGGAGCGGAGAAAGGAGGGAAAGCTCCCCCGTTTGGACTCGAACCAAAAACCTGCCGGTTAACAGCCGGCTGCTCTGCCAATTGAGCTACGGGGGACCGCCGCGTGCTGACGACCGGGACTACAGTACAGGACGCCGCAGAACGGGCGCCGGCGAGGGGGATCGGCGTGCCGGTTCGGCAAACCCGACATGTGGGTATGACGGAGCGGCAGGATGGGTATGCACCTGAGCAGACGCGTGCGCGTCATGATTGGAAGGAGCCGCCATGCGCGGAAAGCTCATGTTCATCAGCGGTCTCGCGGCGGGCTTCGTCCTGGGCAGTCGTGCCGGCCGGGAGAAGTACGAAGAGATCCGTGCCAACGCCAAGAAGGTGTGGGAGCACCCGACGGTGCAGGAGGCCGCCGGAGTCGCCCAGGCGCAGGCCAACAAGCTGTACACCGAGGGCAAGGACAAGATCAACCAGTCCAAGCTCGGCGAGAAGCTGCACTCCAGCAGCACCAGCGACACGGACTCGCTGACCGCGTCCACCGACTCGCTTTCGGGGTCGAACAGCACCACGAGCACGACCGGAACGAGCAGCACCTACTGACATAGCTGCGTCACTGTGATGGCCGCCCCTCCCCCCGGGGCGGCCATCTCACGTTGCGGAGGCCGCACAGGCCCGACGCCGGAGCCGGACAGCAGGCCGCCGAGGTGCTCCAGTTCCGCCGCCACCTCGCCGGCCAGGTCGGCGGTCTGGCCGCACCACTCCCCCGGATCGACGTCCAGGTATTCGGTGGCCGGATGAGCACCGCCCATCAGGTGCCGCAGCGCGGCGCGCGCGACGTCGGTCGTCGCGACCAGCGGAGACGGCGGCGCGCTGTGCAGCGGTACGCGGCAGCGGATGCGCCACGGGCCCGGCGGCCCGGCGTCGAGCGCCCGGCCCAGGTCGTCGACGTACGCCCCGGCGGCGGTGGTCACCGGATGCGGCTGATCCGGATCGACGTAGCCGCGCAGAACGCCCGCCGCGGCAGCAGGCTGTGCCGTCGCCAGCGCGGCGGTCACCTGAACGCGGATCACCGAGATGCCGTTGTCAGCAAGCGTGTCCAGCGCGTCCGCGGGGTGCTCCCAGCTGCAGGCCAGATTCGCGAGATCGAGGCAGACGCCCAGCCGCTCGGGGTCCACGGTGGCCAGTGCCGCGGCGGTGTGCGCCGCGGTGTCCAGCACGCCGCCCGGTTCCGGTTGGAATCCCACGCGGACCGCCCGTCCGGTCTGCCACGCCACCTCCGCGAGCCCGCGGGAGAGCCGCGCCAGGATCCGCCCGCAGGACCGGTCCCGATCGACGTTCCAGTCGTCACGGCGGCCGAGGCCGACCGTGCTGATCACACCGCGGACCGCGTCGTCGGGCAACAGGTCGACCAGGACGCGGGCGAGATCCAACGTGTACTCCAGCCGCGCCGGGTTGCTCCAGTCCGGCGCACCGTCGCCGTACCGCACGCCGGACAGGCTCACCACCTCGAGGCCGCGAGCGTCCAATTCGGCGCGTAGCCGGGCTCGGCTGCGCGACTCGACGGCCAGCGTGGCGGTGAGCGCCGGCGGCAGCCACAGGCTCACACCGAGCGTGTCGGCGCCCAGCCGGTCACGGACCTTCGACGCGTAGCTGTCCAGCTGCTCGATCACATCGCTCAGGTCCCGCGCGGGGTGCAAAATCGTGCCGGCGCTGAGATTGACCGTCCGGCCGGTGTGGTGGCGTAACCGCATCAGCGTCCTCCGTGGACCGGTCCTTGCTTACCGTGTCTGCTGTCGGATACGAGACTCAACCGCCGCTCGGATCAGCGGCGTACGTTCCGTGCGACTCGTGCACGTTCGGACCACCCGAAACGGTGACGCCCGCGTCCCAAGGGGACGCGGGCGTTCCGGCGCGGGTGCGGTTACTGCGTACTCAATCCCTGCTCGCTGCCCTTTTTGATCTTGCGATCGTCACGCAGCTCGAGGAACGGCTCGTCGTCGGGGCGGTGGCCGGCCGCGATGGCACGGCCGCGTTCCAGCTCGGCGTCCAGCTCGGCACCGAGCAGGATGGCGATGTTGGAGATCCATAGCCACACCAGGAACGCGATGACGCCGCCCAGCGTGCCGTACGTCTTGTTGTAGTTGGCGAAGTTGCCCAGATAGATGGCGAACGCCGCCGAGGCGAGAATCCACAGCACGACCGCGAAGATGCCGCCCGGGCTGACCCACCTGAAGCCGCCGGTCTTGGCGTTCGGCGAAGCCCAGTACAGGATCGCGAACATCAGGCTGATCAGGATGATCAGCACGGGCCACTTGGCGATGCTCCAGACGGTGACCGCGACGCCGCCCATGCCGAGCTTCTCGCCGACCACCTGGGCGAGGTCACCGGTGAACACCACGATGACCGCCGACGCCACCAGCATGAGGCCGACCACCGCGGTCACGCCGAGCCGGATCGGCAGGGTCTTCCAGATCGGCCGGCCCTCCGGCACGTCATACACGGCGTTGGACGCCCGCATGAACGCGGCGATGTAACCGGACGCCGACCAGAACGCGACGACGATACCGATGATCGCCGCGATGCCCGCCCCGCCCGAATCCTTGACCTGGCCGAGCACGACGGTCACCAGGTTCTTGAGTTGTTCGTTCGGCACGATCTCATTGACCGTGCTCTGCACTGTCTGCTGACCGTTGTTGCTGAGCATGCCCAGGAGCGAGACCAGCACCAGCACGCCAGGGAAGATCGACAGCACGCCGTAGTAGGTGAGCGCGGCCGCCCAGTCCGAGATGTTGTCCTCGGAGAACTGCTTGAACGTGCGCTTGATCGCGGCGAACAGCCCCTTGCCCTTCAGCTCGGTGGGACTGTCCGGGCCGGCGTCCGGCGATGGCGCGGACAGGTCGTTGTCCCGGTCTTCGCCCGTCTTGGTGGTGGCGGCCGCCGCGAGGTCCAGGTTGTCGCCGGTGCCGGCGCGGTCGCGGACCTTATCGTCGTCGGCTGGACGCGCGTCGTCCTTCGCGTCGTCGGCCTTGTGGAAAAGCTTCATCGCGGGATGTCCTTCCGGGCGCTGCTGCGTCGTGGGCCGCCGTCTCGCGTGCGATATGCGACCTAAGGTGCTGTTCCCGCAGCGCGCGGGATCTAACCGCATGTCACACGGCAACTAATGGCGGCGCGGCATCATTTGCACAGCAGCGTCCCCATCCGGCGGCCCGCGACCACCAGGCCGAGCGCGATGAGGGCGAGCAGGTACGCGACGTCGACCAGCTGCACCCAGCTCCACGACGCGGTGGTGACGCCCCGCACCAGGTCGACCGAGCGGTACAGCGGCGTGATCTCGACCACCCAGCGCAGCACCGCCGGATAGGACTGCGCCGGCACGAACGTCCCGGAGAACAGAAACAGCGCGAACTGCGCCGACGCCATCAGATCGAAGTCCTGCCAGGTGCGCATGAAGGTGGACAGCGCCATGCCGGCGCCGCCGAAGGCGAAGCCGACCAGCATCGCCGCGGGAAACGCCACCACGGCCAGGCCGGCCGAGGTGAGTCCCATGACGACCATGATCACCAGGAACGCGGCGGAATAGATGCTGCCGCGGATCATCGCCCAGGCCAGCTCGCCCAGCGCGATCTCCATGGGCCGTACCGGGGTCGCGAGGATCCCGTCGTACAGCTTCATGAACTTCATCTTCCCGAAGAAGTTGAACGTGGTCTCCGACAGCGCACCGGTCATGGCGGAGGCGGCCAGCATTGCCGGCGCCACGAACTCCGAGTACCCCACTACCGTGCCGTCCGGCAGCGGAAGCGTCCCGACCAGCCGGCCGACCCCGACACCAATCGAGAACAGGTACATGACCGGCTCAAGGAAACCGGTGGCCATCACCACCCAGTACGCCGAGCGCAGGGCGGCCAGGTTGCGCTCGACGATCGACGACGACCGTCGGCCGGCGCCCTCGAAGGACACCAGCCGCGGGAGCACCAACGTCACCATCGCATCACTTCCCTCTCCCGCGATCTTGGAGTTGTGGTTGGCACAAAGCCTGACGGAACGGGCATAAGGGCAACCACAACTCCAAGATCGCGGGGATCTTCATACTCGAGCCGGGAGGCTTCACGCTCGAGCCGGGAGGCTTCACACTCGAGCCGGGAGGCTTCACTGCGAGCCGGGATCGTCATACCGCGAGCCGGCGCGCGAAGCGGCGGTACGCCAGCAGCCACCCGGCGCCCGTCCAGGCGGTCAGGTAGAGCAGGTGGCCGGCCACGGACCAGTCCGGCGGGATGCCCAGCGTGGCCGCCCGGCACAGGTCGACGCCGTGCCACAGCGGCAGCACGTACGCGATCCAGCGCAGCGGCTCGGCCAGCGACCCGATCGGGAAGAACACGCCGGAGAACAGCGACATCGGGATCAGCCCGACCCGGAACAGGATCGCGAGATAGCTGTCGCTGCTGACGCTCGACGCGTACGCGAATGTGGGCGTGGCGACCGCGAGCCCGACCAGCGCGGCGATCGGCAGGGTGGCCAGCGCCCACCACGAGTGCAGCGTGCCGAACGCGGACGCGATCAGCAGGAACGCGGCGCAGCTCGTGATCGTCCGGAACACGACGAACGCCAGGTGCCCGTCCAGGATGTCGGCGACCCGGAGCGGCGCCGACGCCTGTGCGTAGTACACCCGGGCCCATTCGAAATTGCTGAGCACCGGCCACGTCGAGTCACCCATGCCGACCTGCACTGCGGTGGACGCGATCAGCCCGGGCACGATCCAGTCCAGGTACGGCACGCCCTGCACGCCGCCGGTCACATACGCCCCGACGCCGACGCCGAAGCCGAGCATGGTGAGCAGTGGCAGCACGAACGACGACAGCACGCTGCCCCGCCAGGTCCGGCGGTAGCCGATCAGGTGGTACTCCAGCACGGACAGGGTGGCGGTCATCAGTCCACCAACGTCCGGCCGGTCAGGTGCAGGAAGACGTCCTCGAGCGTGCTGCGCCGGACCAGGACGCTGGCCGGCCGGAGCGCCCGGCGCTGCACCTCGTCGACGGCAGCGTCGCCGTCCGCCACATACAGCAGGATGCGGTCCGGCAGCACCTCCAGCCGCTCCCCCAGCCCGGCCAGCTTGTCGGCGAACGCCTCCTGCGACTCGCCGGCGAAGCGCAGCTCGACGACCTCGCGGGTGGAATATCGCTCGATCAGCGTGCGCGGCGAGCCCTCGGCCACGATCCGGCCGCCGTCCATCACGACCAGCCGGTCGCACAACTGCTCAGCCTCGTCCATGTAGTGGGTGGTCAACACGAGCGTGACGCCCTGCTGTCGGAGCCGGAACAGCCGCTCCCACACCAGGTGGCGGGCCTGCGGGTCGAGGCCGGTTGTCGGCTCGTCGAGAAGGGCGATCTCCGGCTCGTTGACCAGCGCCCGGGCGATCGTGAGCCGGCGCTTCATGCCGCCCGACAGCGGCTCCACCTTGCTGTCCGCCCGCTCGGAGAGCTGCACGAAATCGAGCAGCTCGTCGGCCCGCCGGCGGGCGATCCGGCGCGGGATGCCGAAGAACCGTGCGTACGTCGTGAGGTTTTCCCGGACGGTGAGCTCGACGTCGAGGTTGTCCAGCTGGGGGCAGACGCCGAGCCGGGCCCGGATGGCCGGGCCGTCGCGCTGCGGGTCGCGCCCGAGGATGCGCAGCACCCCGTCGCTGGGTGGGGACACGCAGCCCACCATCCGCATGGTCGAGCTCTTTCCCGCGCCGTTCGGGCCGAGGAAGCCGAACGCCTCGCCGCGCCGGACGTCCACGTCGATGCCGTCGACGGCGGTGAATTCGCCGAAGCGCTTCACGAGGCCACGAGCGTGGATGAGGGGTTCGTCGCTCACTGGGCCGACCCTACTGTGGGGGTCCGACAGGTTTACGCCGGCGGGGCCGTGGCCTCCCGCGCGGCGCCGACCAACTCGCCGGTGATTGCGACGACCGGCTCCGCGTCGACGGGCGTGCCCGGGTCATAGCGGACCGACCACGTCAGCCCGTCGGTGCCGCTGACCCGCCGGCCTACGACCCGTACGCCGCCGGCCGGCAGCGGATGGTGCGCCGTGTACGCCACCGAGCGGGTCACCCGGGTGCGGACCTGGTCGGGCACCTCTCCCGGCTCCAGCAGCAGGTATGTCAGCACCGGGGCGTCCACCAGCACGGTGTAGCCGGACCGTTCCTCGGCCACCTCGGCCGGGGTGATCCGCAGCTCGCGGCCGGACCAGGCGGCCTTGTGGATCTGGTGCCAGCCCAGCCGCCCACGGTCCGGCAGCCAGACACCGCGGGTGGTGGCCACCACCGCCTGGTCCGGCCCGAACGCCGCCCACGCCAGCACCCGCTCGTCGGAGTCCAGCGGCGGGCGCAGCGCCGCGGGCAGTTTGGGCCGCCGCTGCAGGAAGCTCACCATCCACCCGCTGCCTGCTCGCGCAACGCGCGGGCGTGCTGCTCGAGGGAGAACAGCTCCCCGGCCAGGGCGAGGTATTCGTCCTGATGCGCGACGGGGTTCATGCGTTGCATGCGTGACTTGACGTTCCGGATGCGGGAGGTGGCCGACGGCAACTGCAGCTCAGAGAGGTAGCGGGCGACATAATGCGGATTCGCCTCACCGTCGGCGCGCAGCGGCTCCACCGCGAGCTCGCCGACCAGCGCCTTGGCGCCGAGATCGGCGCAGGCGTCCCGGACCGCCTCGATCCACACCACCCCACCGGTGGCCGCCGCCGTGCCGCCGGCGGCCGCGATCGCCGCCCGTACCGCCTGGCACACCGGGTCGCCGTACATGTCCGGGCCGATCGCGTCGAACATCGGGCCGGCCAGCACCGGCGCCTGCAGTGCAAGTTTCAGCGCCTCCCGCTCGACCAGGCGCTGCGGGCTGTCGGTGGGCTGGGCCGGGATGCGCGGCGGGGTGTCGCCGCCGCCCGCGTACTTGGCCACCGCCCGCTGGACCGGCTCGACGTCCATGCCGAGGTCGCCGGCGAGCTTGCGGGCGTACTCGGGCCGCTTCTCCCGGTCTTTGATCTTGGCTACCAGGGGTGCGGCCCGGCGCATGGCCTCCACCCGGCCCTCGACGGTGTCCAGGTCGAAGCGGGACAGCACCTGCCGCAACGCGAAGTCGACAAGCGGCTCCCGCCGCGCGACCAGATCCCGTACCGCCAGATCGCCCTTGGCCAGGCGCAGCTCGCACGGGTCCATGTTGTCCGGGCTGACCGCGATGAACGTCCGCCCGACGAACCGCTGGTCCTCCTGGAACGCGCGCAGCGCCGCCTTCTGCCCGGCCGCGTCGCCGTCGAACGTGAAAATGATCTCCCCGGCGAAGCTGTCCGAGTCCATCAGCAGCCGGCGGAGCACACCGATGTGGTCGGC
>DATBGW010000220.1:0-5939 GCA_036557765.1 Actinoplanes sp.
CCGGCATCAACTTCTTGTCCACGGTCAGCGACTTCATGAAGTCGAGGACCTGCTTCGCTTTGGCGTCGTCCAGCACCACCTTGGTGCCGTTCTCGGCCAGTACCTCACCGCCGAGCTGCGAATACAGCGTCTGGAAGAACCGCCACGGGGTGGCCGTGTCGGCGTTGATGCCATGTGTAGCACCGTATTGGCCGGTGACCTGCTTGACCTTGGTGAGGGCGTCGATGAAGGCGTCCGGGCCCTGGATCGTCTTGAGTTTGCCGGCGCCGTCGAGTAGGCCGGCCTGGCCACAGATCTTCGTGTTGTAGAACAGCACCCACGGATGGGTGTCGATCGGGATCGCGTAGATCTTCCCGTCCACCAGACCGGCCTCCCAGGCCCTTTTGTTGAACTTCTCCGGCGTCATGCCGTTGCGGGCCAGGTCGTCGGGGTGCAGTTCCTGCAGCAGGTCGGCCTCCTGCAGGATCTTCATCCGGGTCAGGTGTGCCACCGCCACGTTCGGGGGTTTACCGCCGACGGTGGCCAGCGACAGCTTGGTGTAGTACGGGTTGCCCCAGGCCAAGGTGACCGCCTGGAGCGGGATGTTGGGATGGCTCTTCTCGTAACCCGCCTGCATCTGTTGCATGCGGACACCGTCGCCGCCACCGAACAGGTTCCAGTATTGGACGGTGCCGGGGTCAAGGGGGGTACTGACGAGGCCGGCCCCTACGGGTGAGGAACACCCACCGAGGGCGGCGGCGCCGATGCCGGCGAGCGCACCCCGGAAGAGGGTTCGGCGTGTGATGGGACTGTTCATTTGTGGGCAGCCCTTCGAGGGGTGAAGGTGGTGAGATCAGAGCCCGTTGGCGAGCCGGTAGTACGCCTGGTTCCAGCGCAGTTCCTGGGTGAATCGCCGGATCCTGGTGTCGGCGTCGATCAGCGCGAGCTCGGTGCGGGTCATCTCGGCGAAGTCCCACAGGTGCTCAGCCGTCAACGCAGTGGACAGAACGGTGTGGTGCGGCCCGCCGGCGGTCAGCCACGCCTCGGTGGCGGTCCGCAGATCGGGCGCCGGCCGCCAGACGGCGCGGGCGACCGGGAGCTTGGGCAGGGGTGCGTCCGGTTCGACCACGTCGATCTCGTTGCCGACGAACCGGAACCGCTCCCCCATGTCGGCGATGCCGATGACCACGGCCGGGCCGGAAGCGGCGTCGAAGACCAGGCGGACCGGATCCTCACGGTCGCCGATCCCGAGCGGATGGATCTCCAGACGCGGGCGGCCCACCGCGATGGACGGGCACACCTCGAGCATGTGCGCGCCGAGGACCTTCTCCTGACCGGGCACGAGATGGTACGTGTAATCCTCCATGAAGGACGTTCCGCCGGGCAGGCCGTCCGCCATGACCTTGCAGGTGCGGAGCATGACCGACGTCTTCCAGTCACCCTCGCCGCCGAAACCGTAGCCGTCGGCCATCAGCCGCTGTACTGCTAGGCCGGGCAGCTGGCGTAGGCCGCCGAGGTCCTGGAAGTTCGTGGTGAACGCGGTGAAGCCGCCGCCGTCCAGAAAGGACCGCAGGCCGAGCTCGATGCGGGCGCCGTAGCGAAGCGACTCGTGCCGGTCGCCACCGCGGCGCAACTCCGGAACGACGTCGTAGCTGTCCTCGTAGGTGGCGACCAGCTTGTCGACGTCCGCGTCGGCGGCTGCGTCGACCGCGGCGACCAGATCGTTGACGCCGTACGTGTTGACCGAGACGCCGAACCGCAGCTCGGCCTCCACCTTGTCGCCCTCGGTCACCGCCACGTCCCGCATGTTGTCCCCGAACCTTGCCAGGCGCATCGTCCGCAGCGCGGTCGCGGCGGTGGCGGCCCGCGCCCACACGCCGATCCGCGCCGCGACGGCGGGATCGCTGACGTGCCCGGTGACGGTCTTGCGCGGCACGCCGAGGCGGGTCTGGATGTAGCCGAACTCCCGGTCGCCGTGCGCTGCTTGGTTGAGGTTCATGAAGTCCATGTCGATGTCGGCCCACGGCAGCTCGACATTGGCCTGGGTGTGCAGGTGCAGCAACGGCTTGTGCAGTGCGTCGAGGCCACCGATCCACATCTTCGCCGGCGAGAACGTGTGCATCCACGCGACGACACCCACTACCGCGTCGTCGGCGTTGGCGTCGAGACAGGCCCGCCGGATCGCGCCGGCATCGGTGAGCACCGGCCGCCACACCACGTCGCACGGGATATCGGCGGCGTTGTCCAGCTGCTTGGCGATCTCCTGGGACTGCGCGGCGACCTGCCCGAGCACGTCCTCGCCGTACAGGCCCTGACTTCCGGTGAGGAACCAGATCCGGTGCATGCGGATGCCTCCTAACGCTGGCCGTACACGTTCTGGTAGCGGTCGTACAACCGATCCACATCGGACTGGGCGATCGGCAGCGGCTCGCCGAGCTGCCGGGAGAGGTGGACGGTGCGGGCCACGTCCTCGCACATGACCGCCGCCTTCACCGCCGCGCGGGCATCCCGGCCCACCGTGAAAACACCGTGGTTGCGCATGAGCACGGCCGGCGACCGGGATCCGCGCAGCGTCGCGACGACACCGCGGCCGATGTCGTCGTTGCCGATCAGCGCGAACGGCCCGACCGGGATGGCGCCACCGAACTCGTCGGCCATCGCGGTGAGCACACAGGGAATCGGCTCGGCCCGCGCCGCCCAGGCCGTGGCGTACGGCGAATGGGTGTGCACCACGCCGCCCACCTCGGCCATCTCCCGGTACACGTACGCGTGCGCCGCGGTGTCGCTGGACGGCGACAGGTCGCCTTCAAGGACCGTGCCGTCCAGATCGCAGACGATCATCGCGTCCGGCTTGAGGTCGTCGTAGTCCACGCCGCTGGGCTTGATCACGAACATGTCGGTCCCCGGCACCCGACCGGACACGTTCCCGGCGGTCCACGCGACCAGGTTGTACCGGACCAGCTCGGCGTGCAGATCACTGACCTGCCGGCGCATCGAGTCCACGCTGGGGTTCATGCGGCCGGCCGCCTTCCGCTGGACGTGTCAACGCTCACATCTCCCTGGATTGTTAGCGTTAACATTCAGCGAAGTCAAGGCCGCAACGAGCTCTGCCGTACCACCAGTTCGGGCGGCAGAATCGCCTGCCGGGGCGCCGCGCCACCGGGCCGTACCTGATCGAGCAGAAGGTCGATGCTGCGCCGGCCGACCGCCGGGAAATCCTGCCGCACGGTGGTCAGCGGCGGCGTGTAGAACGCCGCCTCGGGCACGTCGTCGAAGCCGGCCACCAGCACGTCCTCCGGCACCCGTACGCCCGCTTCGTGGAACGCGCGGAGCAGGCCGAGCGCCATCTGATCGTTGCCGACGAACACCGCCTCGACGCCGGCCCGCCGGGCCAGCCGCCGGCCGGCTTCGTACCCGGACTCCGGCCGCCACGTGCCGCGCAGCACCGCCGGGACACGCGCGCCGGCGCGTTCGAGCTCCGTCCGCCAGCCGGCGACCCGGGCCTCCGCCTCGATCCAGTTCGCCGGCCCGGCCACGTGCCAGACCGTCGAGGCGCCCTCGTCCAGCAGATGCCGGGTGACCACCCGGGCGCCCTCGACCTGGTCCACCCGCACCGACGTCAGGCCCGGCGCGCTCCCGCTCTCCACGATCACGACCGGCAGGCTACGGCTCGGCGGCGGCAACACCTCCACGGTGCCGAACAGCGGCGCGATGACGATGATGCCCTCGACGCTCTGCGTGATCAGCCGCTCGATCGCGTCGCGTACGGTCTCGACGGCGACGTCCTTGGCGATCGCGACGCTGACGAAATACCCGGCGTTCTGCGCGGCGTGCTCGATGCCGGCCAGCGTGCTCGCCGGGCCGTACAGCGTGGTGTCGAAGCTGACCACGCCGATCGTCTGCGACCGCCGGGTGACCAGCGCGCGGGCGGCGGGATTGCGCCGGTAACCGAGGTCCTCGATCGCCTTGAGCACGCGGGCCCGGGTGTCCGGGCGTACGGACGGGTGGTCGTTGAGCACTCGCGACACGGTCTGATGCGAGAGACCGAGGGTCCGGGCCACGTCCGCCATCGTCGCCGCGCGGATGGGTTCCGACATGGTTTTGATGGGTTCCGGCATGGCCGCCTCCCTTGCCCGCACTCATCGTAGCGGTGGCATCCACCGGCGCCGCTCGCCGTTTCAGACAGCGTTGACCGCCGCGACAGGTCCCGCCGATCTTGGAGTTGTGGTTGCCTTTATGTCTGTTTCATAGGTGTTTGTGCCAACCACAAGTCCAAGATCGGCGAGAAGGGCAGGCCGAGCGGCGGGAACGGTCACGTGCGTGACCGCAGTGGGAGAATTGGCGCGTGCAGATCGGGATGCTCGGACCGTTCGAGGTCCGGATGGACGACGGCACCGTGGCCGACGTGCCGGGCGCCCGGTTGCGCGCGCTGCTGACCGCCCTGGCGCTTGAACCGGGCCGCGTCGTCTCGAAGGCGACGCTCATCGACTGGATCTGGGGTCCGAATCCGCCCGCCGACGTGGCGAACGCCCTGCAACGCCTGGCCTCCCGGCTCCGGAAGGCATTGCCGGGAGGGGTGATCGAGGGGCACACGGGCGGCTACCGGTTGGTGGTGGATCCCGACGCCGTCGACGCCCTCCGGTTCGAACGCCTTCTCGGGCGGGCCCGCCGGGAGGCGGGTCTACCGCGCGTTCGGCTGTTGCGCGACGCGCTCGCGGTGTGGCGCGGTGCGGCAATGCAGGATGTCGGTTTGGAGGACAGCAAGGCGTTCGACGCCGCGGTGACGCGGCTCGAGGGCTTGCGTCTGACGGCGATGGAGGAACGCTTCGAAGCGGAGCTGGATCTCGGCCGCGGCGCGGAGGTGGTCGCGGAACTGACCGACGCGGTGACCGCGCATCCGCTGCGGGAACCGCTGGTCGCCGCATTGATGCGCGCATTGGTGGCGGCCGGTCGCGACGCCGAGGCCCTCCTGGCGTACGAACGAACGAGGGAAGCGCTTGCCGACGCGCTCGGCGTGGACCCCTCGCCGGAGTTGTCCGGCCTGCACGTCGCATTACTGCGGGGTGAGGTGGGGCGGCGGGCGGAGGACCGGAAGACCAACCTGCGCGCCGAGCTCACCAGTTTCGTGGGCAGGGACGCTGATGTCGCCGCCGTCCGCGAGCTCATCGCGGAGCATCGGCTGACCACGTTGATCGGGCCGGGCGGGTCGGGCAAGACCAGGCTGGCCACCGAAACCGCGCGCAGAATGGCCGGTGACCTGCCGGACGGCGTCTGGCTGGTGGAACTCGCCGCCATCGGCGCGGACGGTGACGTGTCGCAGACGACGCTCACGGCGCTGGGGCTCCGGGACGCTCTGCTCGGCACGGCGCCGAACGCGGATCCGGCGGATGGGCTCATCGCCGCGATCCGCGAGCGGGAGGCCCTGCTGATTTTGGACAACTGCGAGCACGTGATCGACGCGGCGGCGAAGTTCGCCGATCGGGTGCTCGGGGAGTGCCGGCGGCTGCGGATCCTGGCGACGAGCCGGGAACCGCTCGGCCTCACCGGTGAGGCGCTGTGGCTGGTCGAGCCGCTGGCCGTGCCCACCGACGACAGTGCGGCCGAGGTCGCTACCTCGCCGGCCGTCCGGTTGCTGCGCGACCGGGCCGGCGCGGTGCGCAAGGATCTCGCCGCCGGCGAACACACCGTGTCGACGATGGCGCGGATCTGCCGGGCGCTGGACGGGATGCCGCTGGCGATCGAGCTCGCCGCGGCCCGGTTGCGCACCATGTCCATCGACCAGCTCGCCGGCCGGCTCGACGACCGGTTCCGCCTGCTGACCAGCGGTAGCCGTACCGCATTGCCGCGGCACAAGACGCTGCGCGCGGTGGTCGACTGGAGCTGGGAACTGCTCACCGACGCCGAACGGGCCGTCCTGCGCCGGCTGTCGGTGTTCGCCGGCGGGGCCGGCCTGGCCGCCG